>DASTYD010000001.1:0-20544 GCA_035765175.1 Gaiellaceae bacterium
ACGTCGACCTCGGAGAGGGGCTCGGCGCGACGACGAGGGGGTGGAGCGGGTGCAACGGGCGATTCCTGCCGCGAGGTCGGTGGAGAAAGCGCCGGCTCACGCAGGCGTCCGGGGGCCTCCCGTCCCGGCGCCGGAGAGCGCACCACGCGCTCCCGTATGCGCTCGCTCCGGATCTCGGCGATCGTGTGCTCTGCCTGAGGGACGTTCTTCGCCCCCGGCGGGGCGCCGGCCTCGATCGGCGCATCATGGCTTGCCACCGGCGCCGATCGGGCAGTTCGACGCTGCACGGACACGTCGTGCTCGACGACCTCGGACCGCCCCGGGAGGCGCTCGTGCTCGGCGGTCGGCGGCGACTCTGAAAAGCGCTCAGGCTTTTCACCTACGTTCGGCGACGGGGCAAGCGTCCGCCCAGTCTCGCCGACCGAGCGCTGACGGTCGGCCTCAGCGGCCGGCGGGCCTGCCGGCGAGTTGAGGCCCCTCGTCGGATTGTCGAGCTCGTGGGGAACGCCGTGCTTGGCCGTCACACGCGAGACGTCGACCGACGCCCGGGGAGCCCGAGCCGCCGGGTGAGAACGCGTTCGGCGGTGAACGTTCCGCAGCAGCGGGGCCTGGACCTTTCGGATCAAGGCGATCCCGACTTTCCGCCACGGCGGCGTTCGGACCGGAGCTTCCGGCCGCTGCGGGGCGACCGGTGGCTCCGGCCGAACGTTGACGAGCTCGGGCTTCTCGAGCGACTCCGGCTCAGGCTCGAGCTCGGTCTGCGGGAGGGCGATGCGTTCGGCTGCCGGTGGCTCCGCGGGCCCGCCTCGGCGGAGCGCCGGCTCGAGCAGACCCGGCGCTCCGCGCCGCACGCGCTCGACCCAGTGCGCGGGCGGCCCAGGAGCGTGCTCGTCGCCGCGGGCGACGTGGTCGTCCGCCCGCTGCCCTCGCTCCGAGCGGAACGCAGGGACACCGACGATCGAGCGCCGGAGGCGCGCGACCTGCCCGACAAACCACCTCCACAGCTGCATCGCGCTACGCGCGCTGGAGCGTTTCGAACACCAGCGTCAGGGTCTCGATGGCGATTTCCTTGTTGAGCGCGTCCAGCGGCGCTCCACGCCACCGTGCAGGCCAGGCGTTGGTCAGATCCCAGCGGACGACCTCCGTCGCACCGGTGCTGTCGAGCATCAGGATCGAGACATTTCTCCTCTCGACGCTTCCCCGGACCGCGCTCAGCAGCCAGGTCCAGAGCTCGATCGACGACGTGAGGCCGTACGAGAGCGTGACGTCGCCGTACGAAACGGGGCCAGGGATGACGTGCACGACTTGCCCCGCACCACCCTCGCGGTAGCGGATCGGATGGACCTCGACCTCGAGCCCGCTGCACTCGGTGAAGTGGCCTTCGGTGACACCCTGGATCTGCAGCTTGAAGTTGTAGGCGCGAAACGGGTCGATGAACGTCCCGGGCTGAGCGCCTGTGGGTGCGGGCGGTGCGGTCTGAGCGGCTTCAGGCATCTTTCACCCTCCTCGTGGCGCTAGCCGCCGCCGGCGGCAGATGAAACCTCTGCGCCGGCCGCCGACTGCATGACTTGGAATACGACGAATTCCGCAGGCTTGACCGGAGCGATACCGACGACCGCGACGACCTGCCCGGCGTCGATGACTTCCGGTGGATTTGTCTCCTCGTCGCACTTGACGAAGAACGCCTCGTCCGGTGTGGCGCCGAACAACGCTCCGTCACGCCAGACGCGCGTCAGAAACGCGCCGATGTCGCGACGAACGTGCTTCCAGAGTGTTCGGTCGTTGGGCTCGAAGACGATCCAGGTCGTCCCCTCGACGATCGACTCCTCGATCATGTTGAAGAGTCGCCGCACGTTGAGATAGCGCCACTCGCTGGCGGCGTCGGCTCGCGTGCGCGCGCCCCAGACGCGAATTCCCGAGCGCGCGAACAGGCGCAGGCAGTTCACGCCGACGTCGTTGAGCACGCCCTGCTCGTCACGCGTCAACCGGTAGGTGAGGTTGAGCGCACCGTTGACGGTCTCGTTGGCAGGGGCCTTGTGGACGCCGCGGTTGGCGTCGTTTCGAGCCCAGATCCCGGCCATGTGGCCCGACGGCGGCACGTTGACGAGGGTGTCGGCGATCGGGTCGAGCACGGTGATCCACGGGAAGTACACGCTCGTGAAGCCGCGGTCGGATTGCGCCGGCAGCAGTCCGCCCTTCTTGGGCCCTTCGTCCGCGCTTTTCGCTCGTCGGCGGCCGCGCGTGCTTGCGCCTGCACCGCCTCCACCGCCGCCTCCGCCTGCTTCGGCTGTCTCGACCTGGGTCAGCAGCCCGATGTCGTCGATCTCCTCGGGCACGTCGAGAATCGCGACGCGGTCCTCGAGTCGTTCGCAGTGGCTCTGGAGCGCCGCGTGGCTCGCGGGGTCCGACCGTCCCGGGGCGGCGACGATCGCGATCTCGTCCTCGATCGCCGCGGCCGCAAGCGCGTCGTCCACGTCGCCTGCCTTGCCGGTGTTGACGATGAAGCAGCGACTGCCGCCGTTCTCGAAGAAGCCGTAGACGGCGTTGGACAGGACGGTGCTCTTGCGGTCCTTCTCGTCCTCTGGCATGAATCTCGAGACGAACTCGGACCAGTTGTTCACGGCCCGGGGCTCGTTCACCATCGCGTCGTCGAGCGGTGCCTCGCCGATGAACGCGGCGGTGCTGGTTCCGACTGCCTGGATGGGGCGTGGCCCGGCGGGAACTTCTTTCACGTAGACGCCGGGCGTGTGGTACGCGCTTACTGACATCTCACACCTTCGCTAGGTCGAGTTTCAATACGAACGGAGACGGTTTGGAGCTGTCGACGGTGAACGGGAACTCCCGCGCTTTCGCGCGGACGCGCAGGTGCTGCTTGGCGGGCGACGTCGGAACGGCCGCAAACCGAAATCGGCCCCGCCGGTCGGAGCGGGCGGTGAGCGCGAGCGATGGAATCTCGACGAACGCGTCCGAGATGGGGACGTCGCCTGGCCCGAGAACGAGGCCCTCCATGGCTCGTGACCCAACGCCTTCCACGCGAAGTGGAGCTCGCACGGGCGGCGCCGGCTCCGTCTCGACGGGCTGCCTCAACGAAATGGTGAGCACGAAGCCCGCTCGAGGCGGCTCGCCGGCGGCTCGCCAGAACTCTGCGATGTCGCCGGGGAAGCGCACGTCCCAGTCGGGATGTGTCAGCGCCGCGAACAGGAGCGTGCCGAGACGCTTGTGGGCAAGCGCCACGTCGGCGCCGGACGTGGTCACCAGATAGCCGAGTCGAACCTGCAGCGGTGGTCGCGCTTCGCCGCGGGCAGGCGGCAGGTCGGCCATCTCGAACAGGTGCAGCCCGACATCATCGGTGGCCGTCGCCGGGCCGTCGAACGTGACGCTGACGCCGGGGAGGACCTCTTCGACCCAGCTGCGGAGTTGCTGGTCGACCTCGTCGATCACGGTCAGGCCGGCGTGGTCAGGGGGGTCGGGGCCGTCGCGGGTGCGGCCGTCGGATCGCCCCACATCGGGAAGATCGGCCCCTGACGGCTGCCCGGCGGGACGTTGCTCTCTGCGAAGAGCTCCGTGTACGCGTTGGCGTGGCCGCCGAACACGTTCTCGTCGAGCGCGCCGATCAGGTGGACGACCGGACCCCAGATGGCGAGATTGAGCGTGTGTCCCGACTCGTGCTCGAAGAGATACTCGCTGGACTTGCCGTGCCTCAGGAACGCGAAGCTGCCCATGTTGTAGCCCGTCGAGTCGGGGTTCAAGTTGGCGTTGCCGCCCAGTCCGCCGACCAGAAACGTCGTTCCGGTCTTCGCCTGGAGCTTCAGCGTCTCGATCTCGAGGAAGGTGGAGCGGATCGCGAGATTCACGAGCGCGAGGATCCCGCTGAAGATCAGGATGAGCAGCCCGAGGCCGACGATCGGCCATGACATCGGCAACAGGAAATTCCCCCAGCCGAGAGGCGCCTGGTAGATGTCGGACCGGGAGACCGGCTCGATGACGGCGAGCAGCGGGAGGACACAGAGCAGGACCGCGACGATCGGTCCGACGATCGCGGCGATCAGGACCCCGTTGACGCCGGTATTCAGGCCGAGGAGGACTCCGGGCATGAGCTCACCGGCGCGTGAGCCTGCGGCCGATTGTGTGCGCGCGACCAGATACAGGATCACGCACACGACGATGAGACCGGCCAAAGCGAGCAACCCCAAGCCGAAGTTCGCTCCGAACCCCTCGGTAATGCCGAGGCCCAGACCGATGCCGCCGATTCCACCGGCCAATGCTCCGAGCGCGCGCCAGGCAGTGGCTTTCATGCGAAACCACCTTTTCGTTGCGGACTTACAAGCCACGAGGGCGGCCTGCCGCAGCCCGGTCGTCCCCTCTGAAAACAGTTTCTAGACCATTCGCGTTACCTCTGTCAAGGTGCGGTAGAGTCGCGCAGTTCGACCCGGAGGGACAGCCGCTCGGAAATGATTCCGTTCCTCATCGGACTCGCAGAGAGCGCGGTTGCGATCGGCTTGTTGTTCCTTTTTGGCGCGCTCGATTGGATCAAGAGCTCGGACTCGGACCCCTGCGTCGAGAAGAACGCGTGTTACTGCGAACGCGTCCGGTCCGGGATGATCAAGCAGCCGAGCAACACGTGGTCGAACCTCGGCTTCGTGCTGGTCGGGCTGATCATGCTCGCGAGCCTGCCCGCGGTCGTCGAAGCCTCGGGCCGGGATCCGCTCGAGGAGCGGACGTTCTACGCCGTTCTCTACGGCTGCATCGTGATCTTCCTCGGCCCGGGGTCGATGTTCTTCCATGCGTCGATGAAGAAGTGGGGAGGGTGGATCGACACCCTCTCGATGATCCTCTACACGGCCTTCCTGCTCGTGTACGACATCACGGGCATCTTCAACGGCGGCAAGACGCTGTTCCTGATCGTGTTCCTCGCGCTCGTGGTCGGGCTCGGCGTGCTGACGTGGTTCGTCCCGGAGTCACCGTTGCCTCACTTCTCGATGGGGGCGCTCGCGTTCGGCTCGATGGCCGTGCTCTGGGCGCTCCTGCAGTTCTTTGCGATCCTCGGCATCGGCGGGATCGACCGCGACAACGGCCCTGCGGTCCTCCTGTTCATCGCGGGAGCGATCGTGTTCGGGGTCGCGTTCCTGATCCAGCAGCGTTCGGACACGGGCAAGCCGTGGTGCCAGCCTGAGTCCGTTGTCCAGGGGCATGCGATCTGGCACCTGCTGACGGCGGCCACGACGGTGATTCTGCTCTTCTACCTCCGAACCGAAATCGGGGCTCGTTAGCGCAAGTGTGATCGAGTAGGCTGGTCGCTTCTCCAGACTGCCGAAGGAGGGAGTGCAATGCATCTCTCGCATCACTCGATGCATCGCTGCGGCTCGCCTCGGGAGTGTTGTTTCATCGCTCCGCCATTTCTCCTCGCCCGCCTCGCAGAGGAGGGCAGCGCAGAGCAGCGACGAGCTGCGGTTCGGACACTTTCGGCGTCGGCAGCGGTCCGCGCCAGGCGCGCGCTGCTCACTGAGCTCGCTCGCACACGTGGGGTGGACATCGCCGAGTTCCTTCCCGCGAGTCGAGCGAAGAACCGGGATGTCTACGACGTCCGCCACGGCGGATGGAACGACCTCCCAGGCGATCTGATGCGAAGCGAGGGCGACGAGCCCGCGGACGACGACGCCGTCAACGAGGCGTACGACGGCGCCGACGCGACCTACAGCTTCTACAAGGAGGCGTACGCTCGCGACAGCATCGACGGAAGCGGCCTTTCGCTCGTCTCGTGTGTGCACTTCGGCGTCGACTTCGACAACGCCTTCTGGGACGGGGGCGAGATGGTCTACGGCGACGGGAGCGGCCAGCTGTTCATCGCCGGCTCGCTGACGAAGGCGATCGACGTCATCGGGCACGAGCTCACGCACGGCGTCACGCAGTACACGGCGGGCTTGGAGTACCACGTTCAGCCCGGTGCGCTCAACGAGTCGTTCTCGGACGTGTTCGGTTCGCTCGTCAAGCAGCACTCGCTCGGGCAGACGGCCGAGGAGGCCGACTGGCTGATCGGCGCCGGGATCCTCGCTCCCGAGATCGGCGGGCAAGCCCTTCGCTCGATGAGCGATCCGGGGACCGCCTTCGACGGCGATCCACAGCCGGGTCACATGGACGACTACAAGGACCTTCCCGACGACGACGACCCCCAGAACGACAACGGAGGCGTCCATATCAACTCCGGCATTCCGAACCGGGCCTTCTATCTCACCGCAAAGGCGATCGGCGGCAACGCGTGGGAAGTCCCGGGACAGATCTGGTACCAGACACTGACACAGCGCCTCGGGCCGACCTCGGACTTTCGTGAAGCGGCCGAGGCGACCGTCGAGGCGGCCGGCGATCTCTTCGGAGCCGGCGGGAACGAAGAGCAAGCCGTGCAACGCGCCTGGGAGGAGGTCGGCGTCTTGGGGTGAGCACACGGGCTCGCCCGCGATCGCGTTGAAGCTGACGGTCATTCGTGGAGGCGGCCTCGCCGGCCTCACCAGGCAGGCGGAACTGTCGGCGGACGCGCTCCCGCCGGACGAGGCGACCAAGCTCTCCGAGCTGGTCGGGGGCGCGGGACTGCTCGACGAAGCCGCTCCCCGAGAGGCTCCGCCCGCACATCCCGACGAGCTGAGCTACGAGGTGAGCGTCGAGCACGAAGGTCGAGCCCGGACGCGCCGGTTCACCGAGCAGACACTTCCGGACGAGGTGCGGTCCCTGATCGCGTGGATCGACTCGAGGCCCGAGCAGCGCACGTCGATCGTGCCCCGGTAGCCGTGCCGCACCTGTCGGGCAGCCGGGGCCCGCTAAGGCTCGAATGAGCCCCGCTACTTCGTCAGTTCGGCGAACCGCTGGTCGTCGCGGATCGAGTCGAGGTCCTCGTCGGTCGCCATCAGCTCCTTGATGCGCTCGTTGATCTCGACGGCTCGCCCGAGGTGCTCGATCGCCTCGTCGGCAAGCCCTGCCCGCGCCGCGAAGCACCCGGCGTTGAAGTGCGCAACCGGATCGCCGGGCCGCTTCTCCACGACGGTGCGCTGCTTCGCGAGCGCGCCCTCGTAGTCGCCCTCGTTGTAGGCCGAGAACGCCTCCGCGGCCTCCGCCGGAGCGGGCTCGTACGCCTTCCCGGGCGTGCCGCCGACGACCAGGATCGTCGTGCCGTCGTCCTTGGCCGTCGCCTTCCGCGTCGCGGTCGGTCGCACGTGGACGAAGGAGCCTGCTGGGGCTTCGATTGTCTCGCCGTCGATCTCGAACGTGGCGGCGCCCTGGAGCACGACGTAGAGCTCCTCCTGACCGGCTTCGCCGAGAAGCATTTCGTCGTGTGCACGGATGACGTCGATGCCGCTCGGCGCGCTGAACGCATTGACGCCGAACGAGGTGACGTTGAACTGGTTGCGGACGCTGTAACGCCGCCTGCCGTCGTCCGTTGCGTCGGGTGCGACGAGTGGTGCGGGCTCGAGCTCGTCGAGCTTTGCGAAGACGTAGCCCTTGTCGACTGCGGTGGTCATGTGAGTCCTCCCCTGCGAAGCCTTGGTGTCGATATTCTCGATATCAAACTACCTGCCGGGTACTTCGACGTCAAGACAAATTGAGGCCGGGCATTCGAACGGCCCGTGGATCAGTGCAGTTGACTTTCGGCTCGGCGATCGCGATAAATCGCCCACTGCAACGGGAGGCGCTTCATGCACGTGTGGCCTCGCATCGTTGCTGCGGCGAGCTCGAGCCTCATGCGAGGCGCGGCCTTCGCGTTCGCCGCATTCGACCCGACTGAGCTCTCCGGACTCTCGGTCGCGCGAGAGGACGCGGGTTGAACGGGGCCGACTTCGACGCGATCGTGATCGGCTCCGGATTCGGAGGCTCGGTCGTGACCGACCGTCTCGCCGAAGCCGGGATGCGCGTCTGCCTGCTCGAGCGCGGCCGCGCCTATCCACCGGGGTCGTTCCCGCGGAGCCCGCTCGACATGAGCCGCAGCTTCTGGGACCCGAGCAAGGGCCACTACGGGATGTACAACGTCTGGTCGTTCGACAAGCTCGGCGCCCTCGTCTGCAGCGGCCTCGGGGGCGGGTCGCTGATCTACGCGAACATCCTCATCCGGAAGGATCCCGAGACGTTCGTGCGTGACGAGCACGAATCGTGGCCGATCGGCTACGACGATCTCGAGGAGCACTACGAGCGGGTCGAACGACGGCTGAACGCGCAGCGCTATCCGTTCGACCACGAGCCGTACAGCCGGGCGCCGAAGGTGTTCGCGATGAAGGAGGCCGCGGAAGGGCTCGACGCGCGCCTCGGGATCTCCGGTGTCACCTGGGAGGCACCGCTGCAGGCGATCACGTTCTCGAATCCCGGCGAGGTGGCTCGCGTCGGTGTCGAGATCAAGGATGCGCCGCCGTCGGTGCACGACGTTCCGCATCCGAGGCTGACGTGTCTGATGACCGGGGAGTGCAACCTCGGGTGCAACTACGGCAGCAAGAACACCGTCGACCTGATGTTCCTCGGGACCGCCAAACAGAACGGGGCGGTGATCAGGACCTCCTGCGAGGTGAAGCGCGTCGCCGAGGCCTCGGGTGGTGGGTACACCGTGACCGTCGTCGATCACACGGAGCTCGCCCAACAAGCATTGCCGCGGGGCGATCCGCCGGAGGAGACCTTGCGAGCGCCGCGTGTCGTCTTCTCGGCGGGGACGCTTGGCACGACCTTCCTGCTGCTGAAGTCGCGGCAGGGCCTCCCGAAGATCAATAACGACCTCCTGGGAGCGCAATTCTCGAGTAACGGCGATCTCCTGACGTTCCTCGTGCGCGCCGGCACCCGGGCGCAACCCGGGCGCGTGCTCGAAGCCAGCTACGGACCGGTGATCACCAGCGCGATCCGCGTTCCGCCCGAGCCGGGGGTCAGGCGCGGCCACTACATCGAGGACGCCGGGTATCCGTACCTCATGAGCTGGCTGGTGCAGCTGGCGACCTTGCCTGGGATGACGCGCAAGCTCTTTCGGCGCCGTTGGCGTGAGCGCATCGACAAGCTGCTCGGCCGCGGCGCCGACACCGATCTCGGCGCCGAGTTCGCCGAGCTGTTCGAGGACGTTGCCCTGGCGTCGTCGTCGATGCCGCTGCTCGGAATGGGCCGGGACTTCCCGAACGGCCGTCTCCTGCTCGACAAGGAAGGTCGGCTGACGACGACGTGGACGCCCGAAGGCTCGAAGGCGTACTTCGACGAGCTCGAGAAGACGGCGCGCGGGATCGCAGACGAGCTGCGTGGAGAGTTCAAGGACTCACGAATCCGCGGCGTCAGCAAGCTGACAACGGTGCATGCGCTCGGCGGCTGCCCGATGGGACGCAGCCCCGACGAGGGCTTCGTCAACGAGTACGGGGAAGTCTTCGGGTACGAGGGCGAAGGCCTCTACGTCGCCGACGGCTCGGTGATGCCGGGGCCGATCGGCCCGAACCCGTCGCTGACGATCGCTGCCGTCGCGGATCGCATCGCGGCGCGAATGGTCGGATGAGGTCGCCGGGAGAGGACATCGCCGCGATCAGCGCGGCAGGAGTGTGGAAAGGGCCGCGTGATCCGGTACTCGCTGCGACCTCGCTTCTCGTCACCGACGGGCGGCAACGGCATCAGCCAACGCGGGCGCTCCACGAGCTGGCGAAGGCGGCGGAGCGCGGAGACGAAGAGGAGATAGCGAGGTTGTACGCACGCCTCCGAGCGGAGGTTGAGTCCTATGTTCCGGAGTACCCGGAGGTTGAGGGAAGGCTCCGGACGCTCGCCGAGCTCAGCGACGCGGAGCTCGAGCAAGCCTAGGCCCGCGGTCGCGGCTCGTTGAGTGCCGGCCGGACCGCGCATGGCCTGCATTACTCCGTCGCGGGGATCGAGCGGGCCCGTCGTCTCGTCTGCGCGGACGAAAACAGAACCGGCCCGCCACACCTGGCTTGCGACGGGAACGAGCGGTCAGGCCCCGTTCTCCGTCAGCCTCCCGGCGATCTCCCGCCACCTGAAGGTGCTCGAGCGCGCGTCGCTCACGACGAGGCCGACGGGCGGACTCGACTCGAGGTCCGCCAGTGGCTCCCCGACCGTCTGGCGCCCCAGCGAGCAGGGCTGGCTCGAGTCGTTCACCAAGCTGGACGCCACGCTCGCCGCCTGAGCGTGTCGCCGCTCCACGCCTAGCTTTCTCGCCAGCTTGCCTCCGCGGTGGACGTTGCGTACTCCGGTCGCCCGCTGGGCCGGAAGACCTGCATCGTCACCCCGTTGGGTGTGGTCCGGGTCTCGACCAGATCGAGCGCTGCGTCCGGGGCGGTGTCCGCGAACAGGCGCGTGCCCTGGCCGACGATCACGGGGAACGTCAGCAGGTTGATCTCGTCGACCAGCTCGTTTTCGAGCAGCCAGCGCACCAGCGCGCCGCTTCCGTGCACCTGCAGCTCGCCGCCCGGCTCGGCCTTCAGCTCGCCGACCGCTGTGACCTCCCCGGCGATGACGGTCGTGTCCGCCCAGCGCGGCTCGGTGAGGGTCGAAGAGGCCACGTACTTGCGCTTCGAGTTCAGCGCCTGTCCGATCGGGCTCTGGCTCGGATCCTTCATGAGGCCCCACGAGCCGGCGAAGATCTCGTATGTCCGCCGTCCGAGCAGGAACGCGTCAGCGCGCCCGTAGACGTCGTCGAGAAACGCGCCGACCTCCTCGTCCACGAGCGGGAGGGCCCATCCGCCGCGCTCGAATCCTCCGCGGCGGTCCTCGTTGGATCCGCCGAGCCCCTGCATGACTCCGTCGAGCGATACGGACTCGGTCACGGTCAGCTTCATGGTCGTCTCCTTTCCGCTGTTCGTCTCATGGGCAGGTTTGGGCGTTGATTGTCCGATGCGGGCTGGAAGCGGCGGAACGAGGTTCGTCGGCGACGCCGTTAGCCGCTGTTTGCCGGCTGGCTTCTCCGCAGGCCGCGAGCCGCCGGCCGTCCCCGGTCGACCTTCGTGACGCACCCCACATCCCGGGAAGCTTCGGCGGGGCTTCAGACCACCCGTTGTGAAGGATGAGCAGCGGAAAACCAGCGGCGCATCAAACCAGCCTAGCGCGGGCCGGCGTCGCGGAAAGACGCCGTGCGATCCATGTCGCGCAGAGGGTTGCGGTGTCTGCCGGTTGGTGTGTGTACTCGTCGCTGACCGCGGTCACGGCGAAGCCTGCGCCTTGGAGGGAGGCACGGACGTCCGTGTCCGTGTGGAAGTGCTGCCGGTGCTGCTCGCAGAAGGGGTCACCGTCGCGGGGCCGGGTGAGCTCGATCCTTGTGTCGCACGTGCGGGCGCTGGGGTCCACGACGCTGCTGATCACGAAGTCGTTTCCGGCCGATTCACCCGCGACGATCGCGTTGGCAATCGTCAAGTCCATCATCGCATCGGTGTGGAGATCGAACACGAGCCACCCGGCGGGCCGAAGCCGGCGGGCCACCGCAGCCATCGTCAGGCCCAACTCGTCCGGGGTGAGGTAGTTGAAGCCGTCGAACGTGCAGACCGCCGCGTCGAAGACCCCTTCGACCGTCAGGTCGGGCAGAGTCATCCGGCGCAACACCGTCTCGGGGCCGAGCCGCTTGCGAGCGAGAGCCAGCATCGCCTCGGAGGCGTCGACGCCGACGACCGCGTAGCCTCGCGCGATCAGCTCGCCCGCGAGGAGGCCGGTGCCGCAGCAGAGATCGAGGACGGATCGTACGCCGTCCGCGTCGGCACTCCACAGCTCATGGAGGTAGGAGGCGCAGCGGTCGTGGCAGGGGTCGATGACGATCTCGTCATAGAGCCCTGCCAGCCGCGAGTACGCCTCGACCTGTCTCACAGGTCAGCGGCGCGAGTCGGTCAGATTCCGAGGAGCTTGGCCTTGGCTGCCGCGAACTCCTCGTCAGTGAGCACGCCCTGGGCGTGAAGCTGCGCAAGCTCCTGGAGCTTTGCGGACGAGTCTTCCTCCGGCGGCGGGGCCGGCGCGTACTGGGGCTGCTGCTGCTGATACTGCTGCGCGTCCTGCTCGTCCCACCTCGCGGCCTGCCGGCGCTGGACGCGCCCGGACACGGCGGTGGCGGTTCCCGCGACGACGGCCGTGCGGGCTGCCATGCGTACAAGTCCCATTTTCGTTACCTCTCGTTCTCGAAGGGGCGGGGCTAGCTTGCCTCGAACGCTTCCACGACGTCGACCGGGATCCGGATCTGGTCGATCAACACGGCGTCCGCAGCCCGCAGAGCGTCGACCACTTTCCCGGCCCAGAGATTCTCGAACGCGATCAGGAGGGCCGCGCTGTTCGCCGGGAGGTCGTCGCTGACCTCTTCGGCATCCTCGGGTCCCAACGCGCCCGGCCGCGTGACGTCGATGGCGACGAAGGCCGCGCCGTCCTCGTCGAGGTCCGACGCCTCGAGTGTCGTCACCGCGCCGTCTGCATCCTTCATGATGAAAAGCAGATCGAGGATCCGGATCGTGCCGTTCTCTACGAGCTCCATGATCGCGGGCGCGATACGTCCCGTGAACTTGTTGCCCGGAAACCCAATGATGTAGACGTCGACCGGGCCAACTGCCATTGATCTCTCCTTGTCGGGGTCAGCGCTGCAGCTGAGGACGCCGTGAAACATCCTCTGAGCCGCGAGCAAGCCTTCTCACATCAGGGCGCCAGTATACGTCGCCGCTCCTGCGCAGACGGTGTCGACCGGATACCGGCAACCACGATCTTGAGGCTCTACAGCTCGATCTCGCTCGCGCCGCCGACCGGAGCCGGCTCGCTTGGACGTCACTTACCGGACGTCGGCCTCGAGCTTGTGCTCGAGCTCGCGGAGCCGCCGCCCCAGTGGCATCTTCGAGGCCCTGTCGGTGTGCAAGGTGTCGAGCGCACAGGCCAGGAAGCACGCCGCGCCGAGCGACGTGTTCCAGTTGGCCGCCGCCTGGTCGAGCATCGACCCGGTCGACGGAACGACGTAGCCGGCGACAGCCGAGACTCCGAAGAAGATGCAGCCGAGCAGGTTGGCAGCCGGTTGCCACCATCCCGCGCCGCCGCGCAGCGGCAACCATCGCTGACGCGGCGAGGCGCGGTAGGCGATCGCGCCCGAGACAAGGAAGCAGATCGACCCGCGCCAATCGGGCCGCCAGACGAGCTCGTTGTACGCCGGGCTCGTCAAGGCGGTGTGCATCGCTTGGTACGTCGTGACGTTGAAGAACAGCGTGCCGGCGGATTGGATGATTGCGGCCCACAACGCCGCTCCGCCACCGGGAGAGTGCCGTTCGGACCACGCCAGCCAGCTCTGGAGCCCTCCGCCGACCGTGAACAGGATCGAACCGACGAAGAAGGTGATGGCATCGACCGAGGCGCCGACCAGCTGCGCATAGCCGGGGAACGGGCCGATGAGGAAGCACGTCGACCCAAGAGCAAAACAGAGGGCCAGCCAACGCTGGCGACTCATGACCGGGGGCGCGCGCTGCCGAGCGCACGAAAACCGACGGAGCAACGCCCACCCGTTGAGGCCGGAGCGTCGAGGAGGGCGTCGGTGTTCACCTTGGGCACCCTGCCGCCGCCGTCTTCGGCCGTCAACTCAACCCCTTCGTGGCGAGCGGGGCTCACTGCCGGGGGCGCGCGCGATGGGATACTCCTTTCCTTCCGACGAAAGTGAGACTGTGAGCCTCAAGCACCCGAAAGGCCCTGCTAGCCGAACAGGCGATGCTGCAGTTGCGCCGCTCTTCTCCCTCGAAACGGGCACCGTCCCCCGTCATGAGCTGCCCGCCGGAGAGATGGCACCGGATCTTGCCTATCAGATCGTCCACGACGAGTTGATGCTCGACGGGAACGCGCGCCTCAACGTGGCTACGTTCGTGAGCACGTGGATGGAGCCCCAGGCAGAGAAGCTCATGGCCGAGTGCTTCGACAAGAACATGATCGACAAGGACGAGTACCCGCAGACGGCGGAGCTCGAGATGCGCTGTGTGAGCATTCTGAGCACGCTGTGGCACGCACCCGACACGGGCGATGCAACGGGATGCTCGACGACCGGCTCGAGTGAGGCGGCGATGCTGGGCGGCCTTGCGCTCAAGCGGCGCTGGCAGAAGAAGCGCGCAGCCGACGGGAAGCCAGCCGACAAGCCGAACCTCGTGATGGGAATCAACGTCCAGGTGTGCTGGGAGAAGTTCGCGAACTACTGGGACGTCGAGATGCGTCTCGTGCCGATGGAGGGCAACCGCTTCAACTTGTCGGCCGCGGAAGCAGTGAAGCTTTGCGATGAGAACACGATTGGCGTTG
This sequence comes from Gaiellaceae bacterium, assembly GCA_035765175.1. Classification (GTDB taxonomy): domain Bacteria; phylum Actinomycetota; class Thermoleophilia; order Gaiellales; family Gaiellaceae; genus VAXT01. The sequence goes on from DASTYD010000001.1 coordinate 14,233, forward strand.
TCGCGATCCTGGGCTCGACCTTCGACGGCTCCTACGAGCCGGTGAAAGAGATCTGCGAGGCGCTCGATGTCTTCGAGAAGGAAACGGGTATCGACGTCCCCGTCCACGTCGACGGCGCTTCCGGGGCGATGATCGCACCGTTCGTCGATCCCGGGCTCGAATGGGACTTCAAGCTCCCTCGGGTGGCGTCGATCAACACATCCGGACACAAGTACGGGCTCGTCTACCCGGGGGTCGGCTGGATCGTCTGGCGCAACGCCGAGGCGCTACCGGAGGACCTGATCTTTTGGGTCAACTACCTCGGCGACAACATGCCGACCTTCGCGCTGAACTTCTCGCGACCCGGCTCCCAGGTCGTCGCGCAGTACTACAACTTCCTGCGGCTCGGCTTCGAGGGGTACCGCCGCGTCCAGACGTACGCCCGCGACGTCGCTACGCGCCTCTCGGCGCAGATCGGCGAGATGGGCCCCTTCGAGCTCCTGACGAGGGGAGACGAGCTGCCGGTCTTCGCTTTCACGCTGAAGGACGAGGTCGAGAACTACACGGTGTTCGATGTCTCGAACGCAATGCGCGAGCGCGGCTGGCAGCTTCCGGCGTACACGTTTCCGGAGAACCGCACCGACCTCGCCGCCTTGCGTGTGGTCGTCAAGCGTGGGTTCACGCACGATATGGCCGACATGCTGATCCACGACCTCGAGCGGCAGCTGCCGCGCCTGCAGAAGCAGCCGGCTCCCGTTCACGACGAGGCCAGCGGTTCGGCTTTCGCTCACTAGGGGGACGGAAGGAGAGACAGATGTGCCGTTGGCTCGCGTATTCGGGTACGCCGGTCCTGCTGGAGGAGCTCCTCTACAAACCCGCCCACTCGCTGATCGACCAGAGCCTCCACTCCCGGCTGGGCGCCGAGACGACCAACGGCGACGGCTTCGGCGTCGGCTGGTACGGGGAGGGCGACGAGCCCGGGCTCTTCAAGAGCGTCGAGCCGGCCTGGAACGACCGCAACCTGCGCGAGCTTTCCGGTCACATCCGCTCGGGGCTCGTCTTCGCGCACATCCGAGCATCTTCGGGGACGCCGATTCAGCAGACGAACTGCCACCCGTTCCGCCACGGTCGCTGGCTGTGGATGCACAACGGAGCGATCGCGCGGTTCCACGACGTGAAGCGAGAGCTCATGCTCGCGGTCGACCCGTCCCTTTACGCCGACGTCGAGGGCTCGACCGACTCCGAGGCGTTCTTCTTCCTTGCGCTCACGCTCGGGCTCGAGGACGACCCGCCCGGGGCAGTCGAGCGCGCCGTTGGGCTCATCGAGAGCGTTGGGCTTCGCAAGGGAATCGAGCATCCGATCCAGATGACGGTCGCAACGAGCGACGGCGACAACCTGTGGGGGTTCCGGTACTCGAGCGAGGGGACGTCACGCTCGCTCTTCTACAGCACGAGGGTCGACACTCTCCGCGAGCAATACCCGGACAACCCGGTTCTCCATGGCCTGTCCGACGAGACGAGGCTCGTGGTCTCTGAGCCGCTTGGTGACCTCGCCGGCGCTTGGAACGAGGTACCCGAGTCGAGCTACGGCTTGATCCAACAGGGTCAGGATGAGCTCAGGCCGTTCAAGCCCAGACCACCCGCATAGCGGGCCGGCCCATCTGGGAGGCTTGCCGGGGACATTCCCGCGGATCCTTCGATCCCGCATCAGATGACGAAGCTCTCTTCCGGACACGAACCGGAGACCCCCTCCTTCCGATCGAGCAACAAGTCGGGAAGCGAGGACAAGCGCAGGTCGGTGCTCAACGCGTGCTCGAGGACGGCCCGGAGACCACCGTGGGCCATCTTCGGCTGTAGCCATCCCCATGGCGAACCGATGAGCTATGAGTGGCTCGCCGGAAGGACACGATCGACGCGGAACTGTCCGAGGACAAGGGGGTTCTCGGCGAGGATCACGAGCTTCTCGAGTGCCACCTACGGGTCGGCGGCGAGCGGCGCATCTTCGTCCATCCCTCCGAGCTCGAGCTCGCCCAGAAGCTCGGTCGGAAGCCGCCGCTCGGGGAACTCCGTTGGTTTCCCGATCCGGACGACCTGCTGCTCGGGATCGAAGCCGGCCTGGCCTGGGTCGCGAATCCCCCGTCGCCCGGCCTCTGGCGCGTCCTGGTCTCGAACGACTGGCAGACCGCGCTGAGCGTCGACGAAGCGCGCAGCCGAATCGCGGCCGCAGCACTCGGCGACCAGAGACTCCCGATCATCGTCTGGTGGGAGTCGCCCACGGTCTTTCGGCTGCTCAAAGTCGGCCTCGGCACCGGCGACATCTCGCTCGTCGAAGGCGGCGCTGCGCTTGCCGACGGAGGCTGGGAGCAGCCCTATCGGGCTCTGCTCGAGCAGCTCCGGAGCGCGGCGACGTGGGCTGTGTACGGCTACGTCAAACGCGGGCGACGACCCCTTGCCGTTCTGCACTCCGCGCTCACGTACGACTGGGTGCCCGCGCTGCACTACGGCTCGCACAACCTCACGAACAACGTCTACGAGGACGTTCTGGCTCCGGACGCGTTCGGCGCGCAGCTGCTCGGGCAGGGCTACGCGGGCCGCATCCCGAGCGACCCCGACTGGGAGCAGGTGAGCCTGGAGGACGGCGCGACGCTCGTCGTCCATCGCGATCCGGAGGCCTGGTTCGGGCGGCCCCTGCCGCCGGTCACGCCCGAGGACTTCATCGCGCGTGACCCCGCATACCCCACGCCCGAGGTGCTCGTCGAGGCCCGCGAGACCTTCGCGACGATTCTGCAGACGTTCGACCTGATCAGAAACGGAGCCCTCGATCCCCTCGGGTGAGCCACCGCACCCGGCGACCGTCACGGTTGCGGAGCAGGTCTGGGAACGATGGCGCGCGCTCAGCGACGAGACGACGAAACCGTGGGTCGCGCTGCTCTTCTCCTCCGAGCTCGACACGGAGGTTGCGCGACGGAAGCTCGCAGACGCCGTGGGCCGCGTGGTTTCGGAGTTCGATCAGAGCCAAGAGAACCTGCCTGACGGAGTCGATGAGGAGATCGCCGGCGCCTGGAATCTGGCGAGGATTCCAGAAGGCGTGATGCTGACCGTCGGGGAGAAGTGCGGCGCCTTCGAGCTCCTCTTGGGGCGCGTGACGGCGGAGCTCGAGCGCAGCGGCGTGACGGGCGGCTTCGACCTCTACGACGTGCCGCAGGTATCGCGGCCGCCTGAGCTCACCGACCTCCTCGAGCTCCGGATGCGCGTGAACGGCAAGCGGGTTCCGCGAGGCTACAAGCACCGGTGGGCGGCTGACCCCGAGGCACTCTGGCGGGTTGCGTCCGCGGGAGTTGAGGCTTGTCTCAGGAACCAGGCCGATCGCGGCGTTTCGCTCCAGACGAGCACGCTGCCTCCCTTGCCGGTCCTTCCGTCCGACGACATGGAGGCACTCCTCCGCGAGGGCATTGCCCAGACCGATGGCCTCGGCACCGTCGTCTTGAGGAGCATCGGCGCCAACCGCTTCCGGAGCCTCGCCGTCGAGCCGTCGTGGGGACGGGTGACTCTCGTCGACGGAGGCTCGGCTCTCCACGGGGAGGGCTGGATCGACGCCGCTCGCGAAATGACCGATCTCGTTCGCGCGACGAGCGGCGATCTCGTCTACGCGTTCGTCAAGCGGGGCTCGTTCCCCTCTATGGCCGAGCTAGGCCACTCGCTCGAGCATGACTGGCGGGAGCTGCCGTCTCGACGGAGCCAGCTCGGGGAAGCGTTCGAGGACCGCTACGTGCGCGACGTGTTTGGCATTCAGTTCCTCGGGCCTGGTTTCGCGCACCGCATCCCCGCCCGCCGGAATTGGCTCCAGACGCGACTCGGGGGCGGTGGAGTGCTGCTCGAGCATCGCGACCTGGGCGCGTGGCTGCGCGGGCCGCGACTGGAGGACGCGTTGCTGGGCGTCAGACCACCGGACAGCGATCTCTTGGCCGGCGCGAGGGCGGACTTCGCCTCGCTTCTCTTCAGCGAAGAGATCGCGAACGGCGCGCAGAAGAACGAGCAGTAGCTCCGTCAGTCGGCGTCGCCGCCAAACGTGTCACAGAGTCTCAAGGCTCAACGGCCTGATTCAGGCAACGAGTCCGACTGCCGTCTGCCTTCCGAGGGGGCGCGGGGCGGTCGAGAGAGCGTCGAGTTCGCTCTCTCAATTATGGCACTTGCGAGTACCGGAAGTATGCTAGGCTGTTCCGGTACGCAAGAGTTCCATAAGAGGGAGTGGCCGGTGCAAGGCGATAGAACGGAGCGTCCGATCGGTAGGCCGCGTGACGAGCGGGCGGACCGGGCGATTCTCCAGGCGACGCTGGAGCTGATTGCCGAGCGCGGTGTGCATGGGTTCCGCACCGAGGACGTCGCGGCCCGCGCAGGAGTGGGGAAGGGGGCGATCTACCGCCGCCACTCCTCGAAGGACGATCTCATGGTGGCCGCGGTCGCCGGGCTCGTCGACGAGGAGATCGTCGTGCCGGACACGGGCTCGACGCGGGCTGATCTGCTGGCGCTGATGCGCGAGGCGGTCGAGCTCTATCGCAGCTCACTACCGGGGCGGCTGATGCCGAACCTCGTGAGCGCGATGGCCGCGAGGCCGGAGTTGGCGCGTGTCGTCCGCGAGGGGTTCCTGATCCGCAGGCGGCAAGCGTTGGCCGAGGTGGTACGCCGCGGCGTCGAGCGCGGCGACCTGCGCCCCGACGTCGATCTCGAGCTCGTCCTCGACGTGCTCGGCGGGCCACTCTTCTACCGGCTGCTGATCACCGGCGGCCCCATCGACGAACAGCTCGCCGACGGCGTGACCGAGCTGATCATGCGCGGCTTCGCACAGGACAAACCGCGCGGCCGCGCCAAGTCCAAACACACCGCAAAGGAGCACTCATGATGAAGATCCACGCAGTCCAGACAGGAACCGTCGCCGTGACGAGGGCTTGGCGCGAGGGTGTCGGCCACGGCAAGCGGCGCCTCGTGAACACGATTCGCGACCGCGAGTGGACGGAGCCGCTGCCGATTTACGCCTTCGCGATCGAACACCCGGAGGGCGTGATCGTCGTCGACACCGGCGAGACCGCCCGCGCGTCCCAGCCCCGCTACTTCCCGCGCTGGCATCCGGGCGTCCGCGCTTTCCGCGAATGGGTCGAGCCCGAGCAGGAGATCGGCCCCCAGCTCGAGCGGCTTGGCATCAGCCCCGGCGATGTGCGCTGGCTGGTGATGACTCATCTGCACACCGACCACGCCGGCGGCCTGCACCACTTCGCCGACACCGAGGTTTTCGTCACGCGCACGGAGCTCGAGTTCGCATCGGGGCTGCGCGGCCGCATGCGCGGCTATGTCGCGAACACGCACTGGCCGACCTGGTTCAGGCCCACCTTGCTCGAGCTCGAGCCGGAGCCGCTTGGGCCGTTCCCACAAAGCCTGCGACTGACCGACGCGGGTGATGTCACGCTCGTACCCGTCCCCGGCCACACCCCGGGCCAGATCGGCGTGCTCGTCGACGAGGGCGACCAGACCGTCTTCCTCGCCGGCGACAGCTCCTACACCCAAGACCTGATGCTGCGCGGCAAGGCCGACGGCGTCGGCGCCGACGACGAAGCGGAACGGCTCACCCACGAACGGATCCGCGCCTACGCGACGGCACATCCGACCGTCTACCTCGTCGCCCACGACCCGGACACAGGCGTTCGGCTTGCCGAGCGTCAGGTCATTCAGCCAGTGGCAGCGAAAGTCGCGGCATGATCGCCTTCGAGACCAGTGTCGCGATCGACCGCCCCCGCGAGCAGGTGTTCGCCTACGTCGCCGACCCGGTCAACTTCCCCTCGTGGAACTCAGCCGTCCTTGACGTGCGCCCGACAACCGTCGGAGCGAACGGCCCCGGCTCGACCTACGCGATGACACGGCAGCTACCGAGTGGTGCCGCCCGCAACCAACTTGAGATCGTCGCAAGCGAGCAACCAGACGAATTCGCGATCCGCACGACCAACGGACCGACCCCGTTTCTCTACCGCTACCGATTCACGGCAGAGGGCAACAAGACCGTCGTCCGGCTCGAGGGACAAGTCGAATTGGCGGCCGTCGCAGTACTCATGCCGCAGCTCGCGCGGCGTGCGGTCAAGCGCGGGGTCGACGACAACCTCGCGACGTTGAAGCTGATTCTCGAGGACGGGGCGAACGCCTTATGACGAACCCTCGGCACCGATGACGTCGCCGGAGTCAAGGCCTGTGCGCCGCGGGTGCGCAGGCCGTGACTCCTAGACAGAGTTGAGGAGGCAAGCATGAGCACGCAGACAGCAACGGCGCCAAGCGCGCCGGTTCGTTCAG
>DASTYD010000002.1:0-2181 GCA_035765175.1 Gaiellaceae bacterium
GAGCTCAGTCGCCCAGGCATAGACGCACTGGTTCTCGACGTAGAAAGCCAGGAGGCCATCCGTCCGTTCGAGCTCGTTGGGCTCTGCCAGCATCTTCTGGGCGACTACGTTCGGCCAGCGCCCGCGAACTCGTAGAAGTCCCGCAGCGGCGCCGGAACGCTTCGTCCGATCTCCTCGGGCGGCAGGCCATACTCGGGACGGTGGTGACCATGCCACTCCGTCAGGAAGCCCCGGTAAGACCCCGTTCCTGGCTCCAAGAGGTGAGGAAGGATGCTCACGGTCGCCACTCGTAGAGCGCGTCCGGCTCGCGCTCCATGTTCCCGGCGCCGTCCGTGAGTTTCACGAGGCGGAAGCCGTGCCGTTCGTACAGCTTGCGAGCGCCGTCGTTCTTCTGGAACACCCAGAGGTAGAGGCCCTCGGGCCGAAGCTTCTTCGCCTTCTCGAGGAGCGCGGCTCCGATCCCTCGGCCCTGCACGCCCGGCTCGACGTAGATCTTCTCGAGGACCGGCGCGTCAAGGTTCGTCGAGTGCTCGATCCCGAGGAAACCCAGGAGGTTCCCGTCCTCTTCGGCCAACCAGACCTCCTCGTGCTCGCGGATGCGCTTGGCGATCGGAACGGCAGCTTCGTCAGGAACCTGTGGCAGGTACTCCATCTCGTTCCGCGCCCGGATGAACAGCTGCGTCAGAGACTCGATCTCTTCCTCTCGCGCCGGTCGGACCTCCATGCGTCGTAATCTATGACCGTGCCGCGGGAACGGGACGAGCCCGTCCGCCTGACCCGGATCTACACGGGTGGGGGCGACCGCGGCGAGACGAGCCTGGGCGACGGCACACGCGTGCCGAAGGTGGACTGCCGGATCGCCGCGTTCGGCGCCGTCGACGAGCTCAACTCGCACATCGGGCTCGCCCTGGCGGCCGATCTCCCGGACGACCTCCGCGAGGTGCTCGGCCGGATCCAGAACGAGCTCTTCGACCTCGGCGCCGACCTGTCGGTTCCGTTCGGCGTCACCGATCGCCTGCGCATCACGCACGACCAGATCGCCGCGCTCGAGAGCGACTGCGACCGGTTCAACGCGGGCCTGCCGGAGCTGAAGAGCTTCGTCCTGCCCAGCGGGTCTGAGGCCGCGGCGCGGCTGCACGTGGCCCGCGCGGTGTGCCGGCGGGCCGAGCGGGAGGCGCTCGAAGCCGCGGAGGAGATCGAGATCAATCGCCTCGCGCTCGTCTACCTGAACCGGCTCTCCGATCTCCTCTTCATCCTCGCCCGGACCGCGAACGCCGGCGGCGAGGAGCCGCTCTGGAGGCCTGGCAGCTCCTCCTAGCGTTCGCGGCCTCGTTCGTCGCGGGCTATCTGGGGTCGGCCGTTGGGCTCGTTCTCGGCACTCTTCGGCTGCCGGCGATGCTCGTCGCAGCCGGGGACGCGAGCGCCGCTGCCGGCACGAATATCGCGATCAGCGCCGCCGCCGCAGCAACCGGTGGCTATCGGCACGCGCGCGAGGGGCGTGTCAGCTGGCGCGTCGTCGCGTGGATGGCGCCGACCTCCATCATCGGCGCGGTCGTCGGGGCGCTGACCGGGCATCTCGTCCCGACTCGGGCGCTGTTCGCCGCCATCGCGGCAGTGCTCGCCTGGAACGGGCTCGATCTCCTCGTCGCGCCCTTTCGGGCGCGCCCTCGACCGGAGCCGCGGCTCTACTCCGCTGCCGTCTTCGGCTTCGTGATCGGCCTCGTCGGCGGCGCGCTCGGCGTCATCCTCGGGACACTGCGCATGCCCGCGCTCCTGCGGTCGGTCGGCCTCGACGCTCGGATTGCGGTCGGAACGAACCTCGTCGTCGGGTTCTTCCTCGGCGTCGCCGGGTTCGTCGCGCACGCGTTCAGGCTCGAGGTCGAGTGGGATCTGCTCGCGGTCGGCCTCGTGGGCGCGCTCCCGGGCGCGTGGTTCGGCGCGCACGTCACCGGCAGGATCTCCGAGCTGGCTCTCCGCCGGGCGATCGGTGTCGCCCTGCTCGGGATCGCCTCTGCCTTCGCGGTCGAGGCACTGCTCGGTCCATGACGGTCGTGCTCGTCACCGGGATGTCGGGCACCGGGAAGTCGGCGGCGCTCGCCGAGCTCGAGCGCAGGGGGTACCGCGTTGTCGACACCGACTACGGCGGCTGGACCGAAGGGGAGCCCGGCTCGGAGCGGCTAT
>DASTYD010000003.1:0-9902 GCA_035765175.1 Gaiellaceae bacterium
CTCCGCGTGGAGGCCTCTGCGAGCTGCGATCGGGACGCTCGACCGGATCGCCGTCCGCGCCAGCTCGTGACGGAAGCGGACATGTGTCGCGTCGACCTCGAGCAGCTGCCGGCGTTCGGGCTCCTCGGCCGCCGCCGGCCAGCCGGGCATGACGGCGTCGAGCACGGCGGTGCTCACCCGATTCGGGACGACCGAGACGATCTCCACCAGGCGCCGCGACGCGTCGTCGAGCCTGGCGGCGCGGCCCAGGACCGCAGTCGAGACCGACGGCGGCACGTCGTCCGAAGCCCGCGAGGCCAGGAGCTCGGTGACGTAGAACGGGTTGCCCCCGGTGGCGGCGAACACGTCCTCGTCGTCGTCGCCCGCGAGCGAGGCGACGGCGCCCTGCGAGAGGGGCTCGAGCTGGATGAAGACCGAGCTCTCCGCGCGAATCGCGCCGAGCGCGGCGTGGAGCGGGTGTGTCGGCTGCAGCTCGCCACCGCGGAACGTGAGCAAGATCAGCGCCGGCACGGATCCGATCCTGCGACCGAGGACCGCGATCGTGTCGAGGGTCGCACCGTCGGCCCAGTGCACGTCCTCGAGCGCAAGCACGGTCGGCTGGGGCTGGCGCTCGAGCTCGGCGATCAGGAGGCGGTGGAGCTCATGGGAGGCGGCCCCCACGGAGAGCGCCTCTTCGAGGTCGACCGAGACAGACCCGGAGAGGTCCCGGAACGGCCCGAGCGGCCGGGGAATCGACAGGTCGTCGCACGTGCCGAGGAAAGCCCGGGCGTCGTCGTCGAGATCACGGAGGAAGCGGTTGACGAGGGACGTCTTGCCGATGCCGGGCTCGCCGCTGACGAAGACGACGCGACCTTCGCCGCGAGCCGCCGCGTCCCGCGCTTCCGCCAGGGTGGCCAACGCTCCGTCCCGCTCGAGGAGCTCCACGGGGAAACGATAGACCCGCCCGGCGGCCAAACGGAATGCTTACAGCCGCTTCCAGAATCGTTACGCCGCCCTCAAAGGTCGCCAACCGGCGGCTCGTAGCGTCAGTGCATCAGCACTTCCGGGGTCGGAAGGGAAGCCGCAGGTGCGCCATGCAGCACAGAGGTGACATCCAGGGCCTACGAGCGGTCGCCGTCCTCCTCGTCGCACTCGGGCACGCCGGCGTCCCCTTCCTGAAGGGCGGCTACGTCGGTGTCGACGTCTTCTTCGTCCTCTCCGGCTTCCTGATCACGGGAATCCTGCTTTCCGAGGCACTCAGCTCGGGCCGCGTGTCGCTCGTCGCTTTCTACGCCCGCCGGGCGCGGCGAATCCTCCCCGCCGCCGCGCTCACCCTCATCGCGACGAGCATCGCGGCCCACCACCTTCTGAATTTCGTACGCGCGCGCGAGGTCGTCGAGGACAGCATGTGGGCGGCGCTCTTCTCGGCGAACGTGCACTTCGCGGCCGAGGGCAGCGACTACTTCCAGCAGGGCCAGCCGCCCTCGCCGATCCAGCATTTCTGGTCGCTCTCGGCGGAGGAGCAGTTCTACCTCGTCTGGCCCTCGGTCCTCGCACTCGTCCTGTTCGGGCTCTTCTCGCGACGGCCCTCGCTCGGCCGCCTCCTGGTCGTCGTCTGCGTCCTCGGCGGCGCGTCCCTTCTCTGGTCGATCCACCTCACAGCGACGTCGCCGACCGCCGCGTACTTCTCGACCCTCACCCGCGCCTGGGAGCTCGCGCTCGGCGCGGCGCTCGCCGTCGGCGCTCTGATGGTCACTCGGATCCCGGGATTGCTTCAGCTCGCCGCAGGCTGGGTCGGCCTCGTCGCAATCGCCACCTCGGCCGTTCTCTATTCCGACAGCACAGCGTTTCCGGGCTACGCCGCACTCCTCCCCGCCGTCGGCGCCGCCCTCGTGATCGCTGCGGGGCTGCACCGAGAGGGCCGGTTCCGTGCCGGCCGCGCCCTCTCGATTGCGCCGCTCCGCTATGTCGGAGACCGCTCCTACGCCTTCTACCTCTGGCACTGGCCGGTGCTGATCCTCGCCGCCCAGCATGTGGGCCACGATCTCTCAACGGAGGTGAACCTGTTGCTGCTCGCCTGTGCGTTCCTCCTGTCCGTCGTCAGCTACAAGCTCGTCGAAGACCCGCTCCGGAAGCTGCGGTGGCCGACACGGGTCGGGGCCGTCGCCTGGCCTGCGTCCGCCGCCGCTGTGCTGGTGGTCGGCCTCGTGATCTCGGGCTCGATCGACAGGACCGCGAGGCGACTCGAGGCCGCCGCCGCCTCCGTTGAGCCGGCAGTGCTCGTCGACACGGCAGCCGCGGCCAGCTACGTGGAGCCGGGCGAGCCCGAGGCGCCGCTGCCACCGGTGGTAGCCGCGGTGCGGGCGGCCGAGCAGGAGGCGCCGATCCCTTCGCCGCTCACACCGCCTGTCAGCAGGCTCCGCGACGACTTCTACACCTTCCCGAGCGGCTGCGTGCCGCGGGGCGGCCAGACGAAGAGCCGGATCTGCCGGCTCGGTGACACCTCCAGCAGGAAGGCGATCGTCGTCATCGGCGACTCGCACGCGCAGATGTGGATGCCGACGATCCTCAGCATGGCCCAGCGCGACGGCTGGGTCGTGCTACCGCTCGTCAAGGTCAGCTGTATCCCCCGCTCCTGGCTGGAGACGGGCAAGCCGTGCAACAGGTGGTACCGCTGGGCGAAGCAGCGCGCGACCGCGCTGCGGCCGGACGTGACGCTGATCGTCGGCAGCTGGGCCGGAACGTGGGCTCCGAAGCGCGCCGTGCGCGCGGTCGCCGACCTCAGCCGGGCGGTGCGGTCGTCCTCACGCGCCGTGATCGTCCTTGACGACGCACCGGGTCAGCGCCGGGAGCCGACCGACTGCCTGCTCGACTCGAGGTCGAACATGAAGACCTGCTCCAACGTGCAGTCGAAGACCCAGCAGCAGACGAGCACGGCGATCCGGTCGAACGCACGGAATCAGGGCGTCGGCTTCATGGACTCGCGCGGCTGGTTCTGCGCGCCGACGCAGCAGACGCCCCGGAAGATCCTCTGCCCGCTCGTCGTCAACCAGACGATCACGTACGTCGATCGCGGCCACGTCTCGAAGACGTACGCGCTCGAGCTCTACCAGCCGTTCCGTGTCGCGTTCCGGGCGCAGCTCTTCGGCTAGGAGGCGCGGCCAGGACTCCTTCAGGGATGATGCTCGCCCTGTGCAGGAACTGAGCTCGCTCCGCGAGAGGTTCACCGGTGAGATCGTCCTTCCCGGAGATCCGGGCTACGACTCGGCCCGCGCGGTCTGGAACGGGATGATCGATCGACGGCCCGCGATCGTGCTGCGGCCGACCGACGCCGGAGGCGTGGCGACGGCGATCGCGTTCGCCCGCGAGCAGGAGCTCGCCATCGCCGTCAAGAGCGGTGGCCACAGCATCCCAGGGCTCTCGACCTGCGACGACGGGGCAGTCATCGACCTCTCCCGGATGAGGGGCGTGCAGGTCGACCCTGAGCGGCGAGTCGCACAGGTGAACGGAGGCTCGCTCCTCGGCGAGCTCGACGAGCGGGCGCAGTCGTTCGCGCTCGTCTGCCCGGTCGGAGTCGTCGGGCACACGGGAGTCGCGGGACTGACGCTCGGCGGTGGGATGGGTCGGCTCCAGCGGAGGTTCGGCCTCACGATCGACAACCTCCTGTCCGTGGAGCTCGTGACGGCCGATGGGCAGCTCGTGCGGGCGAGCGAGAAGGAGAACGGGGACCTCTTCTGGGGGCTCCGCGGTGCCGGTGCGAACTTCGGAATCGTGACCTCCTTCGAGTTCCGGCTGCATCCGCTCGACGGAGCCGTCACTCACGGGACCGTGACCCACCCGATCGAGCGCGCGACGGAGCTCGCGTCGATCTTTCGCGAGACCGAGGAGGCCGCGCCCGACGAGCTCTGGCTCGGCTTCGGCCTCGGATTGGCCGCGGGAGAGCCCGTCGCTACGGTTCAGGTGCTCCACTGCGGCCGTGTCGCGCAGGCAGAGCGCGACCTCGAGAAGTTGCGCGCGTTCGGCCCGCCGCTCGCCGACACGATCGAGGCCAAGCCGTACCTCGTGCCGCAAGGCATGAACGACGACGCGATGCGCTGGGGTCACCGCTTCTACATGAAGAGCGGGTTCATTCCCGACCTGCCGGAAGAGCTCATCGCTTTGCTCGTGGAGCACATGGGGCGCGTGCCGGACGGAGCCGACGGCGGCGTCTCCTTCTGGGCGATGGGCGGAGCGATCGCAGAGGTTCCGGAGGACGCGACGGCGTTCACGGGCCGAGAAGCGGCGTTCTGGATCGCGGCCGAGATCCTCTGGGACGACGAGGCGCTGGACGATCGGTGCCGCAACTGGACGCGGGCGCTGATGGACGACGCGCTGCCGTTCACGTCCGCCGGCCACTACGTCAACGACGTCGCCGAGGCGGGGCAAGACCCAGCCTCAATCTACGGCGCCGAAAAGTACGAGCGACTCGTGTTGCTCAAGCAGGCCTGGGACCCAGAGAACGTCTTTCGCTTCAATCAGAACGTGCGGCCCGAGCCCTAGCGGGTTGGTGCCGTCGAAGGCGACGGCCGCCTGCTCCGCCCGCTGGCCGGCCGATGAGATCCGGATTCCGGCAGGATCGCTCGCGTCCCGCCTTGGCTCACGCGTGCGCCGGAGCGCAGCTACGGCGCATGCCCGCCGGCGAACGAGCTGAGCCGCCCCCTCCATCGTTCTCTCCTCCCCGGAGACGCGTTCAAGCTGAGTAGGACCCGTAACCGAGCTGAACGCGTGCGCCAACCCAGCCTGGTGGCTGGGTCCTTCCACGCGGCGCCGTTCGGCTAGGCGGTGGCGGCGCGCTCGAGCCAGCGCGCGCGCTTCTTGGCCGCCTCGACCTCGCGGTCTCTCGGCGGGGCCGTCGTCACGAGCTCACCGAGGAGCCGCTCCGAAGCCGCTGCGACGGCCTCGACCGCCCGGTCGAACGCCTCGGCGTTCGCCTGCGACGGCTTCGTGAACCCGCTGATCTTGCGCACGTACTGGAGCGCCGCCGCGTGCACTTCCTCGTGCGTCGCCGGCGGCTCGTAGTTGTAGAGCGTGTGGATGCTTCGGCACATACCGACCAGCCTAGCGAGACAGGGGCCCGAGGACGGACTCGAGCTCCCGCCGGTGATCGTCGCTGTCGAACGCGTGGGTCGGATGCGAGGGCAGCGCGCGCTCGACGAGCCTCCCGGAGGAGCGGACGTAGACCGCCGGGTAGATCGTCGCCTTGCCGTCCATCTCGATCGCGACGGCGACGGCATCCGGGCCGGCCTCGTCGACGAAGTGCTCGAGCGGCACGATTCCTTCGTCGCGGATCTCCCCGTCGAACGTGAGGACCCGCGCGAGGTAGCCCTTTTGCACCCAGAGCTCGGGTGCGCGCGCGAGCTCCGAGAGCAGGTAGGGCACGACCTCGTCTCGCTCGAGCTTGCGAGGCTCGGCCCTCACGCCAAAACGAGTCTCGGCGAGATGACGAGCGAGGACGACGGCGTTGTAGCGAAAGCCGTTCACCGAGGTGGAGTTGCTCGCGAGCCCCTGCTTCCGCAGCCCGGGCGACCCTTGCGACGCGTTTCCGGCGAAGTACACGCCTGGCACGGACACGCTCTCCCAGAACGGCGTCAGCGCCGGGATCCGCCCGTCCGCGACCGTCGCGAGGCCGAGCGCGGGCAGGTCGAGCAAAGGGGTCTTGAAGCCCGTGGCGACGAGCACCTGCTCCGCCTCGAAGATCAGCTCGCCCGGCCACGTCGTGCCGCGCGTCAGGATCCGGAAGCCACTTCCGGTGCGCTCGATGCGCTCGATCGCGACGTCCACGACGAAGGCGCCGGCGCCACCCCGCGAATACTCGTCGAGCGGCTCGAGATAGCGCGCGCGAACCACCGAGCGCCCGAGGATCGCGTACTCCACCGGACGCGGCGAGGCCAGAACGAGCTGTGACGCCCAGGGCAGCAGGCCGCTCGCGACCTCGAAGCCCGAGTTTCGCTTGCCGATGATGAAGACGCGCTGTCCCGCGTAGCGGCTCGGCTCACCAGTCTCGGTGTAGTGGAGCGCTTCCTCGACACCGGGGATCGGCGCCTTCCACGGCTCCGTGACTCCGACCGCGAACACCGCCGCGCGGCAGCGGTACTCGCCGTCGGAGGTGACGAGCACGAGACCATCGTCCTCGCGCCGGGTCCCCTCCCAGCGGCAGCCGTAGCGGATCTCGAGGCCGGTGCGCTCGGCGAAGGCCCGCAGGCCCGCCTCCATCTCGGGGCGGGAAGGCATGCTCGACGTCCGGTCCATCAGTTCCGGCACGAGGGCCCGGGCCTCGGGCTCCTCGGCGAGCAGGCTGTTGTGGTCGTACCACTCGTACTCGCGCGTGCCGCGCTCGAACGGCGCGTCCGGCTTCGTCCACGTGATCAGCCGCTCGAAGACGGGGAAGCGGCGGAACATCCCACCCGGCTCCTCGTCGGCGCTGAGCACGGCGTGTCGTACGCCGAGCGCGCGCAGGGAGTAGCTCGTCTGCAACCCGCCGGGCCCGCTGCCGACGACCACGACGTCGTAGTCACCGGGCGGAAACGGCCGCTCCTCTACGCCCGCCATTCGAGCGCGGTGCGCAGGCGGTGCGCCTCTTCGCGGAGCAGGCGGAGGAGCAGATGGGGCCGCTCGAGGAGGAAGCGCTCGAGGTCGGGACCGGCGACGACGATGCACCGCAAGAGGCCTTTGGCGACGACGTCCGCACTCGGCGGCTCGCCCGTCAAGACCGACGCCTCGCCGAAGAAGTCCCCCGGGCCGAGCGTCCAGCGGGTCTCACCGTCGACCTGGATCGAGGCTTCACCCTCGAGGATGACGAAGAACCCTGCTCCGCTCAGCCCCGTCCGGAGCACGCGTTGCCCGTCTGCGAACACCTCCTCGTCGACGGTGTGGGCGAGCGCTTCCAGCTCGGGCCGGGTCAGATCGGCGAAGAGGGAGAGCCGTGCGAGGTTGTCGGCAAGGTCGCGGCCGTCGGGCATCGCAGCCCACCGTACCGCCCGCACCGACCCGTTGCCCGTTTAGGCTCGCACTCCTCCGGCTATCGCCCTAGAACGACTGAAAGGAGCGCCAGAACATGAATCGTCGTTTCCCGATCATCCTGTCGGTCACCGCCCTCGTGGTCGCCGTCGCCGGCATCACGCCGCTCGGCGAAGCAGCGCGTGACGCCACCCAGGTCGTGCGCTTCGCACGGAACGCGGACAAGGTCGACGGGATCCACGCGTCGAAGTCGCCGAAGGCCGGCCGTCTGCTCGCCCTCAACTCGAGCAAGAAGTTTCCGGCCTCGGTCCTGTCGGGCCTCAGCGGCCTCGAGATCGTCAGTCAGGCGAGCGCCCAGGACTCGGCCACGCCGAAGGTTCTCGTCCTCAACTGTCCGGCGGGAAAGCGCGCGGTCGCAAGCGGGTATCGCGTGACCGGAGGCGGGGCCGCTGAGATCGCGGTGACGGAGTCGTACCCGAGTAGCCCATCTCAATGGACCCTTCGCGCGGTGGAGCAAAACGCCGTAGCGAGCTGGGCGCTGACGGGATACGTGTTCTGTGTCGCAGGCACCTAAGCCGTTAGCGCAATGTCAAGAAGTGGGACGCCTCTGTAGGCGTTCCGTCAGTTTCCAGGTCCCGGGCTAGCGCTTGGAGCCCGACGGCGCGACGACACGCTGAGTCGCTAGCGTCCTCCTCGTGGAGGGGAGCCAGACAGACGAACGGGTCAAGCCGCTCGAGCTCTTCTTCGACCTCGTCTTCGTCTTCGGGCTCACGCAGGTCACGAGCCTGCTCTCGGCCGACCCGACCTGGGGCGGGCTCGTCCGAGGCCTGGCCGTTCTCGCCGCAATCTGGTGGGCCTGGGCCGCCTACGCCTGGCTGACGAACACGCTCAACCCGGAGGAGGGAATCGTCCGGATCGCGATGTTCGTCGTCATGGCGGCGATGCTCGTCGTCGCGCTCGCCGTGCCCGAGGCGTTCGACGACCACGGCGTCATCTTCGGAGTCGCCTATCTCGTCGTGCGCTCGATGCACCTCGCCTTGTACGCGCTCGCGGCGCGCGGCGACCCCGACCTCCTCGGCGCGGTGCTGCGGATGACGCCCTCTTCGACGATCAGCGGCGTCCTGATCTTGGGGGCAGGATTCACGGAAGGCACGGAACGCACGGCGCTGTGGCTGATCGCACTTGCGATCGACTATCTCGGCGTGATCGTGGGCCGCGGACAGGGATGGCGCCTGTCGCCCGGCCATTTCGCCGAACGCCACGGGCTGATTGTGATCATCGCCATCGGCGAGTCGATCGTCGCCCTCGGAGTCGGCGCCGCGGGGACTCCGCTCTCGGCCGGTGTGATCACGGCGGCCGTGCTGGGGATGACCGTCGCGGCCGCGCTCTGGTGGACATACTTCGACTGGGTCGCGATCGTCGTCGAGCAGCAACTCAGGCGGACGACCGGCGCTCAGCAGGCGACCCTCGCCCGCGACGCCTACAGCTACCTGCACTTCGCGATGGTCGCCGGGATCGTCCTGTTCGCGACGAGCATGAAGAAGACGCTCGCCGCAGTCGACGAGCAGCTCGGCCCGGTGCCGGTCGCCGCCCTCTGCGGAGGGCTGGCCCTCTACCTCCTCGCGCACGTCCTCCTTCGCCTGAGGATCTCGGGAGTCATCGGCACCCAGGTGAGCTTCCTCCGCAGAGTCGGGCGCGGCCGCCCACTGGCGATGCTCGCGCTCCTCGTCTTCTGGCCCTTCGCCGGCGACATGCCGTCCCTGGCAGCGCTCACCGTGGTCGCTGCGATCTTCGTGATCCTCATCGCATACGAAGCGATCGTCTACCGGGAGCCGCGCGCCCGGATCCGGCAGGGCGAGATCGCGACCCAGGAGACGATGGCCCGGGGCCCCGTCAGAGCGACTCAGTAACGGGGAATGCACTGCGGCCGTCGATGCAGTCGGCGACGAAGAGCGCGACGCCTACGTCGCCGGTGAAGAGCGAGTAGCGGCCGGTTCCGCGCCGCTCGACCTGTCCCAGTGCGTGGACGGCGAAACGCCGGGCGCGGTCGAGCCAGAGCTCGTCGCCGGTCCGCTCGAAGGCCTTCAGGAGCGCGTAGCCGTTGCCGGCGCTGCCATGACAGATGCCGGAGCCCTTCTCCATCCCCGGCGGGCCGGCCCGCCAGATCAGCTCCGCGCCGGCGAGCAAGAGCTCCTCGTCGAGGTATGACGCCGCGCCGACGACGATGCCCGGAGCCCCTGCGCACCACTGGAGGCGGCTCGCCTCGGCGCCTTCGCGGTGGGGCCAGTTGGCGAGCTCTTCCTCGTGGACGGCGAGGCGATCGAGAAGGTCGTTCGTCTCGCGCTCCAGGCTCGCACGGCGATCGTCGTCGAGCCCGGCGCCGAGCGCCCCGACGTTGCCGACGAGGCCGTGTGGCGGCGTCAGGCTGCGGAACGTTTCCCCGTACAGCCGGTTCGTCCACATTCCGTCCTCGTCGCGCATCGCGAGTACCGATTCGGCGCTTTCCCTCGACGCGTCGGCCCAGCGGTCGTCAGCGGTCCACTCGTGCATCGCGCGGGCGACCAGCATCGTGCCCGGCGCGCCCCACATGATCTCGACCGCCTCGTTGCCGACGTTCTCGCGCACGCACGTGTAGAGCTCGTCGGCGAGCTCAGGGCTCGGCTCGATGCGCCAGGCGGCCAGCAGCGGACCGCTCCGGCCCATGAGGAGGGCCGACTCGGGTCGCGAGGGGAGGTCGGTCCACTGCTCGAAGTCGGGATGCTCGCGCCAGACATCGAGCGTGAGGCGCGTGGCTGCGACCAGGTCGATCTCCGTCTCGGCCAAGCCCCGGCGACGGAGCTGGTGGAGAGCCAGGAAGACGCCTGCTGCGCCGACGTAGACGTTCTTCAGCGGAGGAGTCGTCTGCCACGAGTCCCACTCGGCGGCGG
>DASTYD010000004.1:0-22980 GCA_035765175.1 Gaiellaceae bacterium
ACGTCCCGGTCTCGAGCGCCTTCTCGACCACCCGCTCGATGTCGACGTCGGCCGGCCCGCGGCGGTTGAGCTTCCGGCCCGTCAGGTGCCCGATGCAGTCCACGTGCGGGTTCTCCATCGCGGCGAGCACGCGCTCCGTGACGTCCTTGTCGAACCCCGAGTGAACCGACGCCATGACCCAGTCGAGCTCGGCGAGGATCTCGTCGGCGACGTCGACGGCACCGTCGGCACGGATATTCGCCTCGACCCCCTTCAGGAGCTTGAAACGCCCCAGCTTCGTCTGGAGCTTGTCGATCTCCCGGCTCTGCGCGTCGAGACGGCCCTCGCGGAGGTAGTGCGAGTGGTCGGTGACAACGAGGTAGGAGCGGCCGAGCCGCTTGGCCTCGAGCGCCATCTCCTCGATCGTGTTCTTGCCGTCCGACGACCAGGTCGAATGGGAGTGGAGGTCGCCGCGGATGTCGGCCAACTCGACGAGCTGCGGCAGGCGGCCTTCACGTGCGGCTTCGAGCTCGCCCATGTTCTCGCGCAGCTCCGGCGGGATCCACGGGTAGCCGAGCCGTTCGTACATGGCTTCTTCCGTCTTGTCGGTGAAGACCTCGCCCGACTCGGTGTCCTGGATGCCGTACTCGGAGATCGAGATCTTCTTGCGGACGGCCTCCTCGCGAAGAGCGACGTTGTGGGCCTTGGAGCCGGTGAAGTGCTGGAGCAGGTTTCCGTACGACTCCGGCGGCACGACGCGCAGGTCGAAGCGCAGGCCCTCGTTCGACACGACGGTCGCCTTCGTGTTGCCCTTCGCGACGACCTCTTCGACCCACGCGAGCTGCGTGAAGTACTCGGTGAGCGCGGCCGGGTCGCTCGCCGTCGCGATGATGTCCAGGTCCCGCACCTGCTCCTTGAGACGGCGCACGCTGCCGGCCTCGCTGACCTGATCCGCCGCCGGGTGCTCTCGCAAGACCTCGACGACGGCACGCACGGCCGGGAGCGCGCGCCCGAGGAGTGGCTTCTTCTCGATCTCCTCGCGCGGTGTGGCGAGCGCGCGCAGGACGTTCTCCTCGGTCTTGGGGCCAAGCCCGGCGAGGGTGCGGAGCTGCTCGGACTCGGCGGCCTGCTTCAGGCCCTCCAGCGTGGAGATATCGAGCTCCTGCCAGATGCGCCGTGCGGTCTTGGGCCCGAGCCCCGGCAGGCGCATGAACTCGACGACGTCGGCGGGGATGCGCTCCTTGCGCTTCGTGAGCGCCTCGATCTCCCCGTCATCGACGATCTGGACGATCTTCTCCTCGATCGTCTTGCCGATCCCGGACAGCTGCTTCGCCTTCCCCTCGACGGCGAGCTGCGCAATCGACCCGCCCGTCTCACGCATGCTCTGCGCGGCCCGGCGGTAGGCAAGCGGACGGAACTGGTCGCTGCCCTCGAGCTCGAGGAAGTCGGCGAGGAGATCGAACTGGTCCGCGATCTCCGCGTTCTTCGGAAGTGTCTTCGCCACCCTGGCGATGATATGGGCCGTGCGCACGATCATCTGCCTGCCCACGTACAACGAGCGCGAGAATCTCGAGGCGATGGTGCGCGCCCTGGGCGGACTCGGTCTGGAAGGGCTCGAGGTGCTCGTGATCGACGACGCGTCGCCGGACGGAACGGGCGAGATCGCGGACCGGCTCGCCGAAGAGCTGCCCTGGGTGCGCGTCCTGCACCGCGAGCGAAAGGAGGGGCTCGGCCCCGCGTACCTGGCGGGGTTCCGTCGCGCCCTAGAGCTGGGCGCCGATCTCGTGCTCGAGATGGACTGCGATTTCTCGCACGACCCCGCGGACGTGCCGCGCCTCGTCGGTGCCGCCGCCGACGCCGATCTCGTTCTCGGCTCGCGTTACGTCCGAGGCGGCGGAACGCGCAACTGGGGGCTCGTGCGCCGTTTCATCTCACGGGGCGGCTCGCTGTACGCGCAGGTATTGCTCCAGCTCGGCCTCCGGGACCTGACCGGCGGCTTCAAGTGCTACCGGCGCGCCGTGCTCGAGACGATCGACCTCGGCGCGATCTCCTCGCTCGGCTACGCGTTCCAGATCGAGACCACGTACCGCACGCTTCGCGCCGGCTTCCGCGTCGTCGAGGTCCCGATCACGTTCGCCGACCGCGAAGTCGGCGGCTCCAAGATGAGCAAGGCGATCGTGCTGGAGGCGATCTGGAAGGTTCCGCTCCTCCGCTTGCGAGCCCTGGCGGGCCGTCTCTAGCGGACGTGTCCGGTGCCTGGCACCGGACAGGTTTCGGCCCCGGTAGCCTCTCGGCCATGCGCGAAGTGACGGACGAGACGTTCGAGGCTGAGGTTCTCCAGTCCGGGCGGCCGGTCGTCGTGGACTTCTGGGCTCCCTGGTGCGGCCCCTGCAAGGCCGTGGAGCCGGTGCTCGCGGATCTCGCTGGGGCGCACGAGGACGTCGACTTCGCGAAGCTGAACATCGACGAGCACCCGGTCACCGCCTCGCGCTTCGGGGTGCTGGCGATCCCGACGGCCATCCTCTTCGAGGGGGGCGAGGCGCGCGAGACCGTCGTCGGCGTCCGGTCGCGCTCTCAGTACGAGCAGGCCTGGGGAGCCTGGCTCAAGCCTTCGTCGGCGACTCCGTGACCTGGAAGCGTCGCCGGCGGCGGAGCGGCGCAGACGCCTCCTGACTGCTTCCGCCCCGAAGGCTGATTCTGGGGTCGATGAGGCAGTAGAGGATGTCGACGATCATGTTCAAGATGACGACCGCGACGCTGACGAGAAACACGACGCCCATGATCACCGGCAGGTCGAGGCCCGTGAGCGCGCGGTAGAGCACCTGCCCTATTCCCGGTAGCTGGAAGACGGTCTCGATGAAGATCGCGCCGGCGAACGCGAGCCCGAAGTCCATCCCGAGCATCGTGACAATCGGCAGGAGGGAGTTCCGCAGCACGTGCTTGCGCATGACGCGGAACTCGCCGGCGCCCTTGCCGTAGGCGGTGCGAATGTAGTCCTCGTTCTTCACCTCGAGCATGCTCGCCCGGATCATCCGCGCGTAGAGCGCGGCGAAGAGGAGGGCGAAGGCGATCCACGGCAGGACGAGGTGGTACGCCCAGTAGCGCGGGCCGCCGCAGAGGTTCGAGCTCTGCGGGTCGTAGAAGAAGTCGCAGTACCCGGCGATGGGGAAGAGGTCCCACCGATACCCGAAGAAGTACGACAGCATGAGCGCCAGCCAGACGGGATGCGCGGAGACGCCGATCAGGACGAACACCATCAGCCCCTTGTCGAGGAGCGAGCGCGGTCGCAACGCCGAGAGGAACCCGATCGTGAAGCCGAGGATGAGCCACATCAGGACGCCTCCGAGCAGGAGCGAGGCCGTCACCGGCAGCGCGTCCCAGATGATGTCTCGCACCTCGATCGGCTGACGGAGCGACTCGCCGAAGTCGGCGTGCAGAACGATGTGCGAGAGGAAGGTCGCGTACTGCTCGGGCAACGACCCTTCGAGGTTGAACTGCTGCTGGATGTTCGGCGTGACGAGGCCGAGGGACGCCTGTCCTCGCCGCTCCTCGGGGAGGATCGTGAAGATGACGAACGTGATCCAGGTGATCACGCAGATGAGGAGAACGCCCCAGAACAGCCGCTTGAGGATGTACGCCAGCACCTAGCTCACAGCCTCGCGATCCGCGCGCTTCAGCGCAAGTCGCCGCCTCCGAAGTGATCCCAACCAGAGAGGGGTACGGCGCGTCCGTCGAGACGGATTTCGACTCCTTCGCCGGCCTCACAGGCGCCGATGACGGCGAAGCGTCCTGGATCCTCGACGGCGGCAAGGAGCTCGAAGTCCTCCCCGAAGCCGACGTCCGCCACAGTGGCGCCTTCGGCGAGAGGGACCCGCTCGAGGTCGATCAGGCACCGGATTCCCGATCGCTCAGCGAGATGTCTCGCGTCGACGGCCAGCCCGTCGGAGATGTCGAGCATGGCGTGCGCGTGAGCGGCGAGCTCCCTGCCCTCGCTCAGCCGGAGCGGGGGACGCGCGAGACGGTTCTGCCGGAACGCGGCGCCGGCCGCCCCCAGCGGCCCGGTGACGATGAGGGTGTCGCCGGGCTTCGCGCCGGCTCGCCCGGGCACGCGGGCCGAGCGGCCAAGCGCCGTCACGCTCAGCAGCACGCGGTCCGAGCGGCTCGTGTCCCCGCCGGCGATAGGCACCCCAGGCTCGTTCAGACCCTCGTAGAGCGCGACCACGTCCTCGAGCTCGGCGCCCGGCGGAATCGCAAGCGTGACGATGAGCGCCTCGGGCTCGGCCCCCGATGCGGCGAGGTCGCTGAGGTTGACCGCGGCTGCTCGGTAGCCGAGCTCCTGCCAGTCGATCAGGTCGAAGCGGAAGTGGACGCCCTCGACGAGCGCATCCTGCGTGACGACGAAATCGCCGAGCCTGGCGGCGTCGTTCTCGATCCCCTGCGCGAGGCCGCGCCGCTCGAGCTCGGCCAGCAGGCCGACCTCACCGAGCTCCGAGAGCCTCACTGACCGCCCTCGCATCGGTTGCCGCACGCACCACGGCGACGCCGGCCGCGCCCGCCTCGATGCAGTCGCGAGCGTTTCCCGCGTCGATCCCGCCGATCGCGATCACGGGCACCGAGACTGCCGCGCAGATCTCGGCGAGACCGCCGAGGCCGATCGGAGGATCCGCGTCCGGTTTCGTCGGCGTCTCCCAGACGGGGCCGGCACCGACGTACGTCGCTCCGAGCTCCTCGCCCGATTTCGCTTCGTCCACGTTCGCGGCCGAGGTCCCCAGCATCAGGCCCGCGACGAGCGCAGTCTCGGCTCCGGGGTCGTCGCGCCCGAGGTGTACGCCGTCGGCGCCGAGGGCGATCGCGGCCTGCACGTCGTCGTTCACGACGAACGTCGCTCCAAGCTCTCCAAATCGGCCGCCCACGGCGACCACTTCCTCGGTGGGAGCACCCTTCAGGCGAAGCTGAACGACAGTCGCGCCGCCCTCGACGGCGACCCTCGCGGTCTGGAGGTCGGAGACGATCGCGTGCAAGTTCACAGTCCGGTCACGGGGTCGAACCCCGGCTCCAGGAGCGTCACGATTCGTCCACACGGGCTCGCTCGTCCAGAGTGGCCGGGTCGAGGTTGTAGAGCGCGTCGTAGAGATTCGCATGGAACGTGCCGGGGCCCTTTGCGTCCTTGGCGGCGTCCTCGCCGGCGACGCCGAACGCGACGAGGGCCTCGGCCGCAGCCTCCAGGGGCCGGTCGGCCGCGACAGCCAGGAAGGAGCCCGTGATCGCGGTCGACATGCAGCCGGTCCCACTCACGGTGCCGAGCAGCGCGTGGCCGTTCGAGACGGCGATCGAGCGCTCACCGTCCGAGACGTGATCGACCGGGCCGGTGACGGAGACGACGCAGCCCAGTGCGGACGCGGCAACCTTCGCCAGCTCGGCGGGCGAGTCCGCGGCTCCGATCGACTCCACGCCGCGAATCTCGGCCTGGCGCCCCGCCAGCGTCGCAACCTCGGCCTGGTTCCCTCGGATAACCGCGATCTCGCTCTCCTCGAGGATCGTCTGCGCCGCCTCGGTGCGAAGCGTCGTCGCGCCGGCGCCGACCGGGTCGAGGACGACCGGGGCGCCGGCCCGGTTTGCCGCCCCGGCCGCGAGCAGCATCGCTTCGATCCAACGCTCCGAGAGCGTGCCGATGTTGAGCACGAGAGCGCCCGCGACGGACGCCATCTCCTCGACCTCCTCGATCGCGTGCGCCATCACGGGCAGCGCGCCGAGCGAGAGCGTCGCGTTCGCGGTCTCGTTCATCACGACGTAGTTCGTGATCTGGTGGACGAGCGGCTTCCGCTCGCGAACGGCGGCGAGGTCGGATCCGGCTCTCATCCGAGGACGTTCACCGGCCCTTCGCCAGTGCCGACGTCCGCCAGCCCGTTGCGCACGGCCTCGGAGGCTGCGAGCGCCGCTCCTCGGGCGGCAGCCTCGAGGGATTGGCCTTGCGCAAGGAGCGCTGCGAGAGTCGCCGAGTGGGTGCATCCGGCCCCGTGCGTCGCGGCGATCTCGTGCCGCTCGACCTCGATCTCGACGTGCCGTTCCCCGTCGAAGAGGTGATCGATCGCGTCCTCGCCGTGCCCTCCCGTGACGATCACCGCGGGGGCGCCGAGCTCATGGATGCGCTCGGCCAGCTCAAGCCGTGTGCCGGTTCCCGCAAGCGCTTCTGCCTCCATCAAGTTGGGCGTGACGACGCTCGCGAGCGGAAAAAGCCGGTCGACGAGGACCTCGACGGCATCGTCGTGCAGGAGCTTGGCCCCGGAGCTCGCAACCATCACCGGATCGACCACGAGCGGCACGCGGTGCACGCACAGGAAGTCGGCCACCGTGTCGATCAGCTCGCGCGAGAAGAGCATGCCCGTCTTGGCGGCGTCGACTCCGATGTCCGAGAAGACCGCTTCCAGCTGCGCTTCGACGAACGCCGGCGGAAGTTCCTGCACGGCGGCGACCCCGAGTGTGTTCTGCGCGGTCAGCGCGACGATCGCACTCGTGCCGAAGCAGCCCGCGGCTGCGAACGCCTTCAGGTCCGCCTGGATCCCTGCGCCGCCACCCGAATCGGAGCCCGCAATCGTGAGACATCGTGGAGTAACCCGGGGGAACCCATGGTTCGCCCGTGGGCCCCCTCCTTCATGCCCCGCCATGGAAGTCACCTCACGGGCTCCCGCCGGGCAGACCCCGGCTCCGCCCTCGGGCGCGTCCTTGGTTCCAACTTGTGAGCATTCGACTCCCTTCGCCGGTACTAGCCGGATCAGGTTCAGCGGGTGTGTTCTCAGCCTCGGCGACGAGGCACCCCGGTAGGCCAAGGCTACCATCGCCGTATGGCTGTCGAAGCCACCGTCTGGGGCGATTTGCTGCACGGCGAGGAGCTCGCCTACCTCGGTTCCGAGCCGGCGAGAGACGCAACGGCGGTCGGGCTGCCCGATGATCTGCCGATTGCCCTGCTGGGGCGGCTCGAGGAGCTGGGGATCGACTCGCTGTACTCGCACCAGGCCGAGGCCTGGGAGGCGGTCGCACGCGGCGAACACATCGTCGTTACGACCGGCACCGCAAGCGGGAAGTCACTCGCCTTCAACCTGCCGGTGCTCGCCGCGCTCACCGAGCAGCCGAAGCACCGCGCGCTCTATCTCTATCCCACGAAAGCGCTCGCGCAGGACCAGGTGCGCGCGCTTGGCGAGCTGAAGGTCAAGAACGTCCGCGCCGCGATCTACGACGGCGACACCGAGAGCGAACGCCGCTGGCAGATCCGTAAGTGGTCGAACCTGATCCTGACCAACCCGGACATGCTCCACGTTGGCGTCCTGCCACACCACGACCGCTGGGGCGACGTCCTCGCCAATCTCCGATACGTCGTCGTCGACGAGGCGCACGTCTACCGGGGCGTCTTCGGCTCGCACGTGGGCAACGTCCTCCGGCGGCTTCGCCGTCTCGCTCGCGTGTACGGAGCGGAGCCGCGGTTCCTGCTCGCATCGGCCACGATCGCGAATCCCGGCGAACTTGCCCACTCCCTGACCGGGCTCGACTTCACCGTCATCGGCGAGGACGGCGCGCCGAAGGCCGAGCGGACGATCGCCCTCTGGAACCCCGAGCTGATCGACGAGGAGCTCGGACAGCGGGCGAGCGCTCTCGCCGAGGCGTCCAAGCTG
Source organism: Gaiellaceae bacterium (assembly GCA_035765175.1). Taxonomy (GTDB): domain Bacteria; phylum Actinomycetota; class Thermoleophilia; order Gaiellales; family Gaiellaceae; genus VAXT01. The sequence continues at coordinate 7,647 of DASTYD010000004.1, forward strand.
ATGGCCGACCTCGTGGGACGCGGGCTCAGAACGCTCGTGTTCGCCAAGAGCCGCCGCTCCGCGGAGCTGATCCACAAGTTCACGGCCGACCGAATCGGTGACGCCTCCTGCCTCTCCCCGTACCGCGCCGGCTACACCCCGGCTCAGCGGCGCGAGATCGAGCAGCGGCTCTTCGCAGGCGACCTGCTCGGTGTCAGCGCGACGAACGCGCTCGAGCTCGGAATCGACGTCGGCATGCTGGACGCGGTCATCTCGGTCGGCTTTCCGGGCACAGTCGCGAGCCTTCGCCAGCAGTGGGGCCGCGCGGGACGTCGCGGTCACGGGCTCGCGGTCATGGTCGCCAGCGAGGACGCGCTCGACCAGTACTTCATGCGCGAGCCGGAGACGCTGCTCGGCCGGAGAGTCGAAGCCGCGATCCTCGACCACGAGAACCCCCGCGTGCTCGACGGGCACATCGCCGCCGCGGCGTTCGAGGCGCCTCTGGACGACGCAGACGCCGAGATCCTGGGCGCGGAGGCGTTGCGCCGGGCGGCCGGGCATCCGGAGCTCGAGCAGACGCAGGCCGGCTACGTCTGGGCCGGCCGCGACTACCCCGCGGCGCGTTTCGGCCTCCGCTCGACGAGCCCCGACGTCTTCACCGTCGTAGAGACCGAGGCCGGCTCAGTCCTCGGCACGATCGAGCGGGAGCGCGCCTACCACACCGTTCACGAGGGTGCGATCTACCTCCACCTCGGCGAGAGCTACCGCGTCGTCGCCCTCGACCTCGGCGCCCGCAGCGCGCTCGTCGAGCCGTTCTCCGGCGACTACTACACGCAGCCCAAGAAGGAGACGATGACCTCGATCGAAGAGACGCTCCGCACGGACCGACGACTGGGGCTCGACCTCGCCTTCGGGCGCGTGAGCGTCACCGAACAGGTCGTCGGTTACCAGAAGAAGTCGATCCGCGACTCCTCGACGGTCGACCTCGTCGCGCTCGACCTCCCCGAGACGACCTTCGAGACCGAGGCGATCTGGTACGTGCCCGAGCCGGAGCAGCTCGCGGGCCTCACCGACATGCCGAAGCTCCTCGGCACGCTCCACGCAGCCGAGCACGCGATGATCGCGATCCTTCCGCTCTGGGCGATGTGCGACCGCTGGGACATCGGCGGCCTCTCCACGAACCTCCACTACCAGACCGGCCAACCCACGGTCTTCGTCTACGACGGGCACTCCGGCGGCGTCGGGATCACGGAGCGCGGCTTCGACCGGTTCGAGGGCTGGGTCGACGATACGGCGAAGATGCTCGACGGCTGCCCGTGCGAGAGCGGGTGCCCTTCCTGCGTCCAGTCGCCGAAGTGCGGCAATCTGAACGAGCCGCTCGACAAGGCCGGGGCGCTCGAGCTCCTACGCCGGATGGTCGAGGCGCGCTAGCACGAAGTCGACCGCCTCCTCGGGCGTCGCAGCGCGAGCGACGTCGTCCACCTCGAGGCCAGGCTCGAGGATGACGACCGGCCGCCCGAGTCGCTTGGCGAAAGCGATCTCGGTCAGCGTGCCCCAGCTGCCACCGACGGCGATTACCGCATCGCCGGTGGCGGCGACGGCGAAGTTCCGCACGTGCCCGAGACCGGTGGCGACGGCGTGGTCGACCCACTCGTTCGCGTCGGCGCGGGCCGTCCCGGGGAGAATGCCGATCGTGGTCCCACCAGCAGCCTTGGCGCCCCGCATCGCAGCGGCCATCACCTCGCCGAGGCCGCCGGTGACCACGGTGCAGCCTCGCTCGGCCAAGAGCCGCCCGACCTCCTCCGCCCGAACCTCGTGCTCTGCGCCGCTTCCGATCACCGAGACCTGCACATGGCGATGGTAGAGGCGAGGCACGCGCGCGGTGGCACGCTGGTCCTCGGCGGCGGCTTCGCCGGCTCCTACGTCGCGCGCCGGCTCGGCAGGCGCGGGGCGACGATCGTGAGCGAGGACAACTTCATGCTTTACACGCCGCTGCTGCCCGAGGCGGCGTCGGGCTCGCTCGAGCCGCGCCACGTCGTCGTGCCGTTGCGAATGATGTGCCCGCACTCCGAGCTGCTGCTCGGCCGGCTCAGCGGCCTCGACCCAGAGCAGCGTGTCGCGACGATCCATGCGGGCAAGGAGACGCTCGCCGTCCACTATGAGCAGGCCGTCCTCGCGCTGGGCTCGATCCCGCGAGCCCTGCCGATCCCAGGCCTCGCGGAGCACGGTCTCGGTTTCAAGGACCTTGCCGACGCGATCCAGCTCCGCAACCACGTGCTGCGCCGGCTCGAGGCGGCCGCGGCCGAGAAGGACCGCCAGCGCGCCGAGGCGCACCTCACCTTCGTCTTCGTCGGAGCGGGCTATGCCGGAGTCGAGGCGCTCGCCGAGCTCTCCGACCTCGCCCGCGACGCTCTGCGCTACTACCCGCAGTTCCAGCGCCCGCGACTGCGCTGGGTGCTCGTCGACGCTGCGCCGAAGATCCTGCCCGAGATCCCAACGCGCCTCGGGGACTACGCGGCGAAGCAGCTCAGCGGGCGCGGGGTCGAGATCCACACGTCGACGACGCTCGCGTCCGTGGGCCCGGGAACCGTCGTTCTGTCCGGCGGACTGCGCATCGCCACACACACGCTGGTTTGGACGGCCGGCGTCACGCCGAACCCGATCCTCCGTGAGCTCGGCCTCCCGATCGACGAGCGCGGCGCGGTCCGCGTCGACTCGCTGCTCCGCGTCGAAGGCCACGACGGCTTGTGGGCACTAGGCGACTGCGCACGCGTTCCGAACGAGCTCACGCCCGGCCCGGACCCGCCCACCTCGCAGCACGCGCTCCGCCAAGCGCGGCGGCTCGCGAAGAACCTGCGCGGAGACGCCAAGCCGTACCGCTTCCGCATGCTGGGCCAGGTCGCGACGCTGGGCCGCTACAAGGGCATCGCCCTCGTCTTCGGCGTGCCGCTGCGCGGATTCATCGGCTGGTTCGTGACGAGGACGTACCACCTCTACCAGTTGCCCCTCGTCTCGAGGAAGCTGCGTGTCGTGACCGACTGGACAGTGGCACTCCTGTTCCGACGGGACATCGCCGAGCTCGGCAGGCTCGGGCACCCGCGGAGGCTCGGCGCTGACTGAGCTCGAGCGCTGCATCTCATTCCTGCGGGAGATCGACCGCCGGGCGGCCGGTCGCCAGGTGCCGTTCCGGTTCGGGACCGCGTACCTTCACGACGAGCTGCCGGACGTCTGGAGCCGCAACTACCTGAGCCTCGAGCACGACCTCGACGAGACGACGGCCGAGCTCCTCGCCGCCGAGGCTGAGCGCGTCCTCGGCGAGGCCGGCGTCGCTCACCGCAAGATCGAGGTCTTCGATGCCGAAGCCGGTGCGCGGCTCGCGCCCGGGCTCGCGAACCTCGGCTGGCAGGTCGAGTGCGACGTGGTCATGGTCGCGGCGCGCGAGCCGGACCAGGACGTCGATCTCTCTCCGGCCGAGGAGCTCTCGCAGGAGGAGCTCGAGCCGGTCTGGGCCGAAGCGAACCGGGCCGACGGCCGCATCGACGACGAGAACGTCATCCGGCAGCTCGCGGAGGGCAAGCGCGTGCTCGCGTCCGCGATCGACCTCCGACTCTTCGGCGCGCGCGCCGACGAAGAGATCGGCGCTTACTGCGAGCTGTACTCGCTCGGGCGGACGGGCCAGATCGAGAACGTCCTCACGCTCGAGCGTCACCGGAACCGTGGACTTGCGCGAGCCCTCGTGCTGCGGGCACTGGCCGCCTCACGGGCCGCGGGCAACGACCTCACGTTCCTGCTTGCGAAACGTGACGACTGGCCGAAAGAGCTCTACCGGAAGCTGGGTTTCGACGAGGTCGGTCTCATCTACGACTTCGTGATCCCGCCCCCGAAGTAGCCCGAGGCGTACCATCGCTCCGACGGAAGGAGGCGAGTCGTGGGGCTGAAGGAGTTCTGGAGCAGGCTCACCGGCGGTGACACGGTCGAGCGGGTCGAGGAGGAGATGGAGGCGGACGGCTCCGAGCAGCCGGAGCCCGTCGAGGACTACGAGGCGAGAAAGGACGACGTGGCGCTGGACGAGCGGTTCCGCGGCACCGACTTCGACGCGGATCGCGACGACTAACGCACTGCCTTGAGCGCCCTGGCGAGCGACTGCTTGCCCTGGAGAACGCCCGCGAAGAGATCGCCGTGCTTCTTCACGCGGTCGAGGACCGCCTCCATCGTGAACGCCGCGGGATCGAGCCCTTCCTTCACCTCGTTCCACCGGAGCGGCGTCGAGACCGGGGCGCCCGCCTTCGGCCGGACCGAGTAGGCCGACGCGATCGTCTTCCCCTCGCCGTTCTGGTTCGAGTCGATGAGCACGCCGCGGCGCTTCGCCTTCGACCACTCGGTCGTGACGAGCCCGCGATGCGTCCTCGCCAGCGCGTTCGCGATGATCGCCGAGAACTCGCGCGTGTCCGCGTACGTATGGCGGCGCGCGATCGGAACGAGGATGTGCATCCCCTCCGAGCCGCTCGTCTTGACGAGGCTCTCGAGCTCGAGGGCGTCGAGCGCCTGCTTGACGAGGAGCGCGACGTCGATCGTCTCCGCGAACCCGACGTCAGGTGAGGGATCGAGGTCGAAGAGCACCCAGTCGGGCCGGTCCGGCTTGTCGATCCGCGAATACCAGGTGTTCAGGTCGATGCAGCCCATGTTCGCCATCCAGAGCAACGCGAGCTCGTCGTTCACGAGCGGCGCGTCGATCCGCCGGCGCTGCCGCGGCTGGTCCCGCGTGGTGACGACGATCGACGCCGTCGGGACCCATTCCGGGATCCCTTTCGGCGCGTCTTTCTGGAAGAAGAACTTGCCCTGCCAGCCGTCGGGGTAGCGCTTCATCGTGAAGGGGCGGCTCTTCAGGTGCGGGACGAGGACCGGCGCGACCCGCCGGTAGTACGAGATGAGATCTCCCTTCGTAATCCCTTCCTCCGGCCAGAACGGCTTGTCGAGGTTGGACAGCTTCAGGACCTGCTTGCCCTTTCGGATCTCCGTCGGCATCGGCTGCTCGCGGCGAACCTCGGTCGCCTCCTTGTCCTCCCGCAGCCCCTTGTACGACGGAGCCCGCAAGCGGCCGTCGTGCGTCCACTCGACGAACTCGACCTCGGTCACGAGCTTCGGATCGACCCAGATCACGTCGCCCTTTCGGATCCGGGGCATCTTGGGCACCTCGCGGAACGGTGGCGTGTCGCGCTCGAGGGGCTTCAGCTTCTTCAGCAGCCGGTCGATCTCGCGGTCGTTGAACCCGGTGCCGACGTTGCCGGCGTAGGCGAGCTCGCCGCCCTGATAGGTCGCGAGGACGAGGGAGCCGAGCGTGCGCTCGCGGCGCCCCTTGCCGCGCGTGTAGCCCGCGATCACGAACTCCTGACGACCGTGCCCCTTCACCTTGAGCCACTCGCGTGAGCGCCTGCCGGGGAGGTACCTCGTACCGACGCGCTTCGCCATCACGCCCTCGAGCCCTTGCTTCTCGGCGGCCGCGAGCAGCGCCTCGCCGTCGTCGAAGCTCTCCGAGAACTTCACGATCCTGTTCCGCTTGTCGAGGAGCTTGTCCAAGCGCTTGCGCCGCTCCTCGAGGGGCAGCTCGAGCACCGGCTCGCCCTCGACCTCGAGCAGGTCGAACACGTAGTAGACGATCGGAGTCCCGGGCTTGCCCTGCTGCATCGCGGAAAAGCTCGGCCGCCCGTCCTCGTCCAGCGCGCAGACCTCCCCGTCGACGACGCAGTCGGGTGTCTTGAGCGCCTTCACGAGCTCCTTGGCCACGTTCTCGAACCGCTTGGTGTAGTCCTGGTCCTTGCGGGTTCGCAGCTCGGGCTCCCCGCCCGCGACCGTGGCGACGATCCGGTAGCCGTCCCACTTGATCTCGAAGATCCAGCCGTCGCCCCTGGGGATCGACTCGGCCAGCGTGGCGAGCATCGGCGCGTACCTCCGAGGCTTCCGGGGAGCCGGCGCCGTGTCGTCCTTCTTGCGCAGGATCAGCCAGTTCTTCGGGTCGCCGGAGAGCTTCGCCGGGACGAGCGCGTACGTGCCGTCGAGGCGCTTGCCGTGCAGCCGGACTGTGAGGCCGCCGTCCTTCTTCTCCTCGAGCAGCTCGTACGTGCCGTTGTCCCAGATCTCGACGCTGCCTGCGCCGTACTCGCCCTTCGGGATCTCGCCTTCGAACGTCGCGTACTCGAGCGGGTGATCCTCGACATGGACGGCCAGGTGTTGCTGGCCCGGCTCGAGCGGCACGCCCTTGGGGACGGCCCAGCTGGCGAGAGCGCCGTTTCGCTCCAGGCGAAAGTCGTAGTGGAGTCGGCGCGCGTCATGCCGCTGGACGACGAAGATCGGCTCCTTGCCGCGCTTCTTGCCGCCGAACGGCTCGGGCGTCTTCTTCGGGTCGCGCTTCTTCTCGTATTCGGCGAGCTTCGCCTTTGGCACCGCGCTAGCTTGCCTTGCGCGCCGTCCTTCTGCGCTTCCTGCCCTTCTTCGTCTCCTCGACCGACTCGCGGAGCGCGGCCATCAGGTCGACGACCTCGGCTTCCTCTCCCTCCTGCGGCTCCGGCAGCTTCGCGCCCTTCGCCTTCTTGCGGATCAGGCCGAGCAGCTCCTTCCGGTAGGTGTCGTCGTACTTCTTCGGGTCGAAGTCGGCGCTGAGGTTCTCGACGAGCGACTTCGCCATCTCCACTTCGGCCTCTTGCACCCGCACGCGCCCGTTCACGCGCTCGGGCTTCCGCACCTCGTCCGCGTAGTACATCGTCTCGAGGAGCAGGGCGCCGTCGTAGGGCCTGACCGCCGCGAGGTGCTGCTTGTTGCGGATCACGACCTTGGCGATCCCGACCTTCCCCGTCTCGTCGAGCGCGCGCACGAGCAGCCGATACGGCTTCTCCGACCCGTTCTGCGGAAGGAGGTAGTACGCCTTGCGGTAGTAGATCGGGTCGATCTCGTCCAGGTCGACGAAGTCGCAGATGTCGATCGAGTGCGTGAGCTCGATGTCGAGCCGGTCGAGGTCCTCGTCCTCGATCGGAACGTACCGGCCCTTCTCGATCTCGAAGCCCCTGACGACGTCGTCCGGATCGACGTGCTTCCCGGTGTCCTTGCGAACCTTGTCGTAGCCGATCGGCTCGAGGTCGTCCTTGTGGAGAAAGTGGAAACGGAGCTCTTTCGACTCGGTCGCCGAGTACATGCGGACGGGCACGCTGACGAGCCCGAAGGAGATCGCCCCGCTCCAGATCGCTCGCATCGTGATCTGTGTACCGAAGCGGCCTGAGACGGAAACGCGGGTTGATGTTTCAAGTTCGACGAGCCGGACACATACAGCGCATAAACGGGACGCTTACGTCCCGAAAAACTCATCCCACACACCAGGGGGTCAGCGCTCGGGGCCGGCGATTTCGCCGGCCTCGGCGCATTTCGAGGCCGGGGAAAAGCTTGTGGAAGGTGTGGATATCGACGCGGCCCGGCCTGTGGAAAAGGCTCAGCGACCAGGCTGCAGAGCGGGCTCCTGCGAACGTGCGCTGAAGATCCCGGCGCGACGGTACCGCTCCCGGCGCTGCTCGCGGAGCTCCTCTCCGGGGATCGCGTGCAGCTCGTCGAAGGTCTTGGCGAGCGCGTCCCGGAGCATGCGTGCGGCCTCGTCGGGGTTCAGATGCGCGCCACCTTTCGGCTCGTCGACGATCTCGTCGATCACGCCGAGCTCGAGGCAGTGCACGGCGTCGGGCTTGAGCGCGACCGCGGCCTTCACCTTCTCGGCTCCGTCGCGCCAGAGGATCGCGGCGCAGCCCTCCGGCGAGATCACGCTGTAGATCGCGTTCTCCTGCATCAGCACGCGGTCGACGAGACCGATCGCGATTGCGCCGCCGGAGTTGCCCTCGCCGATGATGCACGCAACGAGGGGCACCGTGAGCCTGGCCATGAGCGCCTGCGAGCGTGCGATCGCGCCGCCCTGGCCATGCTGCTCGGCGGCGACGCCGGGATAGGCGCCCGGCGAGTCCAGGAAGGTCACCAGCGGGAACCCGTGCCGCTGCGCGATCTCCATCACGCGCATGCCCTTCCGGTACCCCTCGGGATGGGCCATGCCGAAGTTGCGCTTGGTGCGCTCGTTGAGCTCGCGACCCTTCTGCTGGCCGATGATCGCGATCGTCCGGCCCTGGAAGCGCGCCAGGCCGGTCACGAGCGCGGGGTCCTCGGCGCGCGCGCGGTCGCCGTGCAGCTCGAGGAAGTCGTCGAAGAGGCGGTCGACGTAGTCGAGCGTGTACGGCCGCTGGGAGTGCCGCGCCAGCTCGACCGAGCGCCAGATCTCCTCGTCGGACGGCTGCGACTCGATGCGGTCGAGCTGCTTCCTGAGCTTCTCGAGGTCGCCGGTAAGCCGCGTCCCCCGGAGCAGCGGAAGCCCGCGGAGCCTGCTCAGCCGCTCGCGGGGATGTCGTTCGTCTTCAGTGGCCATTGCGGAACAGCCGCAGGCTGCGGCCGAGGAAAGGTCGAAGCTCGGCGCGAGGGACGATCGCGTCGATGTGGCCGAACCGCAGGTTGGACTCCGCCTGGCCGAAGTCGTCCGGGAGCTTCTCGCGTGTCGTCTGCTGCACGACTCGAGGCCCCGTGAAGGCGAGAAGGGCCCCCGGCTCGGCGACGATCACGTCCCCGAGGCTCGCGAAGCTGGCCAGGACTCCGGCCGTGGTCGGGTGCGTCATCACGCTGATGAACCCGCAGCGCGCGTCGCGGAGGTCCTCGATCGCGCAGACGGTCTTCGGCAGCTGCATGAGCGAGAGGATCCCTTCCTGCATCCGGGCGCCGCCCGAGGCGGTGACCGTGACGAGCGGCACCTTCCGCTCGATCGCGCCCTCGGCAGCGCGCGAGAGCTTCTCGCCGACGACGCTCCCCATCGAGCCGCCCATGAACGAGAAATCCATGACTGCGAGCTCGCAGGCCTGTTTCTCGATCACGGCCCGGCCGATGATCATCGCGTCGCCGAGACCCGTCGAGATCTCGGCCTCCGCGATGCGTTCCGTATACGGGCGAAGGTCGAAGAAGCCGAGCGGATCTTCGGAGCGGAGGTCCGAAGCCTCCTCCTCGAAGGTTCCCTCGTCGGCGAGCTGCTCGATCCGCTCGCGCCCGCGAACCGGGAAGTGGTGCCCGCACTGCGTGCAAACGCGGAGATTCGCGGCGAGCTCGTCGTCGCGGTAGTGCGACCCGCAGCCGGGGCATGTGTTCGGATGCTTCTTGTCGTCGTTCGAGGACTCGGGCAGGTGCTTGTGCTCGATCGAGACGTCTATGCGCGGCTCGGCCACGGCGCCTGGATTATCCCTGAAGCTTCTCGTACATCAGGTTCGTCCTTTCGACGTGCATTCCGGCGCGCTCGTAGAGCCGTACCGCGCCGGTCGGATTCTCCGCGTCGACACCGAGCCCAACCGCATCGAAGCCGCGCCGTGCGAAGTCTCGAAAGGAATGGCGAAGCAGGGCCTGTCCCAGGCCGCGCTGGCGATGCTCGGGCACCACTCCGAGGATCCGTATCCAGCCGACGCCGGGCTCGTTCTCGGGAGCCCGGCCGATGAGGATGCCGGCGAGGTCCTCGCCCTGCTCGGCGACGAACCAGAGCGTCGAATCGAAGACGGAGTCGTCGACCATCCAGTGGCGCCAGCTTTCGAAGGGCTCGGGGGTGAACATCCACGTGTCGGCGAACGACTCCATCTGAGCGTCGTAGAACCTCCGCTCCTCACCCTCGCGCATCGTGCGCACGGTGAGGCCGTCGGGCCACTCGGGCTCGGGCGGTTGCCGGTCGAGCTCGATCCGCATTCGGAACGAGTGGCGAATGAGCTCGTACGCAGATTCCTCGTACAGGCGCCTGAGGGAGTTGTCCTGGTCCGAGCTATAGCCCATCAGTGTCCCGTCCGGCTTCCTTGCAGCAGCGCGGTCCTCGATCTCCGCGAGCAGGGACGGAAGAGCGCCGGGCTCGGTCGCTCTCACGTCGAGCCAGACGTGCTCGCCCTGGATTCCGATGTCCGCGTAACCGACGATCTCCCCGCTGGAGCTCTCGGCCACGACGACATCCGTGCCGAAGTCGACGTCCGGCGACTCCCAGTACTGCTTCAGATCGGTGGCGGTCATGTCGTCGACCCCGTACAGCCCCCGTGCGTGCTCGTTCAGCATCGCTGCGGTGCTCTCCAGATCCTCTATCCGCGCCGAACGAACCGTCGTCATCCGGGAACCAGCTCGTCGAGCGCATCGGGCAGGGCCGAGAGATCGGAGAGCTCGCGGTCAGGCTCGGGATCGGCGGTCTCGCCGAGCCGGTTGATCCAGACCGAGCGCAGCCCGAGCTCTCGTGCGGGGGCGATGTCGTGGAAGAGGCTCGCCCCCACGTGGACGTGATGCTCGCCGGCCGTCGTCGCCTCGAAGAAGCGTTCCCAGTGAGCGTGGGCGGGCTTGTACGACTGGACGTCCTCGGCGACGATCGCGAGGTCGATCGGGACACCGAGCTGCTTTTGCGAGGCGGCGATCAGGTCTCGATCGGTGTTGGAGAGGATCGCGAGCTTCCAGCCGCGTTCCCTCAGCTCGGCGAGTGCAGCGGGGACCTCCGGGAAGGGCTGCCAGTCGGGGAGCGACTGCGCGAGCGCGCTTGCCTCGCCTTCGGGCAGCTGAATGCGAGCTTCCTGCGCCAGACGCTCCAGCGCGAGCGTGAGGACCTGGCGGTATGCGTGGAACTGCTCTGCGTCCGACTCGATCTCAGGCTCGAGCTCGTGGTAGCGCTTCAGCAGACGCGGCGCTTCCTCGACCCCGAACAGGCGCTCGAGCTCGGTCCGGATCCCGAGGTTCCAGTCGATCAGGGTGCCGTAACAGTCGAATGTGGCCCAGCGCGTTCGAGACATCCGCTGAACCCTAGCCAGGTACATCTAGGTGTACCCAGCCTCCTCCCCGCGACGAGCATATTCGGGAAGTTGTGACGTGTCTGCGCCGACTTTGCGCCGAAACTACTCGTCCAGCTCGCGCACGACGATGCACGCGTTGTGCCCGCCGAAGCCGAACGAGTTCGAGACGGCGACCTTGACCTCGGCCTCGCGCGCCTCGTTCGGGATGTAGTCGAGGTCGCACTCCGGGTCCGGCGTGTCGTAGTTGATCGTCGGCGGCAGCACGTTCCTGCTCACGGCGAGCACCGTCCAGATCGCCTCGACTGCGCCCGCCGCGCCCAGGCAGTGGCCCGTCGCGCCCTTCGTCGACGAGACCGGCGTCTTCAGCGCCGCCTCCTCGCCGAGCGCACGCTTGATCACCTTCGTCTCGCTCGCGTCGCCCAGCGGCGTCGACGTGCCGTGCGCGTTGATGTAGTCGACCTCGTCCGGCTCGATGCCCGCGTCGCCGAACGCCATCGTCATCGCGCGGGCCGGGTTCTCGCCGCTCGGGTCGGGCTCGGTGACGTGCTTCGCGTCGGACGAGAGGCCGTAGCCCAGGAACTCCGCGTAGATCTTCGCTCCGCGCGCCCGCGCGTGCTCGAGCTCCTCGAGGACGACAACTCCGCCGGCTTCGCCCATCACGAACCCGCTCCGGTCGGCGTCGAACGGCCTGCTCGCCTTCTCGGGTTCGTCGTTGCGTCGAGCCAGTGCGCGCATGGCGCTGAACCCTGCGATCCCGACCGGCGTGATCCCCGCTTCCGTGCCACCCGCGAAGACGACGTCAGCGCGGCCGAGCCGAATCATGTCGGCCGCCTCGCCGATCGCCATGTTCGACGCAGCGCAGGCCGTGCACTGGGACGAGAGCGGCCCGCGAGTCCCCAGCTCCATCGACACCCAAGCCGCGCCCATGTTCGGGATGATCTGCGGGATCGAGAACGGATTGACCCGGTCCGGCCCGCGAGCGAGGAGCACGTCGTAGCAGTCCTGGAAGGCCTGAAGCCCGCCGATCCCGGTCGCGATCGACGCCCCCACGCGCTCGGCCTCGGGCGCCACCTCGAGGCCGGAGTCCTCCTCCGCCTGCCGAGCGGCAGCGACGATCATCTGCGCGAAGCGGTCCATGCGCCGAGCCTGCTTGTGCTCGATCCACTCCTTGGGATCGAAATCCTTCAGTTCGCAGGCAAACGTGACGGGATACTCACTTGCGTCCCACTGCTCGATCGTTGCCGCGCCGGACTTTCCCGCCACGAGACCGGCCCACGACGACTCGACGTCGTTGCCGAGCGGCGTCACCGCACCGAGACCGGTGACGACGACGCGCCTGCGCCCGTTTTGCGAATAGCTGCTCACATTCCCAACCCGCCGTCGACGAGCAGAACCTCCCCTGTGATGAAAGACGCCTCGTCGGAGCACAGGAACCGTACCGCTCCGGCCACGTCCTCCGGGTCCCCGAGCTTGCCGAGCGGGGTGTTCGCCAGCATCGCGTCACGCGCCTCCTCGGGCAACACGTCGGTCAGCCTCGTGTTGATGTACCCGGGAGCGACGACGTTCGCACGCACACCGCGGCTGCCGAGCTCGCGGGCGAGCGACTTGGTGAAGCCGATGATCCCGGCCTTCGACGCCGCGTAGTTCGTCTGTCCCCAGTTTCCGCGAAGCCCGACGATGCTCGAGACGTTCACGATCGACCCCGACTTGCGCTTCATCATCCCCCGCGAGGCCGCACGGCACGTGTTGAAGACGCTCCCGAGGTTCGTGTCGACGACGTCGCGCCAGTCGTCGTCGGTCATCCGCGCCAGGACCCCGTCGCGCGTGACCCCCGCGTTGTTGACGAGGATGTCGATGTCGCCGGCCTCCTCGACGAGCGCGCGCGCCTCGTCGGGATTCGACACGTCGGCCTGAGCAGCTCGGCCGCCGACCTCCTTCGCGACCGCCTCAGCCTCCTCCGCCCCGGAGCGATAGCCGACGACGACGGCAGCGCCCGCCTTGCCCAGCTCGACCGCGATCGCCCGCCCGATGCCGCGCGACCCTCCCGTGACGAGGGCCGTACGCCCTTCCAGCGAGCAAAACTCAGGCAGCGGAGACGGTCTCCTCTGCCTTCTGCAGGCCTGCGAGGTTGTTCACCGAGATCGTCTTCACGGTCCGGTCGATTCGCTTGACGAGGCCTGCCAGCACGTTGCTCGGGCCGACCTCGACGAAGACCTTCACGCCCTCCTCGACGAGGCCCCTCGCGGCCTGCGTGAACTTGACGGGCGCCGTCAGCTGCTCGACGAGCAGCGAGGCGAACCGCTGCGCCGGCTCGATCTTCGCCGTCACCGTCGACATGAAGGGCGCGATCGGGTCGCGGAACTTCACTCGCTCAACCGCCGGTCGCAGGCGATCGGCTGCCCGGGCCACGAGCGGGCTGTGGAACGCACCGGACACCTTGAGCTTCACGGTCCGCCTGGCGCCAAGCTCCTCCGCCTTCGCGCAGACCTCGCTGACAGCGACTTGCTCGCCCGAGATGACGATCTGGCCGGGACAGTTGTAGTTCGCCGGCCACACGCCCTCGACGTCGTCGCAGAGTCGCTCGACGATCTCGTCGTCCAGCCCGAGGATCGCCGCCATCGACCCGTTGCTGATCCGGGCCGCCTCGGCCATCGCGAGGCCCCGCTCGCGGACGAGCTCGATCGATTCGAACGGCGTCAGCGAAGAGGTCGCGGCGAGCGCCGTGAACTCGCCGACGGAATGCCCGACGACGTAGTCGGGCTCGAGGCCCCGAGCGTGGAGCGCGGCGAGCATGGCGAGGCTCGTGGCAACGAGTGCCGGCTGCTGGACCTCGGTCTGCACGAGATCCTCGAGGGCTCCTTCGAAACAAAGCCGCCGGAGATCGAGACCGGAAGCCTCGCTCCCCTCGCGAAAGACCTCCATCGCCTCCGGCACCGCCTCGGCGATCTCTTTGCCCATGCCCGCTTCCAGCGACCCCTGCCCCGGAAAGCAGAAAGCGACCTTCGTCATCGCTGCTCACCTTCCCCGTTCGCAGTCCATTCGATCAGGGCCGAGCCCCAGGTCAGCCCCGCTCCCATTCCTGTCATGAGCACCATCTCACCCTCCTTGAGCCGTCCGTCGGCCTCGGCGTCACCGAGCGCGAGCGGAATCGAGCCGGATGAAGTGTTGCCGAAACGGTCGACGTTGACCACCGTGCGCTCCTCCGAGATGCCGAGCTTCTTCCGGGCGTGGTCGATGATCCGCACGTTCGCCTGGTGCGGTACGTAGACGTCGACTTCCTCGACGGGGACGCCGCACTCATCGAGCACCTTCTCGGCCGAGTCGACGAGAACACGCGTCGCGAACTTGAAGACTTCGCGGCCGTTCATCTTCGCGTAGTGCTGGCGCTCGGCCACCGTCTCTGCCGTCGCAGGGGCCCGCGAGCCTCCGGCCGGCATGTAGAGCTGAGGGCCGCCCGAACCGTCGGCGCCGAGCTCGAAGCCGAGGAACCCGCCGTCGCGAACGCGCTCGAGGACGACTGCGCCCGCCCCGTCGCCGAAGAGCACGCACGTACTGCGGTCCTGCCAGTCGACGATCTTCGAGAGAACGTCGCCGCCGACGACGAGCGCGTGGTCGACGAGCCCGCTCGCGACCATCCCGTGCGCCTGCGCGATCGCGTAGACGAAGCCCGTGCAGCCGGCAGACAGGTCATAGGCGGCCGCGTCCTTCGCCCCGAGCTGGTCGGCGAGGATCGCGCCGGTCGACGGGAAGAGCATGTCCGGTGTGACGGTGGCGACGACGATCAGGTCGAGCGCGGATGCCTGCAGCCCGGCTTGCGCGAGCGCAGCCTCGGCCGCCGGCCGAGCGAGGTCGGAGAGCGCCTGGTCGGGGGCAGCCACGCGTCGCTCGCGAATTCCCGTCCTCTCGACGATCCACTCGTCGGACGTGTCGACGATCTGCGCGAGCTCCGCGTTCTTCATCACGCGCTCGGGCGCGTTGGCGCCGATGCCGGTGATCGACACGCGCCCGTTCGAGGTCGCGTTTCCGATCACGACTGCTCCACCGCGAACGTGAGCGTGCCGCGGGCGGCCAGCTCGCCGCCGACGCGCGCTTCTGCCCGTCCTTTCCCGATCGGGCCGCGAACCTTCTCGAGGTCACACGTCAGCTCGAGCTCGTCGCCGGGCTCGACGATGCGCTTGAACCGGACGCCGTCGATGCCCGCGAAGAGCGCGAGCCGGCCGCGGTTCTCCTCCTCCGAAAGCACCGCGACGGCGCCCGTCTGCGCCATCGCCTCGACGATCAGCACACCGGGCATGATCGGCCGGCCGGGGAAGTGCCCGGTGAGATACCACTCGTCGGGTCGCACCTTCTTACGGGCGACGACGCGTGAGCCCGGCTCCAGCTCGACGACCTCGTCGATGAGGAGGAAGGGCTCTCTGTGGGGGAGGATCGCCTCGATCTCCGAGCGATCGAGCAGGGGCTTTGTTTCCACGCGCGGCCTAGTCTAATTGGCC
>DASTYD010000005.1:0-6294 GCA_035765175.1 Gaiellaceae bacterium
GCAGCCGGAGCCGCAGCCCGTGCCGCCGGCGGGCATCTCGCCCTCGGCGCCTTCTTCGACCTGGAACGAGTGGCCGCAGCCGCAGGCCGAGCTCACGTTCGGGTTGTTGATCGCGAACCCGCCCTGGAGGCCGTCGAGGAAGTCGATCTCGGTTCCCTGCAGATACGGCGCGCTGAACGGGTCGACCACGACCGGCACGCCGAAGGCGTCGATCTCGTGGTCGCCCTGCTGGGCTCCCGAGTCGAACCCGAGGGCGTACTCGAAGCCGGAGCAACCGCCGCCCTGGACCGCGACGCGCAGGACCGTGGCCTCGCCTTCCGGCTCGTCGGCCATCAGCTCCTTGACCTTCGTCGCAGCGCTCTCGGTGAGCGTTACCAGGGCTTCTCGCTCGATCGTCGCCATCGGTCGCATGGTAGCAACGCACCCCGCTCGCTCAACCCGGCTCGGCCGAAGTTTGTAACAGCAGATACCCGCACGGTTGAGCGGAATCCGCGCCCGCTCGTGCCGTGGTAGGTTTCCGCGCGGATTGGCCTGGGAGAGCTGGAGCGCCGATGCTCGATAGCTGGCTCCCGTTCCTGATGTACGGGACGCTCGCGGTCGCGATCCCCGCATCGATGATCCTGATGTCGTTCGTCTTCGCGACGAGGCCGGCGCGCCGGACGAGGACCCGCCGCCTGCCGTTCGAGTCGGGCGTCTCGCAAGGCCCGCCGCAGGCGAACAAGTTCACGGTGAGCTTCTACCTGACGGCGATGCTCTTCATCGTCTTCGACATCGAGATCGTCTACCTCTATCCACTCGGGGTCGTGCTGGAAGGGCTCGGCTGGTTCGGGTTCGCCGAGTTCGCGTTCTTCATCGCGATCCTCGCGCTCGCGTACGTCTACATCTGGCGGAAGGGGGCTCTCAAGTGGCGGTGAGGAAGAAGCAGCGCCTCGCCGATTGGGGCCTCAACTCCGAGCGCGTCCTCTGGCGCGGGAAGGGCCCGGGCGTCTTCGAGCAGGAGCTCGGCGACCTCGAGGACAAGCTGATGATGACGACGGTCGAGAAGGCGGTGCACTGGGCGCAGGGCAACTCGATCTGGCCCGACACCTTCGGCCTCGCGTGCTGCGCGATCGAGATGATGTCGATCGTCTCGTCGCGCTACGACGTCGCTCGCTTCGGCGCGGAGGTGTTCCGCTCGTCGCCGCGCCAGGCTGACCTCCTGATCGTGTCCGGCCGGGTCGCGCACAAGATGGCCGCGCCGCTCCGGCAGATCTACGACCAGATGCTCGAACCGAAGTGGGTGATCGCGATGGGCGCCTGCGCGAGCTCGGGCGGGATGTTCAACAACTACGCGATTCTCCAAGGCGTGGACAAGATCGTGCCCGTCGACATCCACGTGCCGGGGTGCCCGCCTCGGCCCGAAGCGCTGCTCGAGGGCATCGTCCGGCTGCAGGAGAAGATCAAGGCAGGCGTCCCGCCGGCGTACGAGATCCGCGGGGTCGCAAGCTGACCTTCGAAGGGGTTCCCGGGCTCGTCGAGCGCAAGGACGCGTACGGCGAGACGACGCTCGTCGTCGATCCGACGCGGATCGTCGAGGCGTGCACGCACCTGCGTGACGAGGAGGGCTTCGACTTCCTGTCCGACATCACGCCCGTCGACTACCTCGGCTGGGGCGAGCGCGCCGTCGCCGGCTACTACGGCACCGCTTCCGGCCGCGACATCGACGCGCTGAGCGCGCAGGGATACGCACGAACGCCGGAGCCGAAGCCGGCCCGGTTCGCGGTCAACTACCACCTGCTGGCGATCCGGGCGGGCGCGCCGACCGTCCGCGTCCAGGTCTGGCTCGAGGACGGCCAGAGCGTCGCAAGCGTCGTGCCGGTCTGGCCCACCGCCGACTGGCACGAGCGAGAGGCCTTCGACATGATGGGCATCCGCTTCGACGGCCATCCCAACCTCAGCAGGATCCTCATGGAGGACGACTGGGAGGGCCACCCGCTCCGCAAGGACTACCCACTCGGCGGCGAGCCGGTCCGCTTCTCGGGAGAAGAGTGATGGCGGTCACCGAACGCCGCGAGATCTATCGCGGGTCGATGATCCCCTCGCCGATCCCGACCGTGCTCGAGGTGCCGCCCGCGCTTCACGAGTCGGAGGACATCCTCCAGGTCAACTTCGGGCCGAACCACCCGTCTACCCACGGCGTGCTCCGGCTCGTCGTCGACCTCGAGGGCGAACGCGTCGTCGGGATCCGAGCCGTCATCGGCTACCTCCACACCGGCTTCGAGAAGAACATGGAGCACAAGACGTGGTGGAAGGCGATCACGTACCCCGAGCGGATCGACTACGTCTCCTTCCAGTACAACGAGCTCGTCTTCGTCCTCGCGATCGAGAAGCTGCTCGCGATGGAGGTCCCGCGGAAGGCGACCTGGATGCGGATGCTCCTGTCCGAGCTCGTGCGCATCCACTCGCATCTGATCTTCCTCGGGACGAGCGCGCTCGAGCTGGGGGCGATCTCGATGTTCTGGTACTGCTTCCGCGAGCGCGACCTGATCCTCGATCTGTTCGAGATGGTCTGCGGGACGCGCATGCACACGCGCTACTTCCAGGCCGGCGGGCTGGCCGAGGACATCCCGCGCGGCTTCTACCCGGAGTGCAAGAAGTTCGTCGAGTGGATGCCCAAGGCGCTCGACGACTACGAGGCGATGCTGGCTCGGAACGAGATCTGGCTCGAGCGGACGAAGGGGATCGGGCTGCTCTCGGCCTCGGACGCGATCGCGCTCGGCCAGTCGGGCCCCGTGCTCCGTGCGTCGGGCGTCGACTGGGATCTCAGGCGCGACAAGCCCTACCTCGCGTATCCCGACGTCCAGTTCGGCGTGCCCGTCTATCCGAACGGCGATGTCTACGACCGCTACCTGGTGCGAATGGACGAGATGCGGGAGTCGGTTCGCATCGTCGAGCAGTGCCTGGAGGGGATGCCCGAGGGCCCGTGGACCGCGGACGACCGCAAGGTGGTGCTCCCGCCGCGCCACGAGCTGCACACGTCGATGGAGTCGCTCATCCACCACTTCAAGATCGTCACCGAGGGCTACCGGGTGCCCGAAGGCGAGGTCTACGTCACGGTCGAGTCGCCGCGCGGCGAGATGGGCTGCTACGTCGTCTCCGACGGCGGGCCGAAGCCGTGGCGCGTGAAGTTCCGCGCGCCGTCGTTCGTCGCGCTCGAGGCGACCGCGACGTGCATGACGAACGCGCTCATCGCCGATCTCATTGCGATCGTGGGCTCACTCGACTCCGTGATGGGGGAGGTCGACCGGTGAGCCTCCGCGAGGACATCCAGGCGGCGGCGGAGCCGTACCCTGACCAGCGGTCGGCCGTGATGAGCGGACTGCGGCTGGCCCAGCGCGAGTACGGTGGGTGGTTGCCGCCGGAGGCGCTCCGTGAGGTCGCGGACGCGCTCGAGCTCACGCCGGCCCACGTGCAGGCCGTCGCGTCTTTCTACGACATGTACCACCTGGCGCCCGTCGGCGAGCATCTGGTCGAGGTCTGCACGAACCTCTCGTGCGCGCTCGTCGGAGCGCAGCAGGTCGTCGAGGCGTTCGAGCGGGAACTCGCGATCGGCGTGGGCGAGACGAGCGAGGACGGGAAGGTCACCTTGCGAGCGATCGAGTGCGCGGGTGGCTGCGGCTACGCGCCGGTCGTCGTCATCGACCACAGGTATCGCGAGCCGACCCGGCCCGACGACGTGCCTGGGATCGTGGCGGAGCTCGGCGATGGCTGATCTCGAGCAGCTCGTTCTCGGCGGCGCCGACGAACGCGACCTTGCACAGCTGTCCGAGTATCGGGCGATCGGCGGGTACGCGACTCTGGAGAAAGCACGTGGCATGTCCCGAGAGGCCGTCATCGAGGAGATCTCGAGCGCGACGCTGAGAGGACGCGGCGGCGCCGGGTTCCCGATGGGCCGCAAGCTGAGCCTCGTCCAGCCGCCCGAGGCGGCCGGGAAACCGACGTACGTCGTCGCGAACGCCGACGAGTCGGAGCCGGGCTCGTTCAAGGACCGCGAGATCATGCGCCGGGTCCCACACCGGTTCATCGAGGGCTGCCTGATCGCGGCGCACGCGATCGGGTCGAGACACGTCTTCGTCTACCTCCGTGGAGAGTACGCGGCCGAGTACGAGGTGCTGAAGACCGCCGCGGACGAGGCACGGGACGCCGGCCTGCTCGGCGACGTGACGCTTGTTGTCCACCGAGGCGCGGGTGCCTACATCTGCGGCGAGGAGACGGCGCTCCTCGACTCGCTCGAAGGCAAGCGAGGGCAGCCCCGGCCGCGACCGCCGTTCCCGCCGATCGCAGGCCTCTATGGGTCGCCGACGCTGATCAACAACGTCCAGACACTGGCGAACGTTCCGATCATCCTCGACCTGGGTGCTGCGACGTACTCGAAGATCGGGCCGGAAGCGTCGCCGGGAACCGTCGTCTACTCGCTGTCCGGGAACGTCGAGCGGCCGGGGAACTACGAGCTTCCGCTCGGAACGACGCTCCGCGAGCTCATCTACGACGTCGGAGGCGGCATCCCCCAGGGGCGGGCGTTGAAGGCGGTCATTCCCGGTGGATCGTCGGTGCCGGTCTTCACGCCGGACCAAATCGACACTCCGACCGACTTCGACTCGATCCAGGCAGCGGGGTCGTTCCTTGGGTCCGCGGCGATCATCGTCGTCGACGACCGCGCATGCATGGTTCAGCTCGCGCTCCGGGCCGAGAAGTTCTACATGCACGAGTCGTGCGGGAAGTGCACACCGTGCCGCGAGGGGACTCGCTGGATGGTGTCGCTGCTCGAGAAGATCGAGTCGGGCCGCGCTGAGCACTCGGACCTGAACCTGCTGCGAAACGTCTGCGACCGCGTGGAAGGCAAGTCGCTGTGCGCGCTCGGGGACTTCGCCGTTTGGCCGGTGCGGAGTTACATCGACAAGTACCGGGACGAGTTCGAGGCGCACATCGACCAGGGCGCCTGCCCGTACGGCGGCGAGTCCTCGATCGAAGGCGTCGCCGCCCCGATCGACCAGCACACGCATTCACCAGTCGCCGAGGTCCCAGCGTGAGACATGTCCGGTGCCTGGCACCAGCCGTGTCCCGCTTGGGCAAGAGCACCGCGAATCAGCGAGCGGGTTCCCACCGCTCGGACCCGTCCTGTCCAGACATGTCCGGTGCCAGGCACCCAACAGGTCCGAGATGAACCCGGCTGAGATCGTCACTGTCTCGATCGACGGGCGCGAGGTCCAGGTGCCGAAGGGCACCGGGCTGGTCGAGACGGCGCTGACCGCCGGGATCGAGATTCCCGTCTTCTGCTACGAGCCCCGCCTGGGGCCGGCGATCGGCGCCTGCCGGATGTGCCTCGTCGAGGTCGAGGGCATGCCGAAGCTCCAGGCCGGCTGCACGCTGACCGCGACCGACGGCATGGTCGTTCGCACCGCCCAGACCTCGCCGAGCGCGGCCGAGGGCCAGAGCTCCACGCTCGAGTTCATCCTCGTCAACCACCCGCTCGACTGCCCGGTCTGCGACAAGGGCGGCGAGTGCCCGCTCCAGGACCTGACCTTCCGCTGGGGCCCGCCGGTCACCCGCAACACGTTCCCGAAGCGCACCTTCGAGAAGCCGATTCCCAACTCCCCGACGATCGCACTCGACCGCGAGCGCTGCATCCTCTGCTACCGCTGCACGCGATTCTCGTCCGACGTCGCGGAGGACAGCCAGCTCGTCGCCCGCGACCGAGGCTCCCGCTCGATCATCGCGACCTTCGAGGACGAGCCGTACCGAGCTCCGTTCTCCGGGAACGTGATCGAGCTCTGCCCGGTCGGCGCGCTCACCTCGACGCAGTACCGGTTCGAGGCGAGGCCTTGGGAGATCCAGGACGTCCCGACGGTCTGCGGCCTGTGCCCCGTGGGCTGCAACGTCGAGGCGACGACGCGCGAAGGCAAGGTCAAGAGAGTCGTCTCACGCAACCATCCCGAGGTCGACGAGGGCTGGCTCTGCGACAAGGGCCGCTTCGGCTTCACGCATCTGCGCGCCGCGGACCGGATCCACGAGCCCGGCCGCCGAGCCGGCATTCGTCGCTACGAGACCCTCTCCTGGGACGACGCACTCGACGAGGCCGAGGCGATGCTCCGGGCCGCGGGGAGCAGCATCGTGACTGCGCTCTCCGGCTCGGAGACCGTCGAGCAGGCCTACGCGATCGCCAAGCTGCTCCGCCAGGGGCTCGACGCCCACTGTGCCGTCATGCCGGAAGACGTGAGCCCGGAGCTCGACGCGTTCCGCTTGCCGCTGTCGGCA
>DASTYD010000006.1:0-17381 GCA_035765175.1 Gaiellaceae bacterium
GAACCTCCGCTGGCGCACCTTCTCGGACCTGATCGTCGGGTTCATCCAGGAGCTCGGAATCGACCTCGTCGTCTCGCTCGGCGCGTTGCTCGCGGACGTGCCGCACACGCGGCCGTGTCCTGTCAGCGGCAGTGCGAGCGACCCGGAGCTCGTCGAGCGACTCGGCCTCTCGGCGTCTCGCTACGAAGGCCCGACCGGGATCGTCGGCGTGCTTCACGACGCCTGCCGGCAGGCGGACATCCACTCGGCCAGCCTCTGGGCCGCCGTTCCGCACTACGTGTCGCTGACACCCAGCCCGAAGGCAGCCCTCGCGCTATGCGAACGGCTCGGCGAGCTGCTCGACGCCGACATCGACACCTCAGAGCTCTCCGAGGCCGCGGACAACTACTCCGAGCAGGTCTCCGAAGCGGTCGCGTCGGACCCGGACACGGCGGCGTACATCGAAGAGCTCGAGCAGCGTGCCGACACGCTCGCCGAGGAGGCGGAGCTCCCTTCGGGCGACGCCCTGGCGGCCGAGCTCACACGATTCCTCCGCGAGCGCGAGCGTGAGAACGGCGACGACTACGCGAGCGGAGAAAACCCGCCGGCTTAGCCGAACGTGAACGCGTAGCCCCGGACACCGGGGTCGAAGCGCAGCTCGAGCAGCCCCTCCCGCAGCTCCGGCAACGAGAGCAGCGTGTAGAGCCGGCTCCCGTTCACGCGGACGACCCGCCGCTCTTTCCCGTCGAGCAGCACGCGGACGTTGCCGTCGCCGCCGAGCACGAGGAACACCTTGCGGGCCGTGAAGGCGAGCCGGACCCGCGCGCCGAGGCCGGCGACGATCTCCTCGCCGGTCACCTTCCAGCGGCCGTCGTAGGCGAGCTCGCTCTGCTCCAGATCCCGGTCCGGGAAGCGGTACTCGGCGAAAGCGTCCGGCTCGATCGTGCTCTGCGCGAACCGCGCGAGCCGCTGGTAGCCGAGGTAGGTCTCCGGCGTCAGTGGCGCTTTCGGCGTGTTGTCGGAGAGCCGGTTGGCCACCGGGAGCATCGTCGAGCTCTCGCCGAGGAGGGTGCGGATGCGCTCCTCAGTCGTGTCGTACTCGCCCTCGCCGAAGTGGTAGTAGCGAAGGTGGCCCCGGCGGTCGATCAGGTACTTCGCGGGCCAGTACTGGTTCTCGAACGCGTTCCACGTCCCGTAGTCGTTGTCGAGCGCGACCGGATACTCGATGCCGAGGCGCCGCACCGCGCCCTCGACGTTCTCCGGCACGTGTTCGAACGCGAACTCCGGAGTGTGGACGCCGAGCACGACGAGCCCTCGGTTGCGGTACGTGCGGTCCCACGCCTTGACGTGCGGGAGCGTCCGCAGGCAGTTGATGCAGGAATAGGTCCAGAAGTCGATGAGGACGACCTTGCCGCGCAGCTTGCGGAGGGTGAGCGGATCGCTGTTGATCCAGTTCGAGAGCCCCGTCAGCTCCGGTGCCTGCCCGAAGTCCCGGAGCGAGGAGCTTGCGGCGACCTCGCGCGTCTGCCCGCGCAGCGTCCGCAGCTCGCTCTGCGCCCGGTCGCTCTCCTCGATCCTGCCTTGCAGCGCCTCCGTATAGCCGGGGATCGCGGTCTGGAAATGCCGGTCGACGTTGAGGGCGATCGCCAGAGCCGTCAAGCCGACGACGACGCCGAGCGCCTGGCGGATTCGGTGCGCGTGCGGCCGGAGCGCGTTCATCGCCGAGCGCCCGCCGAAGGCGACGAGGAGCATCGGGATCGCGGCGCCGACGGCGTAGGCGAGCGTGAGGACGAGCGCGCGGGCTCCGACGTCCTGCGTAGCGCCGACGACGGTGATCGCTGCCAGCACGGGGCCTGCGCACGGCACGAACACGAGCCCGAGGCTCGCGCCGAGCAGGAAGCCGCCGCCGAGGTCCCCGCCCGGCCTGCGCGTCAGCCGGAGGAAGGGCCGCTGGACGAGCTCCTCGACCTTCGGGAAGAGCAGCGTCGCGGCAACCAGGAAGAGGAGGACGATCGCGATGTCGCGCAGGAGGTCCTCGGGGAGCCCCAGCCGCTTCAGGAGCCACACGCCGAACAGCGTGAACGCCGAGAAGCTGAGGACGAGGCCGGCGATGATCGCGAACGGCTTTCTGCGCCCGCCGGTCGCGCCGCCGGCGAAGATGATCGGCAGCACCGGAAGGACGCACGGCGAGATGGCCGTGATGAAGCCGGCCGCGAGTCCGATCCCGATCAGGACGAGCATGCGCTCACCAGCGTAGAGACCGCTGAATCAACCGAAAATTACAGGCCCGGTTACGCCTCGGCGGCTCGAACGGATTCAGTGTCCGGCGACTCGATCGTCTGGGCGGCGGGCTTCCGTCGCCGCCGGCGCCGCTTCGGCGCCTCGCCGTCCCTTCGCTCGGCCTGAGCTTCCGCGCCCTGCTGCTGTTCCTGTTGTTGGTGCTGCTGCTGCTGCTGGCCGCCCTTCCGCTTGCGACGGCGGCGCCGGCGTCTCCCCGTGTGCGCCTTCGGCGGCGGCAGATTCTCCGCGAGGGCGTAGGCGACCTCGGAGAGCGTGCCGATCTTCTCACGGGCCGCTTCGATGAGCTTTGTGGCGCGCGGCGTGTAGCCCTCGGCCGAGGCGAGGAGCGCGACGCCGACCTCGAGCGGCAGCTCCAAGGCCGCGTTGACGAGCTTCGCCGCGTTCTCCTCGTGCCGGTGCCCCCGTGAGTTTGCGAGCGCGCCGAGGAGCCGCTTCGCCTCCGGGAACTCGGCGCTCACCCGACGGTCCTGCGCCTTGCGCGTCGCCCTCGCGAGCTTCCAAGTCCAGCGGGCGACGATCTGCTCCGGCGCGTCTGCCTTGGCCTCGCCGATCGCCCGCAGCAGGATGCGCGCACCCTGAACCCGATCCTTCTCCCAGGTCGCGCCCTGGATGACGAGCGTGACGAGATCGTCGAAGTCGGCGCGCTCGACGGTCATCGAGACCCGGTCGGCGAGCGCCATCATCCGCAGCCGGCGATTCGGGTTCTCGGCGGCTGCCGTCGCGAGGAACTGTTCGAGACACGCCTTGCTCGCCTTGCCGTCCGAGAGCTTCTTCACGAATTCCGCTCGCTCCTCGAAGCGCACCTGGCGGCCGGCGATCGACGCCCAGTAGCGCTGCTCGTCCTCGTCGAGGTAGCGCGGATCGATCCGCTGCCACTCTCGCTGAATCACCGCGAGGCGGCGGCGCACGTCGGGCGTCACAGGCACGAGCCACGGCGCGGGAGACAGCTTGCGTCGGGCGCGGCGGTTCGGGCGCCGCCGCGGCGCCGGTGTCACCCGGGCGCCTTCGCGGTAGAAGTCGGCGCCGAGGAGCGAGTGGAGCGAGACCGCGCGGTCGTTGTGCGTCGCGCCCTTGTTCACGAAGTCGACGACGATGCCGGCCTCCTTGCGCGGGTGCATGCGCATGATTCGGCCGATTCGCTGCTGGTAGACGCGCCGGCTCGCCGTGGGGGCGAGGTGCATGACGACGGTCGCGCGAGGAGAGTTCCAGCCCTCGGCGAGCAGCATCGCGTTGATCAGGATGTCGATCTCCCCGCGCTCGTACGCCGCGAGGATCTCGGCGAGCTTCACCGGTGGCGTCCGCCCGCTGACGGCTTCGGCTTTCAGCCCGGCCGCGCGGAATTCCTGCGCCAGGTTGTACGCGTGGTCGACCCCTGCGGCGTAGACGATGCCCGGCGTGGAGTCGAAGCGGTCGCGGTACAGGCTCGCCGCGGCCTGGTTCAGCGCCTTGTGGTCGAGGACCGCGGCGAGGGCGCGCTCCTCGAAGTCGCCGCCGACGATCGGCACCGAGTGGATCGCTGCGGCGGGTGGAACGCGCAGGTTGCGGAGCGGCGCGATCAGGCCTCGCCGGGCCGCGTCCTGCAGCGGGAGGTCGTCGACGGAGGCCGGGAAGACATCGGAGACCTGCTTCGCGATCAGCTGTTCGGTCGCCGTCATCCCGATGTAGATCGGGTCAGGGAAGCTGCGGATCGCGTGGCTCGTCTTCTCGCCGAGAGCCGTGTGCGCCTCGTCGGCGATGACGAGCTGGTAGGTCTCGCGGCTGACAGAGTCGTGGTGCCGCGCGAACCAGGCGTAGGTCTGGACGGTGATCGGGTTCGTCCGCGGTGAGGTCTGGCCCTGCTCGACGATCGGCGTCAGCCGCTCGCCGTAGTCCTCGGCGGCGAGCTCACGGTTGAACTGTGAGACGAGGAGGCGGCGATGGGTGAGGATGAGGACGCCCATCGTGCGCGCCGCCTCGACGAAGCCCGCTGCGGCGATTGTCTTCCCCGACGCCGTCGGATGGCGGAAGCGGTAGCGCCGCACGGCGCCGGGGTCCTGCTCGGGCGAGAGCTCCTCGGCGAGCGGCTCGTCGTCGACAACCCCGAAGTCCGCGTCCTCGTCTTCGACGTCGACGGCTTCGACCTGCCCGTTGCCGTTCATCGGCTCCTCGGCCGCGCGCTGGTTCGCCGCGATCAGCTCGGTGAGCATCCCGGCGAGCGCGTCCACCTGGTGGCGGCGGAGCTCGGTGCCGGAGGCCAGGTGAGGGGGCTTCTCCGAGAGGACGCGTTCGAGCCCGAGCATGAGCGCGAACCGCACCCTCCAGTCGGACGAAGGCTCGTCCCGGCCGGCCTCGATCTCGGCGATGGCTTCGTCCAGGGCCTCACGACGCGCCGTTCCCGGCGCGAGAACGTCGGCGGGCTCCTCGCCGTTGTGGAGAAGCGGTTCGCCGGCCCACTCAGAGGCGCGTGTTGCCGCGGCGACGAGTTCGTCGGTCGCAGGCGATGCTGTTCGCTGCTTTGTCGTTTCCTGCATGTAGGCGGCGCAACGGCCGCGTTGCCTCCGAGAAATGAGAGAGGGCGCGCTCGGAATTCCCCAGTGAGCGTCGCTCGTTAAGCATAGCTTGTCGCTCGCTCTCGCGGGTGAACCCCTCGTCCCCCGCGGACCCTCTCCTTGCGGGCGGCCGCGCGGGTTCTGGCGCTCCAGGAGCCGCCCGAGGAGGCGGTGCTACGGACGTTTCCGGTGCTCGTCTGCCTCCCGCCGAGCTCGAGGTCCTAAGCCGGGGTGCTGGCGGGCTCGTACGCGTAGCCCGCTTGGTCCAGCCTCTTCGTCAGGCCGCCCATGAAGAACGGGAAGCCGGCGCCGAGGAGGAGCGCCGTGTCGACGTCTTTCGGCGACTCGACGACGCTCTCCTCGAGCATGTGCCTCGTCTCGTCCGCGAGCGCTTCGAGCACGGCTTCGCGGATCTCCTCGACGCTTCGAGTCGGCCCTTCGCCGGTGATCGCAAAGCGGTCCGGATACGCCTCGTACAGCGTCTCGCGGACGTGGTTCGCCACCTGCTCGCCGACCATCTGCAAGAGCACCGAGGGCGCCATCGGCAGCCCGAGCTGAAGGACCGCCTCGTCGGTCGCGTCGACCGAGCTCCCGCGCTCGATCTCGTCGAGCAGGACGACCATCATCCGCGTCAGGAGGCGGTTGACGACGAAGCCCGGCGCGTCGTTGACGAGGACGGGCCGCTTGCTCAGCCGGTCGGCGATCGTCCACGCGGTCGCGAGCGAGGCGTCGTCCGTCACGGGCGTCCGGATGAGCTCGACGAGCGGCATGAGCGCCACCGGGTTGAAGAAGTGCATGCCCAGGAGTCGCTCCGGATGCTCGAGCCCTTCGGCCATCGCGGTCACCGAAAGCGCCGACGTGTTCGTGGCGAGCACGCACTCGGCGGGGACGACCTCCTCGAGCTCGCGGAATGCCTGCCGCTTGACGTCGAGCTCTTCGAAGATCGCCTCGATCGCGAAGTCGCACTCCTCGAAGCCCTCGTACGTGGTCGTGCCCTTGGCGAGCGCGGCGAGGGAGACGGCGTCCTGCGGATCGAGCCGGCCGCGGGCAGCAGCCGCCGAGAGGTCGTCACGAATGGTCTCGAGCGCGCGGTCGACGATCTCCTGCTCGAGATCGCGAAGCACGACGGGGACGCCGAGCCGCCGGAGGAAGAGCGTTGCGAGCTGCGTCGCCATCAGTCCGGCGCCCACGATTCCGACCTGGGTCACCTCGCGTGGCGCGGCCGACGGCCGGCCGGCACCGCGTCGTGCTCGGCGCTCCACGAGGTCGAATGCGTAGAGGGAGGCCTGCGCCTCGGGCGTGAAGAGGAGATCGGCTAGCGCCTCCTCTTCGGCTCCGTAGCCCTCCTCGAGACTCCAGGTGGCGGCGCCTTCGATGAGGTCGAGCGCCCGGTACGGCGCGGGCGCGGCTCCGTGGAGGGAGTCGTCGAGCTGGCGACGGCCTTTTGCGACCGCCTCGGCGAGATTCGAGAGATCGGCCTCCTCCCGCAGCGGCTGCTCAGCCGCGATCGTCATCGCCACGTCGATCAGCCGCCCGGGCTCCACCACGCGATCGACGAGGCCGAGCTCGTGCGCCTGCGCGGCGTTGAGCATCTTGTTCTGTCGCATCGGGTTGAGCGCGATCAGCTTCACCGCAGCCTCGGGGCCGGCGATCCTCGGTGCGAGCTGCGTCGCGCCCCACGCAGGGACGAAGCCCAGCAGGCATTCCGGCGAGGCGAAGTGCCGGACGTCTTCTGCGATCACGCGGTAGTCGCAGTGGAGCGCGAGCTCGACGCCGCCGCCGAGCACGCCGCCGTTGATCGCCGACACGGTTGGATACGGGAGCGACCGGATCCGCCCGAAGAGCTGGTGTCCGGCGCGGCTGCCCTCGATCGCCTGCTCGCGGCGCTCGATGCGCGGGAACTCCTTCACGTCGGCCCCGCCGGAGAAGCTGCCCTCCTTGCCGGTGATGACGAGCGCCGAGAAGTCGCCCTGCTCGAGCTCGGGCAGCAGGCGCGCGAGCGACTCCAGGGCACTCCGTCCGAAGACGTTCGGCCTCCCGGGCCCCGACCCGTCGTCCATGGTCACGAGCGCGACGGTGTCGATGCGATCGAGCGCGAACTGGGTCACCGGCTCGGCCACGGGGGGGAGGTTATCTTCCGAGCAGTGACTGACTGGGCTGGGCACGTCGAGCGAGAGGTCGCTCGCTTCCGGGACGGCGAGGCGCGGTTGCCGGGCTCGAGCGACCCGGATGCTCGCCAGAAGCAGCTCACGCGCATGGGCAACGCCGCCGCTGGAGCCGGGCTCGCCCTTCTCATGCAGGGCAACCAAGACGAGGCATCCGAGTGGCTGCACCGCGCGGCCGAGGTCTACCGCGAGAGCATCGCCGACGCGCCCGCCGGGAGCTGGGGCCGCCCGATCGGCTCCATGAAAGCGCTCATCCTCGCGGATGACTGGCCCGCCGCGGAGGAAGCCGCGACGTGGGCGCTCGAGCTCGGAGCCGGAGAGACCGAGTCTCCGATCGGCCGGTACGCCGCGGCGCTCGCGCTGCTCATCCTCGGCCGCGACCACGACGCGATCGTCCACGCCGATGCGATCCGCACGCGGGACGACTTCCCGAAGGACGTCGGCGACTCGCTCGCCTTCATCGCCGCGCAGGACGTCGTCGGCTACATCTACGCGATCGAGAGCGTCCTCGAGTCGTTCGAGACCCGGGACGAGTACCTCGAGGACCTTCCCGTGGCCGACACCGTGCTCGTGCTGCAGGCGCTCGCGGATCGCCGCGGGCTCGCCGCGGAGCTCAGCTCGCCCCTCCTCCCCTGAGCTCGCTCGGCGGGTGGAGGAAGGCCGTGATCACGATCGGCTCTCGCGACAAGTCCTCGAGGTTCTGCGCCTTCTCGACGAGCTCCGTGATCAGCTCGAGCCCCTGCTCCGGCGTGACGCGCGCGGTCACCTGGGCGCTCCGGAACAGACCCCCTTCCCGTTGCCCGAAAGCCGTCTGCACCTCTCCGAGCATCGCCGCCTGGAGGTCGCCGGTGAGCCGTGAGCCGAGGAGCTCGGGACCGACGCGAACCGTGCTCGCCACGGCGCGGTACGGCTTCTCGCGACCCTTGCCTCCGCCCGCGTGCTCGATGAGGCCGGCGCGGAGCAGCATCTTGACGTGGAAGTGCAGGTGGCCCGGGTCGACATCGAGCCTCTGCGCGAGCTCCCGGTTCGTCAGGGGCTCGCCGCCCTCGCCGCCGAGCATCTCGAGCACACGGAGCCGGAGTGGGTGGCCGAGAGCCTTGAGCTGCTCAGCTCGCTCGATGGTGAGAACGTCGCCGGAAGTGGAGGGGGCGGCCTCTGGCATATAGGCTCTACATATAGGATTTCAGGCACTGTTGTCAAGCCTGGCGGCAGCGGCCCGGTCGAGCAACACGATCGTCTCGCCGTGCTTCGAGCGCAGGAGGCTCGCGGGCGTCGCCGGGCCCGGCTCACGCGAAAATGCACGCGCAACGGCCTCTGCCTTGTCCTCCCCGAGGACGAGGAACGCGACTCGCGTGGCGCCGGACAGCACGGGCAGCGTCATCGTCACGCGCTCGACGTCCTCGCGGGGGACGGCGACGGCACGGCGCGCGCGTTCTTCCAGGACCGGCGAGTCGGGAAAGAGCGACGCCGTGTGTCCGTCCGGCCCGATCCCTTGGAGCGCGAGGCCGAGCTCGACGCGCTCGAGCTCGAGGTCGTACTCCGCCGCCGCGGCCTCGCCGCCGAGCTCGCCCCGGATGCGGTGCACCTCGGCAGGCTGGCGCTCGATGTTGTCGAGGAGCATCCGCTTGACGAGCAGGTAGTTCGAGCGCTCGTCGTCGGGCGGGACGCAGCGCTCATCACCCCACCAGAGGCGCGCGGGGCTCCAGTCGCTCTCGATGCCGGCGGCCAGCTCGTAGGCATGTCCCGGCGAGTCACCGCCGGACAGTGCGATGTGCGAGCCGGCCCGGGCGGCGTCGACGAGCAGGACGGCCGCGGCGCTCTGCGCCTCCCGTGGGGAGTCGAAGACTCGAAGGTCGGCGCTCAGGACTCGCCCTCGGCGAGCTCCTGTGAGCGCTCCATGGCGGCCTGGATCGCGTTCAGGAACGCGGCGCGCACCCCGGCCCGCTCGAGCTCGCGGATGGCGCGGATCGTCGTGCCGCCAGGCGAGGTGACCATCTCGCGGAGCTCGACCGGGTGCATCTGCTCGTCGCGGAGCAGCTTGGCGGTTCCGAACATCGTCTGCACGACGAGCTCCGTCGAGACCTCCCGCGAGAGCCCGAGCAGGATGCCGGCCTCGATCATCGCCTCGGCCAGCAGCGCGAAATACGCAGGCCCGGATCCGGAGACCGCGGTCACCGCGTCCATGTACGGCTCGGGCACCTGGACGACCCGGCCGACGTGCGTCAGCACCTCCTCGGCCATCGCGAGGTGCTCCCCGCTAGCGTGCGCGCCGGCGCAGAGCCCCGCGACTCCCTCGTGGACGGTCGCCGGCGTGTTCGGCATCGCGCGTAGCACCGGCACTCCGTCGGAGAGGTGTCGCTCGATCTGCGCCGTCGGCATCGCGGCCGCGACCGAGAGCACGGTCTGCTCGGGCGTGAAGAGCCCGCCGACCTCCCCCAGGAGCACGCCGAAGTCCTGCGGCTTCACCGCGATGACGACGAAGCCCGCTCCCGAGACGGCGTCGGCGTTCGAGAGCGTGGTCTCGACCCCGTACCGCTCGGCGAGCTCGTCGATGCGCTCCTGCCGGCGGCCCGTGACGACGATCTCCTGCGGCTTGCGCCAGCCGGAGCTGAGCAGGCCGGCGAGCAGGGACTCGCCGATCTTGCCGCCGCCGAGGATGGCGATCCGCCGATCGTCTACCGACATGGGTTGAGTTTAGGTGCTCGTTTGCGCCGTGAAGGCGCTCCCTTGCGACGCCGGCCAACAGAGGCCGGGCCGGCTTCGCCAGTGTGGCCGATTCATGCTGCGTACCGAGCTTTGATGCGCTCGCGCCGGATCTGGGGTCGGCTGAGCTTCAGCGGTACGAGGCCGCGACTTGCCCCTGCCATCAGGTACACGCACGCGAGCCCCGCCCACTCCTCGTAGCGCCCGAGGATCCGCGCGGTGTCCTCGGCCTCGACCCAGCGGCCCTCGATCGCCGAGCAAATCTTCAGCAGCCCGAGGTCGCCGACGATGCCGCGGTCGAAACGGCCGAGCCCCTGTGTCCAGACGACGCCGACCGAGTACGGGCCGATCCCACGCTCCTGCTCGAGCCTGGCCGCCGCAGCGTCCGCCGGAAGCCGGCGCAACCGCTCCGGGTCGAGCGTCCGGCAGATGCGGACGAGCGTACTCGCCTTGCGCGAGGGAAGGCGGTAGCGATTGAGCTCGGCGGGAGCGAAGCTCGCAAGGTGCTCGGGCAGAGGCGGCGCCTGGAGGCGGCCGACTCGCTTCGTCGTGTCGCGAATGAGGCGCCACTCGATCGAGCGCGCCTCGCGCGAGGTGATCAGCTGACCGACGACGGCCCGGAGCAGGGCGTGCGTGACGGTCGCCGTGCGGATCGGGCGCAGTCCCTTGAGGTGACGAACCGGCCCCGCGAGGAGCTCGTCGTCACGAAACCGCTCGAGGAACTCGGAGTGGTCGTCCTCCACGCCGAGCACGAAGCGGAGCCCCTCGATTCCTGCTTCGGTCTCGGCGCGGAGAACGAGCGTGCCGTCGGGCAGCTGGCATGCCGCTCCTGTTTCGCCGCTGCCCAGCACGCATTTGAGGACGCCGTTCCCAAAGCGCCGTGTCGAGTCAGACGCGCGCCGAGCGGAGAGGGCGAGCGAGTAGGGGCCGCGAGGTCTGATCGTCGTCTCGACGGTCACGCGGCAACCCTACGTCCCTCGCCGGTCGGGCCATCGCCTCTCGCAGGCGCTCTGTGTGTTCACGGGTGATCAGGTTCTGCGTCTGAGTGTCGACTGGGAACACGGTCGGCCTCCCTTCAGGTGAAGTATCTTGATCTCGAACTATCTAAAAGCTAGCAATCAAGAGTCTTGACGTCAAGACTCTTATTGTTAAGATTTGCCCGTGGCAAAAACCGACGCGCGCGACCATGTCGATCGCTGGCTCGAGGAAGCCTGGCTCCACGACATTCCCAACCTCGATCTCGCGGTCGAGGGCATCATCCAGCGGATGAACGGGCTCACCCGTCGCATCCGGCGGAGCCACAAAGAGGCACTCGCCGAGCACGGGCTGACCTGGGAGGAGTGGGACGTGCTCGGTGCTCTTCGGCGCGCCGGTCCGCCCTACAAGCGTTCGGCGGGAGAGCTCGCGAAGTTCGCTGAGCTCTCGAGCGGAGCGATGACGAATCGGCTCGACCGGTTGGAGAAGGCCGGCTTCGTCAAGCGACTCCCGGACCCGGACGACCGCCGGGGTGTGCTCGTCGAGCTGACGAAGTCGGGTCGCGAAAAGTGGCTCGAGGCGACGGGTGCCGAGGCCGAGCGCGAAGCCCTGATCGGCTCTGCGCTGACGAAGAAAGAGAAAGAGCAGCTGAACGCCCTTCTGCGCACGCTCATGCTCGAGTTCGAACGCCGCGAGGGCGAGGGTGGGAAGAAGGACACCTTCGTAAAGTTCAAGCGTGACTGAGCCGCTCGACCCGGCCGTCGACATCGGCCACGTCCACCTGAAGGTGGCCGACATCGATCGCGCGATCGGCTTCTACCGCGACGTGCTCGGCTTCGACCTCATGCAGCGCATGGGCGACCAGGCCGCGTTCCTCTCCGCCGGCGGCTACCACCACCACATCGGCCTCAACACCTGGGAGTCGAAGGGCGGCTCGCCGCCCCCGCCGGGGACGACCGGGCTCTACCACGTTGCGATCCGGTACCCCTCGCGCGCGGCGCTCGCGGATGCCCTCAAGCGGCTCGTCGACAACCGGATCCCGGTCTCCGGTGCCTCCGACCACGGCGTGAGCGAGGCGATCTACCTCAACGACCCGGATGGCAACGGGATCGAGCTGTACCGCGACCGCCCGCGCGAGGAGTGGCCGATGGCGCCGGACGGGAAAGGCGTCGCGATGGTGAGCCGGCCCCTCGACCTGGAGGCGCTGCTCGCCGAAGCCGATGGCTGAGCCTGCGCTCGACCGCTGGGCGACCTGGGTCCTCGAGCGTCGCTTCGGCGGGGACGCGGAGCAAGCCGAGCGGGCACTGCGCGAGCTCGGCCGAGTGCGGGAGAGGGTGCTCGAAGGTGCGGGGATTCGTGAAGGCGACGTCGTGCTCGACGTGGGAGCCGGCGACGGGCTGATCGCCTTCGGCGCGCTACCGCTCGTCGGAGAGAGCGGCAAGGTGATCCTCTCCGACGTCTCCCGCGATCTCCTCGACGTGTCGCGAGGCCTGGCCGGCGAGCTCGAGGAGGGCAATCGCTGCGAGTTCGTGCTCGCCCGCGCCGAGGATCTCGTACCGCTCGCGGACGAGTCCGTGGACGTCGTCACGACGCGCTCGGTCGTGATCTACGTCAAGGAGAAGCAGCGCGCCTTCGACGAGTTCCACCGCGTGCTGAAGCCTGGCGGACGCCTGTCGATCTTCGAGCCCATCAACAGCTTCAGCTCTCCTGAGCCCGAGGGCCGGTTCTGCGGCTTCGACGTCGGCCCCGTGGCCGATCTGGCCGAGAAGGTGAAGAACTCGGAGCAGCGGCTCGCCGACGACGCGACCCTCACAGACTTCGACGAGCGCGATCTCATCACGTTCGCCGAGCGCGCCCGCTTCCGGAGCGTCGAGTTGACCTTCGAGGCGCGTGTCGAGCACGACGCCCGGCCGCGCTGGCTCGCCGATGTGGGCTGGGAGACCTTCCTCCGGATTGCGCCCAACCCGCTTGCGCCGACGTTCGGCGAGCTGGTCGATCAGGCACTGACGCCGGAGGAGGCGGAGCGCTTCATCGGCCATCTGAAGCCGCTGTACGAGGAGGGAACAGGGACGAGCCGCACCGCCGTGGCGTACCTGCGAGCCGAGAAGTCGTTGACTTAGGCGGTTTACCCAGGTACCTTGTGATGCATGGTAGCTGGGAAGCAGGACGCGCTGCTCGCCCAGATGCGCAAGGGGACGCTCCAGTACTGCGTCTTGGCGCTCCTCGCGGACGAGGAGCGGTACGGGTTCGACCTCGTCCGTTCCCTCGCTGAGACCGACGGAATGGTGACGAGCGAGGGCACGATCTACCCGCTTCTGAGCCGCCTCCGCCGGGACGGGCTCGTCGATACCACCTGGCGTGAATCTTCGTCTGGCCCCCCGCGCCGCTACTACCGGCTGACCAAAGCAGGCCGGGCGGCTCTCGATGCCTTCAAGGGCGAGTGGGGTCGCTTCCGTGACGCCGTGGATCACTTCGTTGAAAGGAAGGCAGGGTGATGGGAACCACGCCGGACAAGCTGGTCGAGCGGTACCTGAAGCACCTCGAGGTCGAGCTCGACGATCTCCCGCGCGACCGCCGGCGCGAGATCGTCGACGAGATCGCTGGTCACATCACCGAGGCGCGCGCCGGGCTCGAGCACGAGTCCGAGGCCGACGTGCGCAACATCCTCGAGGGGCTCGGCGATCCGGCTGATATCGCTGAGGATGCGCGCGAGCGGTTCGAGGTTCAGCCGACCGCCCCGGCACCGCCGTACAAGCCCGGCTGGATGGAGGTCGCCGCGCTCGTCTTGTTGCTTATCGGCGGCGTCGTTCTGCCTTTCGTCGGGTGGTTCGTCGGGGTGATCCTCCTCTGGCTTTCGAATGCTTGGAATGTGCGTGACAAGGTCATCGGCACAGTCTTCGTGCCCGGCGGCCTGGGCCTTTCACTCTTCCTGCTCGTCTTCGTCGGAAGCACGAGTGTGTCGCACGGAGGAACGGTCTGCGAAGTCGATCCGTCGACCGGACGAGAGATCAACTGCACCGAATTGCCGTCCTCTGAGCCCTCGACGGATGTCGCCGATTTCTTGAAGTTCGGCGTGTTTGTTGCGATCGTCGTTGCCCCGCTCGTGACCACCGCCTACCTGGCCTACCGTCTGCGCCGCCAGCCAAGCGCTGCGACGGCCTGAAGAAGGCTGCTATACCTCCCGAAGAGGCGATGGCCAAGCCCATCGAGCAGCTCGAGGACGTGATCATCCGGTTCGCCGGCGACTCAGGCGACGGCATGCAGCTGACCGGCGGTCGTTTCACGAGCGAAACGGCCCTTTTCGGCAACGACCTCTCGACGCTGCCCGACTTCCCGGCCGAGATCCGCGCGCCGGCGGGCTCGCTGCCGGGCGTGTCGGGCTTCCAGATCCACTACGCCGACCACGACATCCTGACCCCCGGCGACGCACCGCACGTGCTCGTCGCGATGAACCCCGCGGCTCTGCGCACAAATCTCAAAGACCTGTCGCCCGGCGGGACGCTCATCGTCAACAGCGACGCCTTCAACGAGCGCAACCTCCAGAAGGCGGGCTACACCGCCAACCCGCTCGACGACGGCACCCTCGACGAATACCAGGTGCACGAGGTGCCGCTGACCGCGCTCACGCTCGAGGCCGTCAAGGGCAGCGGACTGACGAACCGGGAGGCCGAGCGCTCCAAGAACATGTTCGC
The DNA here is from genome assembly GCA_035765175.1 of Gaiellaceae bacterium. GTDB lineage: Bacteria > Actinomycetota > Thermoleophilia > Gaiellales > Gaiellaceae > VAXT01. Next base: position 14,344 of record DASTYD010000006.1, read on the forward strand.
GCTCGGGCTCATGTCGTGGCTCTACACGCGTCCCACCCAGGGCACGGTCGAGTTCCTCGAGAAGAAGTTCGCGAAGCGGCCGGAGATCGCCGAGGCGAATACCCGCGCGTTCAAGGCCGGCTACGCGTTCGGCGAGACGGCCGAAGGCTTTGCGACCCAGTACGAGGTGGCGCCCGCGAAGCTGCCGCCGGGGACTTACAGGAACATCACCGGCAACCAGGCGCTCGCGCTCGGGCTCGTCGCGGCCGGCGTGCAGTCGAAGCTGCCGCTCTTCCTGAGTGCGTATCCGATCACGCCTGCCTCGGACATCCTCCACGACCTCGCACGGCACAAGAACTTCGGTGTCCGCACGTTTCAGGCCGAGGACGAGATCGCCGCGGTTGGAGCTGCGCTCGGCGCGAGCTTCGGCGGCGCGCTCGGCGTCTGCACCTCGAGCGGGCCGGGGGTAATTCTCAAGCAGGAGACGATCGGCCTTGCGGTGACACTGGAGCTTCCCCTCCTGATCCTCGACATCCAGCGCGCCGGGCCCTCGACCGGCATGCCCACGAAGCCGGAGCAGGCCGACTTGCTCGCGGTCATGTTTGGCCGGAACGCGGAGGCTCCGGTGCCCGTGGTCGCGGCCTCGACTCCAGGCAGCTGCTTCGGCGCGGCGATCGAGGCGGCGCGAATCGCGCTCAAGTACCGCACGCCGGTTTTCCTGCTCTCCGACGCGTACCTCGCGAACGGTTCCGAGCCCTGGCTGCTGCCGGACGTCGAGTCGCTACCCGACATCTCCACCGGGTTCACGACCGAGCCGAACGTCGACGGCGGTTTCATGCCGTACCAGCGCGATCCCGAGACGCTCGCCCGCCAGTGGGCAATTCCCGGCACGCCCGGGCTGGAGCACAGGATCGGCGGGCTCGAGAAGGAGGACGTCACCGGCAACGTCTCCTACGACCCCGACAACCACGACCACATGGTCCGCCTGCGCGCGCAGAAGGTGGCCGGCATCGCGGCGGACATCCCGGAGCTCGAGGTCGACGATCCGGACGGGGCATCGCTGCTCGTGCTGGGGTGGGGCGGGACGTACGGGCCTATTCAGTCGGCAGTGCGCAGGCTGCGCAAGAACGGCAGGGAGGTCGCGCACGCGCACCTCACGCACCTGAATCCTTTCCCGCGGAACCTCGGCGACGTCCTCAAGCGTTACGACCGGGTGCTCGTGCCGGAGATGAACCTCGGCCAGCTGCTCAAGCTCGTGCGCGCGGAGTTCCTCGTCGACGCGGTCGGCTACAACCGCGTGCGCGGGCTTCCGTTCCGCTCGGACGAGCTGGCGGACGCGATCGAGGCGATGCTCTGATGTTGAGGAGGTGGCTCGAGAAATTGCGCGGCAGTTCGCGTGAGCCGGACGACATGGCGCTCGGCACGAAGCGGCCGGGGGACTTCGCCGAGCCGGAGGAGCCTGGCGACGAGCCTGTGCTGCCGAATCCCCACGACGAGGACGAGGTCGATGAGCGATAACGGCGGCAAGCTACGGAAATTCCTGCGGCTATTCCGATTGAGGTCCCCGCGTGCCGCCACGGAGGAAGATCGTTTCGAGGGCGTGCGCGACGCGAGAGTGGACGCCGCGGCTCAGGGCAGCAGCCTAGCCCCGCCCGGCTATGTCAAGTCCTACGACGAAGGGCGGCCGCCACATTGAGCGAGAACGGTGGCAACGGCAAGAACCTCGTCCAGCTGACCGCGAAGGACTTCAAGTCCGACCAGGAGGTTCGCTGGTGCCCGGGCTGCGGCGACTACGCGATCCTCGCGGCGTTGCAGTCGTTCATGCCCGAGCTCGGCCTCCCGCGCGAGCAGATCGTGTTCATCTCCGGGATCGGCTGCGCGGCGCGCTTCCCGTACTACATGCAGACGTACGGGATGCACTCGATCCACGGCCGCGCGCCGGCGATTGCGACGGGGTTGTCAACGTCCCGTCCGGACCTGTCGGTCTGGGTCGTGACGGGCGACGGCGACGCGCTGTCGATCGGCGGCAACCACCTGATCCACGCGCTGCGCCGGAACGTGAACGTGAAGATCCTGCTCTTCAACAACCAGATCTACGGGCTCACGAAAGGTCAGTACTCGCCGACCTCGCCGCTCGGGACGCGCAACAAGTCGACACCCATGGGATCGCTCGACTGGCCGTTCAACCCCGTCTCGATCGCGTTGGGCGCGGAGGCAACCTTCGTCGCGCGCTCGATCGACACCGACAAGAAGCACCTGACCGGGATCCTGCGCCGCGCGGCCACGCACAAGGGGTCGGCGCTGATCGAGATCTACCAGAACTGCAACGTCTACAACGACGGCGCGTTCGACGCGGTCAAGGAGCAGACCGAGAATCAGATCCGCCTCGAGCACGAGCAGCCGATCCGCTTCGGCGCCGAGGGGGAACGCGGCGTGAAGCTGCGCCCGGACGGCTCGTGCGAGCTCGTCGACGTTGCCGACGTGGGTGAGGACGCGCTGCTCGTCCACGACGAGCACCACGAAACGGCGAGCCTCGCGTTCTCGCTCTCGAGCATCTCGCACACTCCGCACGGCCCGACGCCGATCGGGATCTTCCGAGATATCGAGCGCCCGGTCTACGACGAGCTCATGGCCGAGCAGCTGGCGACGGCGAAGGCCGAGCGCGGCGAGGGCGACCTGAAGGCGCTCCTCCACGCCGGCGACACCTGGTCGGTCTAGGGCCGAGGCCTGCCCGCGACGGCGAGCTCCTGCTCGAGCTCGTCGAGGGCTGCTCGCAGGATCGTGATTCGCTCCACGACCGGCGCCGGCGCGATGTCTCCCAGGGGCGGTTCATGGCCGACCGACAACCGCCGCCGGCGCTCCAGCTCACGCGCCTCCTCCATCGAGTTCAGCACGATCCCGATCAGGACGTTGATGACGATGAAGACCGTGATCAGGACGAAGGTCACGAAGTAGATCCACGACCACGGGTGCACCTCCATCCCGGCGTCCATGTAGCGCGGGAAGTCCTCGAGCGTGAGCAGGACGAACAGGCTCAGCATCGCCCGGCCGATGTTGCC
>DASTYD010000007.1:0-3664 GCA_035765175.1 Gaiellaceae bacterium
AGCTCCGCCCGCGCGAGCTCGTAGCGCCGGCACCGGGTCCGCCTCGGGCCGCGCGACGAGCATCACCGCGCCGTAGCCGTCTCCGGTCAGGGCGTCGACCAGCAGCTGGAGCCCGATTGCGAGCGCGAACGCCTTGTGCGCCTGCTCACCCCCGAACGGCACGAGCTCATCCTCTGACGCCTTACCCGCGAGCACGTCTCCGTACGTGATCCTGCCCATCGAGACGTCGGCGACGATCGGCCGTCCGTCCGAGCTCGGAATCGCGATCGCGAGGGGGTTCGTCCCGACCAGCGGCTCGCCGCCCTCGGGGTGCGGGAGCCGCGCCGGGGAGGTGGCGGTCAGCGCGGCGACGAGCCCGCCGTCGGCGAGCTTGCGCACCCAGTGCCCGAGCATGCCGGTCGGAAAGCAGTGCGCGGCGACGATCACGCGAGCGTTGTCGGGCGGGTCGGCCAGCTGCGCGCGGCAGATCGCCGCCAGCGTGAGGTAGCCGAGGGCCCCGCGCCCGTCCCAGCGCTCGAAGCCCGGCTCGGCGTGCACGCGCTCCGGCCGAGCGTCCGGATCGAGATCGGGAAGGGTCGCGAGCCACTCCACCCGCGTCAGGCCGTGGCCGTCCCTGCCGCGCGCTTCGGCGTCGAGGAAGTGGTCGGCGAGCGCCGCCCGGTCGTCCTCGTCGAAGCCGAGCGCGGCCATCTTCGCGAGCACCTCGTCGCGTTTGCTCATCCGTTCACCAACGTGACAGGATCTTCGCGGACTCAGGGGTCGCAGGGAGGGCTCGACGGGACGAGTGAGGCTCTGGGTCGTGCTCGCGATCGTGACCGGAGGCTTCGCAGTCGGCGCGGTCGCCGCAGTCGGCCCGCAGCAGCGCACAGACCTGGTCTCGGCGGTGCTGGCGGGAAACCGTCTGGGGTGCCCTACGAGCGGACCTGCGCCGGGGACGACGGCCAGTACCGTCAGGTGGTCATCACGGGCAACGCCGTCACGAACACAAGGGGCTCGTGACCGGGCTCGTCCGAGCTCGCGGCCAGCAGACCGGAGGCCGGTTGGTTGCGAACTTCAGCGTCGGAACGTCGATCTACGGCGGCATCGGCGGGACGGGAACGAACACGATGCCGACCGTGATTCAGAGCGGCCGCTGCCCGTTTGTCGACTCGAAGTAAGAGCAGATTCGCGGAGGAAGGGTGCTCGCGCGGGCGCCCTTCCTCACGAAATCTTTACGAGGCGCACCCGAAGTCTTCATCCGCGCCGTTGATCTTCCCCTGCAGAACTACGAAAGGGGGAGTACTCGGCAATGCGCCGTTACACGTACCTCTCACTGCTCGTCGCAGTCGGCCTGTTCGTGATCGCCGGCGTCGCCGCAGCGACGCAGCCACGTCCTTCGACGCAGGACGTGTCCGCCTCGTTCACCGCTGACCAGGTGCGCTCGCACAGTCGCACCTGCACGCAGGGCGGGAACACGTTCCGCATCACGAACGCCGTCTGGCGCGGGACGTCGACCAGCACCGAGCCGCGTCTGGCGGGAACCCTGGTCGTCTCGTCGCGCACGGTCGTCAACGAGACGACGGGCGACGGCTGGATGTCCGGCACCTGGCGGACGACTCCGAGCAGCGCGCAGATGAAGCCCGGCAAGGGTGGCCGACCGAGGTCGAACGCGCGACTCTCTGCCGTGATCGACAACGGCAACCACCTCGACGGCCTCGCGACCGGCCAGGTCCGCGTCCCGTGGGCTCGGCTTCTCGGCAACTGGTCGGCGACGATCGTCGGCAACACGCTGAGCGGCGAGCTGGGCGCGAACGTGCCCGTCGTGCCCGACAACTCGGCACTGATCTACCGCGGCGGCTGCTAAGGGGGATGCCGCGATGGGACCGAGAGGCGCCTGCGGGCGCCTCTCGAGTTTCTAGGTGGCGAGTGGAAGCGGCTTCTTGACCGTGCCCGGCTTGCGCCCGGCCGCCGTGACGACCTCCGCCAGCTCGACGAGGATGCGCGCCGTCTCGTTCTCGGGCTCGACCCAGACGAGCGGCTCGCCGTCGTCCGAGCACTCCCTGAGCCGAGGATCGAGCGGCACCTTGCCGAGCAGCGGCGCGTCGATCGCCTGCGCGAGCGCCTCACCGCCGCCGGCCCCGAAGAGCTCCTGGCCGCTGCCCACGAGGTAGGACATGTTCTCGATCGCGCCGATCAGGCGCATGCCCGTCTTCTGCGCCATCTGGGCCGCGCGCACCGCGACCTGCTGCGCCGCGGCCTGCGGGGTCGTGACCACGACCACCTCCGCGCGGGGCAGGAGCTGACCGAGCGAGATCGAGACGTCGCCCGTCCCCGGCGGCATGTCGACGACGAGCGTGTCGAGCTCGCCCCAGTGAACATCCGAGAGAAACTGCTCGAGCGCGCGGTGGAGCATCGGCCCGCGCCACATGACCGGGGCGTTCTCCTCGAGGAAGAAGCCGATCGACATCAGCTTCAGGTCACCCCGAACCGGCGGCACGATCATCTTGTCGACGACGACCGGCCGCTGGGTGATTCCGAGCATGTGCGGAATCGAGTGACCGTAGACGTCGGCGTCGAGGATCCCGGTGCGCTGGCCGAGCCGGTCGAACGCGGCCGCGAGGTTCACCGAGAGGGTGGACTTGCCGACACCTCCTTTGCCGCTCGCGATCGCGAGGACCCGCGTCGACGCGCCGACCGAGATCCCCTTCGAGCGCCCTTCGACGCTGCCGCGGAGCTTCTGCGTCAGCGCCGCGCGCTCCTCCGGGCTCATGACGTCGAACTCGAGCGAGACGGACTCGACCCCCGGAAGCGGAAGCACGTGCTCGCGAACCTGGTCCTCGAAGCTCGCGCGCAGGGGACAGCCGGCGACGGTCAGGGCGATCGTGACCGCAAGGTGACCGCCCTCGACGCGCACCTCGCGAACCATGTCGAGCTCGGTGACGGGCCGCTTCAGCTCGGGATCGATGACTTTGCCGAGCGCCTCGGTGATCTGCTCCGACGTGGGCTGTTCCACGCGTCGAGCGTAGCAACGGGGCGGTCTCGGTTCGCCGCTTAGTTCATAACGACGAATGTCTCGTTGTCCACGAGGAAGCCGTCTCCGTCGAACGTTCTGATCTCGATCCCGTTCGGGCACGAGGCCGTCCTCAGCCCGACGTCGACGCCGACGCCAAAGCCCTGTTGGCCGAGGCTTGCGACCGCATTCCTCACCGCCACTCCAGGCACGAGGCAGTAGCGACCCGGCCCGAGCCGCGTCACGCTCGTGAGGCTCTTGGAGTTCCCTGCGTCGAGGATGCCTTCCGCAGAGACCCGGCCGAACGCGAGCGCCGTGCCGGCCGGGCCCGGCGGCCCTCTCCGTCCACGCGGGCCGCGGCGTCCCCGAGGCCCTCTACGGATCGGTTGGGCGGCCGACGGGGCGAGGCCCGCCGTCGCCTTCGCCTTCTCGACGGTCTGTCCGACCGCATTGCCGGCAGCCTGGCCGAGCGAGGTCGAACCAAGGACGGATACGAGGACAGCCGTCGCCGACAGGATGAGCGGTAGCCGCTTCATAGTCTCCCCTCTCCTGGGGTTTTTCCTGGGTCGAGCGCGTCTAGTATCGAATGTCACACGTGGTTCTGCAAGCGTTTTCTCGAGCCAGAGCCCATTCCTGACCGCGTAGCCGTGCCAATCGTTGTTGAAGTAGGCGTAG
>DASTYD010000008.1:0-7497 GCA_035765175.1 Gaiellaceae bacterium
GATCGGCGATGAAGCCGTCGAGCGTCGTCGCGGTGTAGTACTGGGTGAGGCTCACGTGGAGCCGGTCAGGCTACCGCGACTCGCCTCTTGAGCCCTCTCAGCTTGAAGGCGAGGAAGAGCTCGGTGATCCCGCGTGAGAGCGCGATGATGCCGACGTAGGCGACGAGCAGGATCACCTTGTCCTTGAAGGAGCCTGCAACCCAGAACGCCAGGAGGATCTCCACGAGGCCGACGATGAGCTGCAGCCACCAGAGGTCGAACTGCTCCCTGGCGATGAACGCGGCCGTGATGTCGAAGATCCCTTTGAAGAGGAAGAAGAAGCCGATCAGCCCCGCGAGGGTGGTGAACGCGTTGCGCGGGTGCACGACCGCCCACAGGCCCGCGAGGATGAAGAGAATGCCCAGGATGACGTGGGCGACCTTCCAGCCGGAGGTCGAAACGGTGATCTGGAAGAACTCGTTCACTCCGGCGAAGAGCGCGACGATGCCGAACAGGTACGACACCGCGTACACCGTCGTGTAGTCCCACTGGAAGACGATCAGCGCGACGACGAGCCAGATGATCCCGGTCAGCAGGAAGAGCCACCAGCGGTCGGCGGCTTCCTCGACGACCTCTCGTTCCTCGAGCATCATGGGCGTTGATTTCCGCGCCGACGGCCGGATTCCTTCCCTGCGACGACGACGGGCTCAGTAGCCGGCGAAACGCTGCAGGATGACCTGCTCTTCTCGACCGACGGGGTCAGACCCCTTTACTTGACCGCTGTCCTGTGCAGCCGAGTGCGGTGACCCGCACCTCACGGTTACGCGGTCCTGTGGACGAATTGTTCCTCTTTATTAGCGGGGTCTGACCCCTCGGCCGGCCGGACCCCTCGGCCGGCCCGAGGGTCCGACCGACGCTCAGGCGACGCGCTCTGCGGCATCAAGCGTCAGGGCGTAGCGAGCCCCCCACGCTTCGCCTTCCTCGAGGCCCGTTGAGTGCCCATCCAGGCGGTAACCGTCGCCCTCGCGCCGCAGAAAGACGACTTCGAATCCCTCGCGGACGCCCAGGTGGCGCCAGGCCGCCGTCGCCGGGAGCTCGGGCACGTTTGGCTCAGTAGCCGGCGAAGCGCTGGACCAACACCTGCTCCTCGGGCACGCCGGCGCCTTTGAGGGCGCTCTCCATCGCCTCGACCATCCCGGGCGGCCCCGCCGCGATGTGGACGTAGTCGCCCAGTTCGCCCTCGAGGTGCTCGCGCAGGACGTCGGCGTCGACCCGCCGCTTCTCGCCCTCCCACTCGGGGTCGTCGGTCATGACGAAGACGACGCGGATGTTCTCATGCTCACGATCCATGGCCTCAAGCTCGTCGAAGAACGCCGTCGACTCGCGGTCGCGGTTCGAGTAGACGAGCGTCACGCGGTGCGACAGGCCCTCCTCGACGATGTAGCGGAGCATGCTGCGGAAGACGGTGATCCCGATCCCGCCGGCGATGAACACGTAGGGGCGGGCGGTCTCCATCGGGAGCGAGAAGTCTCCCTTCGGGTGCTCGACGTCGACCTCCGCGCCGACGTCGAGCTCCGCGAGGGTCTTCTTGAACGCCGTATCGCGCAGCCGCGTCGCGAAACCGAGCACGCCTCGCTCGTTGGGCGAGGTGACCACCGTGATGTGCCGGCGCAGCCCTCGCTCGTCGTCGTAGCCGACGTCGGGGAGCGTGACCCAGAAGTACTGACCGGCCTTGAAGTCCACCTCTTCCCCGAGGAGGTCGAAGACGACCATCAGCGTCTGCCTGGCGACCTCCCGCTTCTCTTTGATCTGCGAGCGCATGTCAGGCGATCGTGGCGATGAAGACGAGGACGACTGTGATCACGGCGAGCAGCCCGTGCAGCCCCACGATCGCGACCGGGAATCGCTGCTCTGCAGGCGTCCCCACCGGCGCCTCCCGCCCCGCGGCCGAGATCCCTTGCCGACGCTGGTACCAGATCGCGAACATCGTCCACCCGATCAGCGCGACGACGACGAGAAGGGCGAACGCGATCCACGCCAAGGCGTCGCTGTCGGTTGCGACGTAGACGATCCACAGGACGAGCCCGGTTGCCGCCAGCGCGAAGTGGCTGAGGATGAGGTACGGCCGGATCTCGCCCGGCGCGCGCTGGCTCATGCCTCCGTTCCGAAGCCAGATGGCAAGGAGCACGAACCCTCCGCCCGCCGTCAGGACCCAGCTGATGAGTGCAGCCCACTCCATCGCAGTGCCTCCTTCCATACGCGCAGCGCGCGAATTCGGATGCCGGAGGATAAGAGATGCCGACACCGGGAACGTCACCCAAAGTGGTAACTGTCAAACGCGTCGACGGTTACGCCCCGATTGCCGACTATGCGGCTGTCGGCGACGGAAGGACCGCCGCACTCATCGCCCGCGACGGCTCGATCGACTGGCTGTGCCTGCCCGATCTCGACTCGCCGAGCACGTTCGGAGCGCTGCTCGATGCCCGCGCCGGGGGCAGGTTCGAGCTGCGGCCCGAGCAGCCCTTCGAGGCGACGCGCCGCTACCTCCCCGGGACCAACGTGCTCGAGACGACGTTCTCGACCGCCGACGGCAGGGTGCGGGTCACGGACGCGATGACGCTTCCGACGGGCGGACTTCCGCCGTACCGCGAGGTCGTGCGCCGTGTCGAGAGCCTGTCCGGGGAGGTGCCGATGCGCTGGCGCGCGGAGCCCAGGCCGGAGTACGGCGCAGTGGTCGACATCGAGAGGCGGGCGGGCGTTTACATGGTGAGCTGCGGCACCCACGCCGTCGCGGTCCTCTCCTGGGATGCTGGCGAGCCCGAGGCCGACGACGGCGCCGTCGGGAGCAGCTTCGTTGTCCAGCAAGGCAGCAGAGCGCAGCTCGTTCTCGCCGCCGCGCATCAGGAGCCTGTCGTCTTCCCGGCCCGCGACGATGCCGAAGCTCGGCTCCAGGCAACGGAGCGGTTCTGGCACCACTGGACCGGAGGGCGCGAGTACGACGGCCCTTGGCGCGACGCCGTCCTGCGCAGCGCCCTCGCGCTGAAGCTACTCGTCTACGCACCCTCTGGCGCGATCGCCGCCTCCGTCACTTCCTCCCTTCCGGAGACGATCGGAGGCGAGCGGAACTGGGACTACCGCTTCTCGTGGCCCCGCGACTCGTCGTTCGCCTTGCGGGCGCTGCTCGGGCTCGGCTGCTCGCGCGAGGCGCAGGCGTTCTTCTCCTGGCTCATGCACGCGTCGCAGCTGACGCATCCCGAGGTGCGCGTGCTCTACCGACTGAACGGCCGTCCCGAGGCCGACGAGCAGTCACTCCCACTCGCCGGGTACCGGGGCTCGCGCCCCGTCCGGGTCGGAAACGCCGCCGTCGGGCAGACGCAGCTCGACGTCTACGGCGAGCTCCTCGACGCCGCGACGCAAGTCGCGCGCTCGACAGGAGGGCTGGACCGTGACCAAGGCGGCCGGCTCGCAGAGATTGCGGACCACGTCTGCCGTATCTGGCGCAAGCCCGACGCAGGCATCTGGGAGGTGCGCCGCGATGCCGCTCACTTCACGCAGTCGAAGATGATGTGCGCCGTCGCGCTCGACCGGGCCTGCTCGCTCGCCGACCAGAACCTCCTGCGTGGGGACGTCGTCCGCTGGCGCCGCGAGGCCGACAAGATCCGCGAGTTCGTCGAGACCCGCTGCTACTCCGAGCGGAAGCAGAGCTACACGCGAAGCGCGGACGAGGAGTTGCTCGACGCCGCGCTCCTGATGGGAGTCATCGCCCGCTACGACGAGCCGACCGCGCCGCGGCTCGTCGCGACGGTGGACGCCGTCCGCCGCGAGCTCGCCGACGGTCCGCTCGTCCACCGCTACGTGAGCGAGGACGGCCTGCCCGGCGAGGAGGGCGCGTTCCTGGCCTGCTCGTTCTGGCTCGTCGAGGCGTACGCCTGCCAGGGAAGGCTCGACGAGGCGACAGAGCTGATGGACGAGTTGGTCGGCCTGGCGAACGACGTCGGCCTCTACAGCGAGGAGATCGACCCGGCGACCGGCGAGTTCCTGGGCAACTTCCCGCAGGGGCTCAGCCATCTGGCGCTGATCAGCGCTGCGGTTGCGATCGACGAGGCCGCGCGGTGATCTGGGGCGCAGTCGTCGGCGGCCTGGCCGGGACGTTCGTGCTGACGACGATGCTCCGCGCCGCCAGCGAGCTCGGCTGGACGCGCATCGACATCCCGTTCCTCCTCGGGACGGCCCTGACGACCGACCGCGTCCGCGCCAAGGCCGTCGGCTACGCGCTCCACTTCGTGTTCGGGCTCCTGTTCGCCCTCGGCTACTGGGTGATCTTCCTGGTCGTCGGTGAGTCCGGCGTCCTGCTCGGCGCGCTGCTCGGCCTCCTCCACGGCCTGTTCGCGGCGACCGCCGTCGTCAATGTCCTTCTCCCGGTGGTCCATCCGCGCATGGGCACGGGCTTCGACGCGGCCGGGTCGTCGCCGATGCTCGAGCCGGCCGGGTTCCTGCTGCTCAACTACGGGCGCCGGACGCCGCTCGTGACATTGGCCGCCCACATCGCGTACGGCGCGATCGTCGGCGGCTTCGTCTCCTGGGCCGGTTAGGCGTCTGACCACTCTTGCGAAGACGCGGCGATGAACGCCTGGTACCGGCTCTGCCAGTTGGGGCGGCTGCCGAACGCCAAACGGATCGGCTCGAGCTCGAGCGGGACCTGAGGCCGCGCAAGACCGGCGGTCGCGGCGGCGCTGCTCCAGGGCCAGGCGAAGGGTTCACGAACGAGCCCCGCCTCGACCGGATTGTGGGCGACGTAGTGGCAGACGGTGAGCAAGTCTTCCTCGCTCGTGATCTCACGGGCGAAGTAGTGCGCGCGGAAGAGATGCGCGGCGCGCTCGCGGGCGCTGTTCGCAATTCGCGCGTACCACGTGTGGAGCCTCTGAAGCGCGGGGGCGATTCCGGTTCCGAGACTGTCGACGACGAGGTGGTAGTGCGTGCCCATCAGCGTGTAGGCAACGAGCGCGATCTCGAAGCGCTCGAGCGTTCGTGCGAGCTCGAGGAGAAAGCTTTGCCGCTCGCCGTCGTTCTCGAACAGGTACCGGGTGTCGCTTGCTCGAGGCGCGAGGTGGTACAGGCTCGGATGGTAAGAACGAGTCCGCCGCGGCATGGCACGAGCGTACGAGCGGCAGCGGCACTTCGAGCTGTGGTGGGAAAAGATGTCTCAGAGCTGAGACGGCCACGCAACAGCTCGGCCTTGACACGTTAAGGAGTCTGACTCCGAGTTCTTTGGGCCGGCTAGGCGGCGAGCTCGTATTCGAGGCTCGCCTGGAGCTCGGGCAGCTCGGCGGCGGTCGCTTCGAGCACCTGCCGGTAGAGCTGGATGAAGACTCTGCCGTCGTCGTCGAGCCGCTGGGCACAGGCAGCAAGCAGGCGCCGATACGGGCCGAGCCCGTCACCGGGCGCGAAGACGGCCATGGCGGGCTCGCCTGCGAGATCCGGATACAGGCACGCCTCGGCGGCGGGCAGGTAGGGCAGGTTGGCGACGACGAGGTCGATCGGCCCGGGCACGGGGTCCAGGAGATCGCCGTGGTGCACGGTCACGCGCTCGCGGAGACCGTGCCGCCGGACGTTCTCACGCGCGAGCTCGACAGCCAGCGGACTGGTGTCGGTCGCGTAGACGCGCGCGCTCGGCGCGGCTTCGGCGATCGCCACCGCGATCGCGCCGGTGCCGGTGCCGACGTCGACGACCCGGGCCGGGCCTGATCCGACGCGCTCGACGGCCGCGACGACCAGTTGCTCGGTCGCCGGACGCGGCGTCATCACGCGACCGGGGCTCGCGACCAAGGACAGGCCGTTGAAGCTGACCTCCTGCATCTCTCTGTGTGTGTGTCTCGCGAGTCGCGGTTCTTACTAGAGCGCATGCTCGCCGCTGGCGAGGGCACGCAGGCTCTCGTGCTCCTCGCGGCAGGCGGGGCAGCCCACGAGATGAGCGCGCAGCCCGGGCACCGCGGCGTCCGCGTCGGCCCCGGCCAGCTCGAGCTCGACGTAGCGGTCGAGCTGCTCGAAGCACTCGTCGCAGCCGATCTCCGGCTCGGCCGGCCCGAGCAGCCGCCCGAGTGCCTGCTTCAGATCCGGTCGTTCCATCAGATCGCCTCCTCCGCCGTCTCGAGGGACAAGCCGAGCTCGTCCAGGTGCCCACGCAACTTGCGCCGGGCGTCGTGCAAGGTCTTGTATAGGGCGCCGCGCGTCGTGCTCAGGCGCTCGGCGAGCACGTCGATCGGCACGCCGTTCAGGGCGAGCGCCACGAGCACGCGCCGCTGGTGCGGGGTCAGGACCTCGGCGATCGCCTGTTGAAGCGTCGCCAGCAGCTCGCCCTGCTCCACCGACTCGTCCGGCTCGATCCCGGCGCCCGCGAAGAGGCTCCACGTCTCGGGCTCGAGCGGAATCTCGCGCCCCTGCCAGGCGCGGCGGCGCAACTTCACGGCCGCCTCGAGCAGCGCGAACTTGTACGCCCAGGTCGTGAAGCGGCTGGCGCCGCGGAAGGTGTCCAGCTTCGCCAGGACCGAGACGAGCGCGTCGTCGGCCGCCTGGTTCGCGATGTCGTCGAGGTCGTTGCCGCGCAGGTGAGGCAGAGTCGGTCGCCGGCGGGCGCACTCGAAGCGCGCCGCGCGGAGCAGGAGCTCATGCAGGCGGGCGACCGCCTCGTCGTGCTCGCGGCCCCTGCCACGCAGTGAGCTGAGCCACTCGCGCGACTCGGGATCGAGCGTCGGCTCCGTGGAGGCGATCGTCGAGTCCACCAGGCGATTGTCTACCCGAATTCCGGCGACAGCGCTCATGCCGCGACCCCTGCTGCCTCGAGCGGGGCGAGGATGCGCACTGCGAGCTCGGGGTCGCACCCGCGCTCCACAAGCTCGATCAGCGCGTGCACGTCGTAGCGTGGGTCGCTCGCGACTCGAGCCGCGAGCGGCGGCGAGAAGCCCGCCTCGACGAGCTGCGCTCGCCGCCACGCCACGACCTGCTCTTCGATCTGCGTTGGACGCATACCTCGTTAGTGCCTTCCGGGACGCGTCCCTTACCTCCGTCTACCGAAAGCGCCTCGGGAACTGCTTGATCAGCCCATCCGAGAGCACGTCCGAGAAGTGCAGCGCATGTGTGTGGACCTTCTCGTACGCGGCCACATCGGCGTTCCAGTCGCCCTGCAGCCTGGCCACGGCCTCGTCCGTCGTCAGCTTCAGGTGCATGCGCAGCTCGGCCTTCATCGCGCCGAGTTTCCAGTGGCGCGGGTTGACGCTCGCCAGCACGGCGGCGATGTCGTCGCCGTTCTTCGCCCAGCGCGCCTGTGCGTCGGCGAGCTTGGCCGAATCACCGGCCCTCGCCGCGGCGATCACCTCGGCCGCGATCAGGATGTGGCGGCGGAGCTGGTTCGTCAGCTCGTTGCCGGCCTTCCTCCCGTAGAACGGCTTGACGGCGTTGCCGATGTCGGCCTGGTTCTTCAGCAGCCGGCCGACGGTCGCCCCGGTGTCGGGCGAATCCGTC
>DASTYD010000009.1:0-12216 GCA_035765175.1 Gaiellaceae bacterium
ACCCTTCGGGGACGTTGACCGCTGGTGTGACAATACGAGCGTGGCGCAGATGATCGACCCGTCCGCCGTCGCCCGAGACGCTGCCTCCCGCCAGTCGTGGCGCGAGGCGTTCGAGGCATACGAGCAGCTCGATCAGTCGAGCCTGACCGCCGAGGATCTCGAGCGATTCGGCGAAGCTGCCTGGTGGCGAGGGAAGCTCGGTGAGGCGATCCGGCTGCGTGAGCGGGCCTACGTCGCCTATTCGGGCGAGGGGAAGGATCTCGACGCCGCACGCGTCGCGCTCACGCTGTCTTGGGACGAGTCGAACCGAGGAGCGTTCTCGGTCGCGCAGGGGTGGTTCGCCACCGCCGAGCGCCTGCTCGAGAACCAGGAGGAGTCCGCGGAACACGGACGCATCGCGTTGACACGAGCGAGCCAGGCGATGTTCGCCGAAGGCGACTACCCCTCGGCGATCGAGCACTTCGATCATGCCTACGAGCTCGCGAAGCGCTTCGGCGATCGGGACACGCAGATGCTCGCGCTCGCCGGCAAGGGCCGCGCGCTCATGAAGAGCGGTGAGATCGAGAAGGGGCTCGAGCTCCTCGACGAGGGCTCGGCGGCAGCGGTCAGCGGCGAGCTCAAGGCCTACTCGACGACGCTCGTCTACTGCATGACCATCAGCTCGTGCCAGGACGTCGGTGACTTCCGCCGGGCCGCTGAGTGGACCGAGGCGGCGAATCGCTGGTGCGACCGGCTGGACGTGACCGGCTTCCCGGGCGCCTGCCGCATCCACCGCGCCGAGATCATGCGGCTTCGCGGCGACCTCGAGGCGGCAGAGAAGGTCGCGATGGCGGCCTGCGACGAGTTGCACGACTTCGAGCGCTACATCACGGCGCTCGGCCACTACGAGATCGGCGAGATTCGCCGCCGCCTCGGCGACTTCGGCGCGGCCGACGAGGCGTACGCGCGCGCGAACGAGCTGGGGCACGACCCGCAGCCGGGCCTTGCCCTGCTCCGCCTTGCGGAAGGGAAACTCGATGCGGCCGTCGCGGGAATCTCACGCGCGCTCGAGGAGGTCGAGGAACCGCTCTCGAGACTCCGGCGGCTGCCGGCTCAGGTGGAGATCGCGGTGGCCGCTCGAGATCTGAAGACCGCGCGCGCGGCCTCGGCGGAGCTCGAGCAGATCGTGAGCTCCTACGAGATCGCCGGCCGCCGAGCTCCCGCGTTCAACGCGGCCGTCCACATCGCCGCCGGGCGAATCGCGCTCGCCGAGGGTGACACGGACGAGGCCCTCCGCCGGCTCCGTCAGGCGCGTGACGAGTGGCGCGAGGTCGGAGCTCCGTTCGAGACCGCCCAGGCTCGGCTCCTGCTCGGCGTGGCGTTCCGGCGGAAAGGCGACGAGCATGCCGCGGTTACGGAGCTCGATGCCGCTCACGCCGCCTTCGAGCACATCGGCGCGAAAGCGGATGCCCAGCGGGCAGCTGAGCTCCTCGGCCGGCAGCAGACCCGCCGCACCTTCCTGTTCACCGATATCGTCGGCTCGACCCGGCTGCTCGAGACGCTCGGCAACGACAAGTGGAAGAAGCTGCTGGGCCGGCACAACGGGCTGCTCGAACAGCAGATCGCCGAGGCCGGCGGCGAGGTCGTCCAGAAGACGGGAGACGGCTTCTTCGCCACGTTCGCGACGCCGAAGGCGGCGCTCGAGGCAGCCATCGCGATTCAACGGGCGCTCGAGGCCGAGATCGTCGCGCCCGACGTGAGGATCGGCGCGCACACCGGCGATGCGTTCGAGACCGTCGGAGAGGCCAACGCGTACGGCGGCGAAGCCGTTCACCTCGCGGCCCGCATCGGCGCGGCCGCGGGCGCCGGTGAGATCCTCACGAGCCGCGAGACGCTCGAGGGAGCCGGCAGCGGCTTCCGCACGTCGAATCCGCGCTCCGAGTCCTTGAAGGGCTTCGAGGAGCCGGTCGAAGTGATCAGCGTGGACTGGCGCTAAGTAACACCTAGCCGCGCTTGATCACGTACGACTTGTTCAGATCGAGCGCGATCACGAACAGAAGCGTCCCGGCCCACCAGTTCACGGGGTCGAACGTGAGCACTTCCTCGTCGCCGACGAGATTGCAGATGAGCCAGATCACGAACCAGAGCAGGGTCATGCGACAAGCATTTCAGGAACCCTCGATAGGGGGATGGCCCACCCTCGGGGCAGGCCGATACGGCAAGTACCCACCTCCCCCATCCTCATGCGGATCGTGGGATTCAACACTCCGAACCGCATTTGAGAACGAAGGGCCGGCTTTGTGCCGGCCCTTTTGTTAATCGGCGGCGCTTTGCTCGCCAGCGCGTGGGAACCCCGGTTAGTTCCAGACACGTTGTTGACGGTCCGTTGAGGGGCTGACGTTAGAGAGCTGTCCTAGGGTTGCGGCTTGTCGAAGTCACAATCGGAAGGAGCGGCTCCAGGGACCGGGGGAGCGGGACCACCTAGCCTGAACTCGGGAGGCCCTTTCGCGCGGATGATGACGCAGTCGAAAGTGCCGAAACCTTCTCGCTCAGGGCATTCATCCCAAGCTCTTGAGACAGCGCCTTCGTCGACGCGAGCAACTCGTGTGCTCGCTCACGATCCCCGCGCTCACTGCGTGCCAGGAGCGTGCGCCCGTAGTCGTACTGCGCATGCGCGAGCCAGGGGCGGGCGCCCATCTCTCCGTTGCTCCGAAGCGCGTGCTCGAAGTGCTGGATGGCTTCGTCCCATCTCGACATCTCCGCAGCGAGGATCCCGAGGCCCCGGGAGACTGATCCGCGCAACAGCTCCGGAGGCGTCGACGCGTTGTGGCGGACGTATGGGCGCAAGATCTCGTAGAGCGTCTCCGCCTGCTCCACGCGCCCGAGATAACGGCAGACCTCGGGCAGCAGCCCGATGCTGAACAACCACTGCATCTCGAGGTAGACAGGAAAGCCCTCCGCTGCAAGCGCGTCGAACGCGGCAAGCGCGTCGTCCCTCCGCTCGAGCTCGGCGTAGACGTCGGCGAGCACGTACCGCCAGACGGGATAGTAGTCGTCGACGGCGCGCTCGAGAACTTCGACGACCTCGCCCAGCCGACCCTGCTCGCGTCGGAGCGCGTACATCTGGAGATCGAATGCCATCTGCGCGTTCGCGCTCTGCGAGAGGCGGCCTAGTTCCATTGCTTCGCAGATCGCAGCTTCCGCGTCCTCGAACCTGCCCTCGAAAAGGGCAAGCTTGGCGCGATCGACCGTCACGTCCCAGAGCTGAGCCGGCTGGCGGAGCTCATGGGCCAATCGCGTGAGGGCTTCACGCTCCCGATACGCCGCAGGCATGTCGCCGGACTCGAGAAGGGCGTGAAAGCGATAGTCGTGTCCCGCATACACTCGCTCTGTGTCGCCCACGCTCTCGGCGACCCGGATCAGCTCCTCCGCCATCGCCAGCCGCTCTGCGAGTACGTCCGGTCCCCAATTCGCGGAGCACCTTCCGTCAAGCGCATACGCGAGCGCCGCCCCGTTTCCGAGACGGCGCGCCATCTCGACCGCTTCCTGGCTCATCGCCACCCGTGGCTCAGGAGGAAGCATGTCTCGCAGGGGCCCGCCCGACAGGCGGGCGAGCAGTCGAACGCGGAGCTCACTGTCCTCCTCGGGCAGCGCGCTGAGGGCTTCCTCGAGCAACGGCACGAGGTGCCGGTCGCCCCAGGCTCGGGACCACACGAACCTGCCGCCATAGCCGAGGGCCGCGCGGGCCAGGAGCTTCGGCGCCTCGGCGCTCCTTGCGGCTTCGGCGGCTCGGAGAAACGTCTTTTTCGCCGTGGGGGTGTCCCCTGCCCTTCCCTGGACGTCCCCGAGCCTAAGCAGGAGCTCGCAGCGGTCGAGCTCATTCATCCCGGTCGCCTCCGACTCGAGCGTCTCTAGTCCGAGCGCGTAGAGACGCGCGGCCTCCTCGTACGCGAGCAGCGCCGCCGCACGATCTCCGGCACGCCGGGCGTAACGGGCGGCCTTGTAGGTTTCGCCGGCCGGGAGCGCTTCGTAGAAGTGATGCGCGAGCTCGGCGAGATGGGGCTCGGGGTCGCTCGCGTACAGCGCCTCCAAGGTCTCACCGACCTGCCGGTGCAGCCGTATCCGCCGCGTGGCGGTGAGGTCGTCGTAGAGCGCGTCTCGAATGAGAACGTGCGCAAAGCGCAGGCGGCCGTGAGCGCCCGGTACGTCACCGATGACTCCGGCGGAAATCGCCTCGTCGAGCAGCTCGAGGAGCGCGTCGACCTCCTGCCGACTCACGGCCGTTAAGGCGTCGAGGCGAAACTCCCGCCCAAGTACCGAGGCGAGTGTCAGCACCCCCTTGCTGCCGTCGGAAAGGTGACGGAGGCGGTGTCCGATCACGTCGCGGACGCTCGCAGGGATCACGACTCGCCGCCCGGGCACCTCGACGGGTTCCTGCAATCGGCCCTCCGCCGCCAGGAAGCGCACGATCTCACCGACGAAGAACGGGTTCCCTTCGGTCTCGCGGTGGATCGCCGCGGCCAGGCCGCGCGGCGGCTCGACGCTCTGATTGGCCTCGATGAAACGGACAACGTCGGCCTCGGAGAGTCCCGTCAGCTTCAACGGCGGGGCTATGTGCCGGGCGAGCTCGGTCAGCGCGGCCGCGAGCGGGTGCTCCGGCCCGAGTTCGGTGTCGCGATACGTCCCCAGCACCAAGATCCGCATGTCCGCGAGCTGTTGCGCGAGGAACTCGAGGAGCAGGAGCGAGGGCGTGTCGACGGCATGGAGGTCGTCGAGCACGAGAAGTAGCGGCTTGCTCTCGGCGGCGCCACGGAGGAAGGAAGCCGTGGCGTCGAAGAGCCGAAAGCGCGCGCCTTCAGGGTCGAGGGAAGGCGGGGCACCCACCTCGGGCAGAAGCGGGCGCAACTCCGGGAGCATCTGCGCCACGTCGGCGGCGCCGCTCCCGAGTTGGTCGCGCAACGTTCCGGCGTCGCGGTCGCGGATATAGGAACGGATGGCCTGCACCCAAGGCCAGTAGGCTGGGGCTCCCCCTGCCTCCCAGGCGCGACCGAAGAGCGTCACGGCGCCGCGGCGCCGGGCGCGCTCGGCGAGCTCGTCGGCAAGCCGACTCTTGCCGATGCCCGGCTCTCCGGTGACCAGGCGGAGACTACCCCGGCCCTTAAGCGCGCCCTCGACGCCCTCGACCAGCGTCGCAAGCTCGCGCTCACGCCCGATCAGGCGACTGCCAGCGTGTCGCGCCTCAACCTCCGAAGGAGACGCGCGCGAAGGCACGCCGGCCGTCCCGCGGAGATCAAGTGCCGAGTCCTGCTGGAGAATCGCCCGCTCGAGTTGCTGCAGACCGGGACCGGGCTCGATGCCAAGCTCGTCGACGAGGGTCCGTCGTGCCTGCTGGTACACGTGGAGCGCCTCGCTCTGGCGGCCGGAGCGATAGAGGGCGAGCATGAGCTGGCCGCGCAGGCGCTCTCGCAAGGGATGCTTGGCGCTGAGCGCCTCCAGCTCCCCGACGACGTCGGCGTGTCGTCCTAGCGCGAGATCGGCCTCGATCCGCTCCTCGAGCGCGACGAGCCGGCGCTCTTCGAGCCGGGAGATCTCGGTCTGCGCGAACGACTCGAACGCGAAGTCGGCGAGCGGCGGTCCCCGCCAGAGCGCGAGCGCCTCGCTCAGGAGCTCGGAGGCGGCCTGCGCATCCTCGCGAGCACGGGCCCGCCTGCCCTCCTCGAGAAATTGCTCGAAGCGATCCAGGTCGAGGCTGCCGTGCTCGAGTCGGAGCGTGTAACCGGAGCCGTGCGTCTCGAGGAGGCCGTCGCCGAGTATTCGCCGCAGCTGCGAGACGTGGTTCTGGACCACTTTCGGGGCCGTTGCCGGAGCGCGCTCGCCCCAGAGCTCGTCGACGAGGCGGTCAATGGAGACAGTCTCGTTCGCGTTCAGGATCAGCAGGGCCAGTACGGCGCGCTGTTTCCCGCCTGCGAGCGGGATCGTCCGATCCCCGTCGCGGACTTCGAGCGGTCCGAGGATCTGAAACTCCATTGCGTCCTGACCGTGACGGTAACACCGACGCGGACACCCGGCCAGATGCGAGGTTCGAGACGCCCCCGCGCGGTCTGGGTCGCGACGTGAATCCCGTCCGATCGAGCGTTCTAGCGGCCGCCCCCACCTACCACGTGCGGGTCGTTACCGAGTCGTGACCTGAACGTGGACGAAGCCTGACCGGCAGCGCGCATCGTCAGCTCAGGACCGCAGAGACAGGAGCGGTCAGATTGGAAAGGAGCCAAGATGGACAACGGCAGACATCATCTCTTCCGCCTGATCCTCGTCGCCTGGGCGGTGCTGGCGGCGGCGGCGGCGGTGGTGCCCATCTCGCAGGCGGTGGGACCGGACGATCGGCCCTTCTACCGCGGCGGCGCGGCCACGCTCGCGCCGAAGAGCCTCGGCCCCGACGACCGCGCCTACTACCGCGGCGGCTCGGCCTCGCTCGCGCCGAAGAGCCTCGGCCCCGACGACCGCGCGTTCGCGCGAGGCGTAGGCGTCGAGCCGCGGACAATTTCGACCGCGGCTTCGGCTACGCACATCCGCTTTCATTGGGAAGACGCGCTCATTGGCGGCGCGTTCGGGATCGTGCTCACGCTGCTCGGCGGGGGCGCCCTCCTGATCGCGATCCGCCATGCGCCGACCCGCCCACACGCCGCCTAGAACCCCACCGGCCAGGTGACGACTGCGATCCGGGTGACCGCCGGGCTGAACCGTTGCCCGGCGGTCGCCTTGTTGTCATCTCACGTGCGACGGACGGTTTCCTCGGCGGGCTTGAGATCGCACGACTGCACAGGTCTGCTTCTCGGCCGGAATCTGCCGTCACAGCAGACACACGCAACCGGCTCAACCGGCACACCGGCCTCGGACTTCTTGCGGATGGAGCAGGCGTTTCGGGGGTCTCTGTGTTGTCGGCCCCCGCCGGGCAAAGCCCGGCCACGGCAGCGGATCTTGTTGATCCGAGAGCCGGTACTAGAACTCGTATCGCTCTTCTTTCCAGTAGTCCGCCTCGTTGTGGTAGCCGTAGCGCTCCCAGAAGCCGGGCTGGTCCTCGGACAGCAGCTCGAGCCCGCGTAGCCACTTCGCGCTCTTCCAGAAGTAGCGACTCGGGATCACGAGGCGAAGAGGCCAGCCGTGCTCCGGCTCGAGGGGCGCGCCGTCGGCCTCGTACGCGATCAACGCGTTCTCGTCCTCGAGCGCCTCGAGCGGGACGTTCGCCGTGAAGCCCTGCTCCGCATGCGCCACCACGTAGCGCGCTGACGGCTTCGGCTTGGCGAGCTTCGCCAGCTCGGCCCAGCGGACGCCGCGGAAGCTCGTGTCGAACCGGCTCCAGCGCGTGACGCAGTGGATGTCGAGCGTGACCTCTGTGCTCGGCAGCGCCTGGAACTCTTCCCAGGTGAGCGTGACCGGCTCCTCGACCTCGCCGAAGACCTTGAAGTCCCAGGTCGAGAGGTCCGTCTCAGGCACGGTGCCCGCGTGAAGGACCGGCCACTTCTCGGTCAGGTACTGCCCCGGGGGCAGCCGCGCGGGGTCGTAGCCGGCATCGGCGACCTTCTGCTCTGCTTTCGACCGGAACACGATTCCTAGACTATTGAGGGTGGCAACCGTTACGCGCAGAGTGGCCGCTCGGCCGCGCGACTACGTTCGTGTGGCGGGCCCGGACGCGGAGGACTTCCTCCAGCGAATGCTGTCCAACGACGTCACGCAGGCGCCGTGCCCGGCCTTGCTGCTCACGCCCAAGGCGCGCGTCATCGCCCCGCTGACGGTCGTCCGCCGCGACGCTGAGGACTTCCTGCTCCTGACCGAGCCCGGCCTCGGTGAGACGGTCCGCTCGACCCTGCTCCGTGCGAGGTTCGCGGCCAAGGTCGAGATCGAGCCCGAGGTGCACAGCTCGGTCGTGGTCTTCGGCGAGGCCGACGGAATCCCGAGCTCCGAGTTCGGCGAGCCCGGGTGGGAGATCCTCGACGCCGACCTCGAGCCGACCCTGACCGGTGAAGAGCTCGAGCGGATGCGGATCGAGGCGAGGGCTCCCGCCTGGGGCAAGGAGGTCGACGACTCGATCCTTCCGGCCGAGGCCGGCCTAGACGAGACGCACGTCTCGTTCACGAAGGGCTGCTATCCGGGCCAGGAGCCGATCGCGAGGCTGCGCCATCGCGGCAAGGTGAATCGCCGCCTACGCGTGCTCGACGTCGATGGTGCGATCCCCGGCGCCGAGGTGAGGCACGGCGAGAAGGCAGTCGGGCGGATCACGAGCGCTGTTCCCAGGGTCGCGCTCGGATACGTGCGGGTCGACGTCCCGGACGACGCCGAGCTTGAGGTTTCCGGATGGGCCGCGCGGTTGCGCCCGGCCTGAGACGATTCTCCGACGCGCATCGAGGGAACGGAGCTCTTGAATGCGTCGAGTCCTAGTCGGGGTTGCGCTCGTGCCGCTGATCGCGTCGGCATCATGGGCGGCTACAGGCCCGCCGATTCGCTTCGTCCGCCCAGTCGACCACGCGAGGCACACCTATCCCGCCTCCTACTTCGACTGGTGGCGGCTCCACGCGGTCGACCCGAAGACCGGACGCTGGCTGCTGATGGAGTTCCAGCCGGAGGGGGCGCTATGGATCAACGTGTTCGACGGCGAGCAAGTGCACGGCACGGGTCGGCAAGTCCTGGATCCTGACGACACGACTCTCCGTCGGACGGCCAAAGGTTGGGACGTCGATCTCGACAACCGGCCGACCGTGCGAGGGCATTTGTCGCTCGTCGGACGCTCGGGGGTCACGGTCGGGCCCTGGCGCCTCGGCTGGCAGTTCGCCCCGGGGCCGCTGCGCTGGGAGCACGGGAAGCTCTGGTGGTCAGCGGTCGTCCCAGCGGGACGGCTCGACGGGTCGTTCGAGAGCTATGACGGCTACAAGGTCGACCTCAGCGGCTGGCGGGGGTATCTGGGCCACACGTGGGGCAAGCTGATCCTCAACTCGCGTGCCTACCAACACTGGGATTTCGCGGCCAAGCACACCGGGCCGCGCGAGAGCTGGCTTCTCCACGGTCTCGAGCCCCGACCCGGACGCGACCAGGACCTCAGGTGGTGGAAGCCGCGAGACCGCGTCTGGCAAGGAGTTCTCGTGCATACGACGGCGCGCGGCGTCCGCGTCTGTCGGCCCAAGATCGTCCGCCGCGGCTGGTTCACGACGTACTCCATCGGCCTGGGGGACGCCGGCCCCTATCCGGCGCGGGTAACCGCGCGTTGCGGGTCGACCTCGGTCTCCTTCCGGATCTGGCACGCCGACTTCAAGTGGGGAGACGAGAACCGAACGCACTACTGGATCGGAAAGGGCCCGACACCCGACCGGCGCGGCTTCATCCAGCACATCCTCCCGGTTGAGTAGCGAAGTGCCCGGCCGGGCCTTGGCATATGTGCGAGTCGATGTGCCTCTCGACGCCGCCCTCGAGGTCGGAGCGGCTCGGAAAACCGCCTGTTTGCTGGGCGCGTAGGACTACCGGTACACGAGGGAGGTTCCAATGAGGCTTCTCAGGGGGGTTCTGGGAGCGGCCGCCGTCGTTGTCTTCGTACTCGCCGTCGCCGCGTGTGGTGGATACGGCGGCGACGACAACGGCGAGGAGGGCGGCAGCACGACGATCGGTGGCATGAGCGCGGAGCTGCACGGGACGAAGGACGTCTCCGGCGAAACGGGCAAGGTCGAGATCGAGCTGTACGACGACTACTTCGAGCCCACGATCCTCAAGGGCGAGCCCGGCCAGACGGTCACCCTCGAGTTGAAGAACGAGGGCAACAACCCGCATACGTTGACCATCTCGGACAAGGGAGTCGACCAGGAGGTGCAACCGGGCGACGAGGCCGAGGCGGACGTCACGTTCCCGCCGAGCGGACAACTCGTCTTCGTCTGCAAGTTCCACGAGAGCAACGGCATGGTCGGCGCGCTCGAGGTTTCGGGAAGCTCGTCGTCGACGACGACAGGCGAAACCTCGACGTCGGAGTCGGACTACTAGTTCGGGACGCTGAAGGCGGGGGCGGCGGGACCCGTCCCCGTCGCTCTTCCTCTCTGAACGCCTTATTGGCTCAACAGTGGTACGTCGCTAGATCAAGCTTTCGCTTGAGCACCTCGCCGGTGCGCTGGAAGTCCAGGCAGACGTGCCCGCTCCGTGACTTGGCGAACGGAGTCGCACGGCGAGTCGGGTAGTTGCCCGCGTAGATGTCGGCGGTAAAGAGGAAGCCGTCCGAGTCCCGCGGTCGAAGCTCCATGGTCGCGAGGTAGGGATCGTCGCTGCCCTTGGGGTAGTCGTAGTAGTCGCCGAGGTTGATGTAGCCGGTCGCAAGGTCGCCTCCTGTAACCCGGCAACGCTTCCCGGCTTCCTCGTTGAAGGTCTGGATGACCGGCGTGGCCGGGAGGCCTTCGAAGCACACGAAGCAGGTCGAGGCCGACCTGACGCTGCTGCTCGCCCAGGGCGTGCCGATCAAGCCTGCCGCTGCCGCCACCGATGTCTCTCCACTCGGTCCGGCGCTGGCTCAACGAAGGCGACCTCTGCGAGCGGGTGGCCGAGAACCGAGGCCGAGGAGGTGACGCTCCAAGGGAACGCTCTGTGCAGGGAGTTCGGAAGGATGCGCCCGGCATGATTCGAACATGCGACCTCTGCCTCCGCAGGGCAGCGCTCTATCCCCTGAGCTACGGGCGCAGGGACTCCTAGTCTAGCGAGGGCTGCTAACCGCCCCAGCGGTGCACGGGCACCGACGGGAGCTCGCCGACCTCGTCCTTCGTGAGGCTGAGCGAGACGGCGTCGGTGCGGACGCTGGTTACTGCTTTGATCGGGATCGTCACCTCTCGCCGGCCCCAGAGGTGGCCTCGCTCGAGGACGAAGTGCGTGATCGCATCGTCGTCGTCGACGAGGAACCCATCCACCTTGCCGAGGTGATGGCCGTCCGCCGAGGTGACCTCGCTCGCCCGGCGAATCTCGACCTCTCCCTTGGGGATCCGGTCGTAGGTCATCGAGACGTGCGGGTCGTACTCGGCGGGCACGGGCTCGTAGCCGACGCCGGCGCCATACCCGTAGTAGGGCTGCGCGAGCACGCTCTCGACTCCGATCTCCCACCCGGGCTCCAGGTCCGGTGATTCGCCGAGCCGAATGTATGCGTACTCCTCGACGCGCTCGAGTTTGCCCGCCTCCTCCAGGGAGCAGCGGACACTGATCGCAGATGACTCGTCCTCTTCGCTCGCGAGCTCGATCGGCACCAGCCTCGCCTTCCCGTGGTCGCCGTGCGGCTCGACCACCAAATGCGTGACGCGCCGCTTCGTCGGGTCGATGACGACGTCGGCGAGCTCCCCGAAGGGCCCGTCCGTGCAGTTCACGGTGCTGCCGAGTTCCAGACGCACGATGTACCTCCGCTCTGTGACCGCCGAAGCGGAGCACATTAGCGTTGCCCGTCCCATTCCGTGTGGGGCGGAAGGGAACTCCGGCGTTGCCGCCGAATCACGCCGAGTGGCCGAGACGCCGCAGTTCCTCACGCTGGCCGCGAATCGGGACCGAACCGAACGGGTCGAGCTCGTCTTCCGTCGGGCCTTCTTCACGCTGATCCTGCTCGTGCTCCTCGCCGGCCTGCTGAACGTCTTCGGCCAGCGGCCCACGACCAGCCACGCCGCGACGCCCGTTGCCGACCTCGAGGTCTTCGCCCCCGAAGACCTTCGCGGCGGTCTCTACTACGAGGGCCGGATCACCGTCGAGGCGAAGGAGGACATCGACAAGGTGACCCTCGTCCTCGACGGAGGCTGGACAGAGCAGATGCAGATCAACACCGTCGAGCCCGGCCCTATCGGCGAAGCAAGTCGAGACGGTCGGCTCGCGTTGGACTACGGTCACCTCGGCGCCGGCCACGAGCTCGTCGTCTATCTCCAGTTCCAGGTCAACCCGACAAACGTCGGCCGCCGCTCGCAGGACGTCGAGCTCTACGACGACACCGAGCGACTGGCGAAGGTCGACCGAACCGTCACGGTGTTTCCCTAGATGGACATCGTCGTCCGCGCCGTCGTCGCGTTCTGCTTCGTCTTCCTGCTCACGAGGCTCATCGGCCGTCGGGAGCTGAGCAGCCTCCAACCGTTCGACCTGATGCTCCTGATCGTGATCGGCGACCTCATCCAGCAGGGCGTGACGCAGAACGACCTATCGGTCACGGGGCTCGTGCTCACGGTCGGCGTCTTTGCCTTGATGACGCTG
>DASTYD010000010.1:0-20289 GCA_035765175.1 Gaiellaceae bacterium
TCGTAGCGGCTCCGTGGGTTCATCTAGTCCCTCCTTGCGGCGCGCCGGACGCGCTCGATGAATCCGTCCGAGGGCGCGTGGATGTTGACGAAACGGGCACGCTCGGGCCCTGGGTTGCGGAAGCCGTGGCGGAATCCCGGGAGGGCGGCCACGAGCGAGCCGGGCCCGACGCGGACGGTCTCGTCCTCGAGTGCGAACTCGAGCTCCCCCTCGATGACGAAGAACGAGTCGATCTTGTCGGGATGGACGTGGGGCTCGACGGGCCCGAACTCCGGGTCGCAGGCGAACTCGATCAGCTCGAGCTCGCCGAGCTCCGCCTTGACGACGAAGTCCCGATGCTCTCCGGGAATCGCCTCGCCGTCGCCGGGGAGAACGACGATCGCATCCGAGGCGGGCC
Source organism: Gaiellaceae bacterium (assembly GCA_035765175.1). Lineage (GTDB taxonomy): Bacteria > Actinomycetota > Thermoleophilia > Gaiellales > Gaiellaceae > VAXT01. The sequence goes on from DASTYD010000010.1 coordinate 398, forward strand.
TTCCACCGTCAGCCGGAGGCGGATGCTGGTCGAAGCGATCGGCGTCCCTGTGCCGGCCGTCGCGCCGGGCTCGCAGCATCTCGGCGAAGCCCGCGTTCGGCGCGTGGATGTTGAGGAAGGTCGCCTCTTCGTCGCTCTCGTTGGCAAAGGTGTGCACGACACCGATCGGCGCAGCGACGAATGCTCCGGCCGTCCCGCGCACGACGTGCGTCTCGTCGGGGCCGACCCTGAACGAGACCTCTCCGCTCAGGACGTAGAAGGCGTCGGTGTGCGTCTTGTGGATGTGCCGCTCTGGGCCATCCTCGTGCGCCGGGTAGCGGAACCACGTGAGCGCCAGCGCCTCGTGGTCGACGAGGAGCAGCAGGGTCTTTTCGGGCAGGTCGGCGACGGCCTCGCCCTCGCCGGGTCGTAGGAGGACAGCTTGGGCTACGTCGAGCTCCACTGCCATTCAGCCTATTCGTTCCTCGACGGGGCTTCACACCCGGAGGAACTGGCATTGCGGGCCGCGGAGCTCGGCTACGAGGGGCTCGCGCTGACCGACCACGACGGGGTGTCTGGCTCGCTCGAGTTCGCGCACGCGGCGAAGGCATTCGGTGTGCGGCCGATCACCGGCGCGGAGGTGACCTTGTCGGACGGCTCGCACGTCACCTTGCTCGTCGAGTCGCCGCGCGGCTACGCGAACCTCTGCCGGCTGCTCACCGCGGCCCATGCGGGGACGCGTCCCAAGCCGACCGAGCCGGTGCCTCCTGCGCTGGACCGGCACCTGTTCGCCTCGTACAGCGAGGGCCTCGTCTGCCTCTCCGGGTGCGCGCGAGACGGGCTCGCGGTCCGGAACCCGAACGGCGCCGCCGAGCTGGCAGCCGTCTTCGGGCGGGACCGCTTCTTCGTCGAGCTCCAGCGTCCCTACGAGCGGGGCGACGCGCGGCGCAACAACGCGCTACGGCAGTTGGCGGAGACGATCGGCGTCCAGACCGTCGTCACGGGCAACGTGCACGCTCACAACCGTAGGCGTGCGCTTCTCCAGGACGCGATGGTCGCGATCCGGCATCGAGGCTCGCTCGAGGCAGTGGAGCAGGAGCGGCGCGGGAACCACGAGTGCGTCCTGCTCGCGCCGGACAAGGTGGCGGAGCGCTTCCCCGACGACCTCGCTGCCGTCGAGCGCGCAGCCGAGCTCGCCGCGCGCCTCGAGTTCGACCTGACCCAGGAGCTCGGCTACCGCTACCCGGACTTCTCAGACCGCGACGAGCCTGCGATCGCCGAGCTGACGAAGGTCTGCAACCGCGCCTTCGAAGCCCGCTATCGAGCTAGTAACAGACTGTTACTAAGTCAGGCGAGGGCTCGGCTCGAGGAAGAGCTGGCCTTGATCGACGAGCTCGGTCTCGCGGGGTTTTTCCTGCTCCACTGGGAAGTACTAGAGCTGGCCGCGGAGGTCGCGCGCGAGGTGCGGGGGCGTGACACTCCGCGGCACTCGCTGCCCCCGGGCCGGGGACGCGGGAGCTCGGTCGGCTCGCTCGTCTGCTACCTGACGGGTCTCTCGCACGTCGATCCCGTCGAGGCCGGCCTCTCGCTCGGCCGGTTTCTGAACCGGGAGCTCGACTCGGTGCCCGACATCGACCTCGACTTCCCGCGAGACATCCGCGAGAAGCTGATCGTGGCGCTCACCGAGCGCTACGGGCACGAGCACGCCGCGCTCGTCGCGAGCTTCTCGACCTATCGCTCCCGCGGGGCGATCCGCGACCTCGGCAAGGCGCTCGGCCTGCCGTTCGCCGAGCTCGAGCGGCTTGCGCGGATCACCGAGGGCAGTCCCAGGCGCGTGGCGGAGGAGATCGCGAAGCTCCCAGACGGTGAGGCGAAGCTCAGCTCGCGCCGCTGGCGAGCACTCGGCGTGCTCGCGAAGGAGATCGCCGGCCTTCCGCGGCACATCTCGCAGCACCCAGGCGGGATGGTGATCTCGAGCCGCCCGCTGGTCGACCTCGTCCCGGTGCAGCCCGCGGCCATGGAGGGGCGCCAAATCTGCCAATGGGACAAGGACTCGTGCGCCGACGCGGGGTTCCTCAAGATCGACCTGCTCGGCCTGGGGATGCTCTCGGCGGTCGAGGACTGCGTCGTCCAGATCGCCGAGACCAAAGGCGAGACGATCGACCTCTCGCGGATCCCGCTCGACGATCCCGACGTCTACGAGGAGATCCAGAACGCGGACACCGTCGGCGACTTCCAGATCGAGAGCCGCGCGCAGATGCAGAGCCTGCTCCGCACGCGCCCGGAGAACCTCGACGACCTCACGATCCAGGTCGCGCTCGTCCGGCCCGGGCCGATCCAGGGCAAGGCCGTCCATCCGTACATCGACCACCGCCAGCGCCTGCGCGAGGACCCGAGCTTCGTCCCGCCGGTCGACCATCCGCTGCTCGCCGAGCCGCTACGCGAGACCCTGGGCGTCGTCGTCTTCCAGGACCAGGTGCTCGAGGTCGCGATCGCGCTCGCGGGGTTCAGCGTGGGGGAGGCCGAGGGCCTGCGGCGGGCGATGAGCCGCAAGCGGAGCGAGGAGGCGATCGAGGCGTTCCGCGGCCGGTTCGTCGAAGGTGCGGTGGCGAAGGGCGTCGATGCGAAGCTCGCGGACGAGGTCTACGACAAGCTCGTCGGCTTCTCGGGCTTCGGGTTCCCGAAGTCGCACGCGGCCGCCTTCGGGCTGCTCGCCTACCAGTCGGCGTGGCTTCGGCATCACCACCCGGCCGAGTTCCTGTGTGCGCTCCTGAACGCGCAGCCGATGGGCTTCTACCCGCCCGCGAGCCTCGTGCGCGACGCACAGCGGCGCGGGGTGGAGGTGCGCCCGCCGGACGTCAACAAGAGCCAGGCGAAGTGCACCATCGAACCTAGTAACACTGTGTTACAAGGCGCGGTGCGGATCGGGCTCGAGTACGTCGCGTCGATCGGTCAGGAGGATGCAAAGGCGCTCGCGGAGGCGGCGCCGTTCGCGAATGTCGTCGAGCTCGCGCAGCGGACCTCGATCGGCCACGACGGGCTCGAGAGCCTCATCGCCTCCGGCGCCTGCGACTCGCTGGGCCACTCTCGCCGCGCACTGCTCTGGGAGCTCGGGCTCGTCCCGCGCTCGGAGAGCGTTCCCGGCTCGGGAGGCGAGGAGCGCCAGCTGGCGCTTCCACTCGACCCGACGGCCGAGACTCCCGACCTGCCCCGCCCGACCGAGTGGGAACAGATGCTGGCGAGCTACCGCCGGACGAGCCTCTCCGTCGGGACGCATCCGATGGAGCTCCTGCGCCCGCACCTTCCGGCCGGTGTCCTTTCCAGCCATGACCTGTGCCAGGCACCGGACAGGTCTCGCGTGGCCGTGGCCGGAATGGCCGTGGCGCGGCAGCGGCCCGCGACCGCGAAGGGTGTTGTCTTCATGCTGCTCGAGGATGAGTTCGGCCAGCTGAACCTCATCATCCCGCCGCAGGTCTACGAGCGGCACCGAGCGGTCGTCCGCGGTGAGCCGCTGATCCTCGCGCACGGCGTGTTCGAGCGCATCGAGCGGAACCAGAACGTCGTCGTCCGCAGGCTGGAGACGCTGGCTCCGCTCGCACGTCGGCTCTCAGGGGCAGAGGACCTCGTCTCGGCTCTGCCGGATGCGCACCACTTCGGCCACCGCTAGGCTTGCCCGATGCGCTCCGTCCGCACGCTCGTGCTCCTGCTCTCGCTCGTCGTGCTCGTGTTCGCGGCCTCCGGCTGCGGCGGCGGCGACGGGGACGACAACTCCTCGGCTGCGAGGCCCCAGGAATGGGCGGCGACGGTCTGCGGCTCGCTCGGCGACTGGGTGCAGAGCCTCCAGGAGGACACGCAGAAGCTGGGAACCGCGATGCAGGACACGAGTGACCTGAAGACCGTCAAGTCAACGTTCGTGACCTTCCTCGAAAACGCCGAAAACAGCTCCGAAGAGCTGATCGGGAAGGTCAAGGAGACGGGCCCGCCGGACATCGAGAACGGTGCTGAGATCCAGCAGACACTGGTCGCTGATGTCGAGAAGGTCCACCAGAGCTTTTCGCAGGCGGTCGACAAGGCGAACGAGCTCCCCACGAACAATCTTGAGTCGTTCTCGAAGGGCGTCGGCCCGCTCAGCACGGACATCCAGAAGAACCTTGCGACCGTGGGTAAGGACTTCAACGAGATCAAGAGCCAGTCGAGCGAGCTCAAAGACGCGATCGACACCGAACCCGCCTGCCAACAGTTCGCGACCGCGGGCTAGAGCTCCTCGATCTCGAGCGCGAACCGGGGAAGCCGCTCGAGGACGGCCCGGTTGAACTCGGCCTCGTACTCCTCGGCGGCGGAGGCGGTCATCGCCGAGGCGAAGTGGTCGCGGCGAGCGGCGAGCTCCTCGGTGCCCGTCTCGACGAGGTCGAGGTAGTCGGCGTATCGCTCCTCGGCCTCGTCGCGCCCCGTCGCGTCGTAGGCCCGCTCGGCGGCTTCGCAGTCGGCGATCAGCTCTGCGTGCTCGTTCTCGAAGAGGTCGAGCTGGCGCCGGATCACGTCCTCGAAGGTCAGATGAGCTCCCGATACAGCTCGAGATGGGCCTGCGCCGAGGCCGCCCACGTGAGCTCCTGCTTCGCTCGCTGAGCGCCCGCGCGTGCTTCCTCGAGCGCCTTCGGATCCTCGAGCAGCTCCCGCGCAGCCTCCGTCAGCGCGGCGACGTCTCCGGCCGGCACGACCCGCCCGGCGCCGAAGCGCCGCACCGGCTCGCCGAGCCCGCCGACGTCGTATGCGACGACGGGCACTCCCGCGCCGAGCGCACGCAGGAGGGCGCCGCTCTGGTCGATCTCGGGCCGGTACGGAAAGAGCGCCACCGTCGCGTCGCCGAGCGCGCGGTCGACTTCCTCGTCCGAGAGGTAGCCGAGGCGCCACTCCGCTCTGTCACCGGCAGCGGCCCGGTACGCGTCGACGCTCTCCAGGGGGTCGCCGGCGACGAGCAGGCGTGCGCCTTCGATCGCCTTCGTCGCCTCGATCGCATCGACGATGCCCTTGTACGCCCGAATGATCCCGACGGAGAGGAGCGTCCGGCCGTCGTCGGTTCGGGGCGGCTCGCTCGGGAAGACGGGGTGCGGAATGACGCGGAGCCGCTCCTCGTCCGCCAGCTCGGACAGCTGGTCGCGGCCGCGTTCGCTGTGGACGACGATCCGCTCGAAACGGCCGAAGAGCCGGCGCCAGAGGTCGCGTTTCTCCGCGGTGCGGCGCGGGAGCAGATCGTGCGCCGTGAAGACGAGCGGCTCGCGTAGGCGGAGAATCCGATCGTCGAGCTCCGGCACCGCGAGCCACTGGAGGTGCGCGACGTCCGCGGGGCGCCGCCGCAGCCGGACCAGCCCGATCGGGTGCTCGAGCAGCTTCACCGGGATCCGGAGCCGGGAGCGGCGAAAGACGCGAGAGCTGACCGGGTAGAAGAGCTCGGTCCGCCGGTAGCCGTCCGGCTCGGGTGGGTCGCCGAAGCGAAACGGTGAAGTCACGAGCTCGACGTCGGCGCCCGCACGCGAGAGTGCCGAAGCGAGCGCATGGTCGTACTGCGGCGTGAAAGCCGGCGGGTCGGCGAGGAGGACGCGCATGGGATTCCTACACTAGCCCCGCCGTGACTGCGTCTTTCGAAGAGGTCCGCGCCTCATTTCCCGTCCTCGACCGGTTCGCGTACCTCAACGCAGGGACGAACGGGCCGCTCGCGCGGCCGACGGTGGAGGCGATGGTGGCGGAGCAGCTCGTCGACGCCACGCAGGGCCGTGGCGGCGAGCCGTACTTCTCGCGTGCGCTCGAGATGCGCGGTGTCCTGCGCGGGCAGCTGGCGGAGCTGCTCTCGGTGGAACCGTCACAGGTCGCGCTCACGCGGTCGACGACGGACGGCTGCAACATCGTCCTCGCCGGGCTCGAGCTGGGCTCCGGCGACGAGATCGTGACGAGCGAGGTCGAGCACTTCGGACTCATCGGCCCGCTCGCGGCATCGGGCGCGCGCGTGATCACGGCCCCGGAAGACCGGATCGTCGAGGCGGTGACGGGGCGCACGAAGCTGGTCGCGATCTCACATGTCTCCTGGGTGAGCGGCAACTCGCTGGAACCGGAAAGGGTCAAGACCGAGACCGGGCTGCCGATCCTCGTCGACGGCGCGCAATCCGCGGGCGCGATCCCCGTCGAAGCCGGCGCATTCGACTTCTATGCAATCTCCTGCCAGAAGTGGCTGTGCGGGCCGGACGTCACCGGCGCGCTCGTCCTCGCGAAGCCGGACGAGCTACCGGTCGCCCTCCCGAGCTACTTCGCCCAGACCGAGCACCGGCCCGATGGCTCCTACGAGGTGCGCGAGGGCGCGGAGCGCTTCGACAGCGGCTGGATCGGGACGCCGTCCCTGGCCGGCCTCACGGCCGCGCTGAACGCCGCGCCCGACTGGCGCTTCGATCGCGTGGCGGAGATGGCGGCGGCCTGCCGGGACGCGCTTGCCCAACGGTTCGACGTGATCACGAAGCCCGGCCAGGCCGGCCTCGTCTCGTTCAGGCCCGAGGGCGATCCCGTGGAGACCGTCGAGCGCCTGCGCGCCAGGGACGTCATCGTCCGCGAGCTCCCCGGCCGCAACCTGATCCGCGTCTCGTGCGGCTACTGGACGAGCGAGCAGGACATCGCGCGCCTCCTCGCGGGCCTCGCCTGATCCAGACACGTCCGGGGTCAGACGCTGGACATGGCTCGGTCAGGCGGTGGGGACGTCGGCCTCGGTCCGTAGACCGAGCTCGCCGGCGATCGGGCGCATCGCCTCGATCACGAAGCGGATGTGGTCGTCGAGCTCGACGCCGAGCTCCTCGGCGCCCTTGTAGACCTCGTCGCGGTGGACTCCGGCCGCGAACGAGGGCTGCTTGAGTTTCTTCTTCACCGACTTCGGCTCGAGGGTCGCGATGCCGTCCGGCCTGACGAGCCCGCACGCGTGGATGAACCCGGAGAGCTCGTCGCACGCGAAGAGCGTCTTCTTGAGCGGCGTGTCGCGGGGCATTGCGAGATGTTCCGCATGCGAGAGGACCCCCTCGATCACGACCTCCGGGTAGCCCTCCTCGCGCAGGATCGGCGCCCCGTCTTGTGGGTGCTTCTCGAGCGTCGGGTGAATCTCGTAGTCGAAGTCGTGGAGCAGCGCCGTCACGCCCCAGAGCTCCTCGTCCTCGCCGAATTTCCGCGCATACGCACGCACCGAGGCCTCCACCGCGAGCGCGTGGCGGAGGAGCGCTTCGCTCTTCGTGTACCGAGTCAGCGTGTCCCAGGCGCGGTCGCGTGAGATCTCCAAGGCGATGGATACGATAGCCCCCTTCATGACCGAGACGATGATCGCCGACGCGCTGATGGAGTCCTTCGTGATCGAGGGCGGCCAGCCGCTGAGCGGGCGCGTTCGCGCCGCCGGGAACAAGAACGGCGTCCTGCCGATTCTCGCGGCCTGCGTGCTTACGAGCGAGCCGGTGACGCTGCACAACGTGCCGCGGATCCGGGACGTCGACACGATGCTCGCGCTGCTCGCGGACATCGGCGCCGACGTCGAGTGGATCGGCCCGAACGACGTCCGCGTGCAGGTGGCGGACGTCAGGACCACGGAGCTCGACGCGGAGCTCTGCTCGCAGATGCGAGCCTCGTTCCTGCTCGCCGGCCCGTTGCTCGTCCGCGCCGGGAGCGCCGTCGTGGCGCCCCCGGGCGGAGACGTCATCGGCCGCCGCCGACTCGACCCGCACATCCACGGCTTCTCGAGCCTGGGTGCGGAGGTCCACGCGGGCGACGTGTACGACATGCGGGCGGAGAAGCTCGAGTCCGCCGACGTCTTCCTCGACGAGGCGAGCGTCATGGCGACCGAGAACATCGTCATGGCGGCAGCGCTCACGTCGGGAGTCACCGTGATCGGCAATGCCGCTTGCGAACCGCACGTCCAGGATCTCTGCCGGTTCCTCGGCTCGCTCGGCGCGCGGATCGACGGGATCGAGTCGAACGTGCTGCGCGTCGAGGGAGTCGAGTCGCTCGGGGGCGGCGAATGGACGATCGGTCCGGACCACGTCGAGGTCGCGAGCTTCGTCGGCCTCGCCGCGGTCACCGGGGGCGACCTGACCGTCGAGGGCGTCAAGACCGAGGACCTGATCTCGATTCTTCCGACCTTCGCGAGGCTCGGCGTGCGTGCCGAGGTCGGGGACGGAACCGTGCGCGTCCCGCCCGGGCAGGAGCTCTATGTCGAGGACGACATCGGCGGGCACATCCCGAAGATCGAGGATGGCCCGTGGCCCGCCTTCCCCTCGGACTGCACGTCGATCGCGCTCACCGTCGCCACCCAGGCCCGCGGCACGGTGCTGCTGTTCGAGAAGATGTTCGAGAACCGGCTGTTCTTCACGGACAAGCTCGTGTCGATGGGGGCGAGGATCATCCTCTGCGACCCGCACCGGGCCGTCGTCACCGGTCCGACGAAGCTCCGCGGCCAGCGCATGGAGAGCCCGGACATCCGCGCCGGGATGTCGATGCTGCTCGCGAGCCTGTGCGCCGAGGGCGAGTCGACGATCGGGGCCGTGTACCAGATCGACAAGGGCTACGAACGGATCGACGAGCGCCTGCGCGCGCTCGGCGCACGCATCGAGCGCGTTCCCGCTTGACGCCCTAGCGCACGTAGACCGGCTTCAGCCGGATCGCGGCGCTGAGGTCCCAGCGCCCCCGGTAGATCGCACGCAGGACGTACCGGCCCGGCTCGAGGCCGACCGTCCAGCGGATCCCGCCGCCGAGGCGTGTCGTTCGGCGGGCGAGGCGGTGCCAGCTGCCCCCGCGTCGAACCTGGAGCGTGACCAGGCGGTAGTCCGGCGCGACCGTCGGCCTGCTCGACCTGAGGTGCACGGCGAGGCTGACTCGCCGGAGCCTGCTCTTCGTGAGTGTGCTTCGAACCGAGCGGTCGGCGACTCGGCGGACCGTGAGCCATGATCCGGCCTGGACGCGCGGGTCGATGCTGACGCCTCTGGCCGTGGCGACGGCGGCCGCCACGTCGATCACGCCGTAGCCGAGCCGGGGGTTCCATCTTCCGCGGCCCGAGGCAGTCGTCTTGAGAATGCCCCCGACCTGCTGCGCGGTGAGAGCGGGATTCGCTGCCCAGACGAGCGCCGCCGCGCCGGCCACCTCCGGGGTCGAGAACGACGTGCCACTCGACCATCCGTAGAGCCCGGCGGTCGCGCCCGGGAGCGGTGAGCGAGGCCAGGAGTCGCGTGACGAGTCCGCGGCGACCGCTCCGAACACGTTCTCGCCCGGAGCGGCGAGCGAGATCTGTGTGCCCGTGTTCGAGAACGACGCGCGTTTGCCCGCCATCGTGCTCGCGGCGACCGCAAGGCCGAAGCCGCCTTGGCCCCTCGAGCCGACCGGCTGGAGCGCCGCCGCCGGATACTCGACGGGATTGCCCTCCTCGTACTCGTTTCCGGCCGCCGCGACCAGGAGGACGTTCCGGCTCGCCGCGTACTCGATGGCTCGCGTCTCGAGCGCGGACGTTCCGACGCCGCCGAGGCTGAGGTTGATGATCTTCGCGCCGTGGTCGACCGCGTAGACGATGGCGGCGGCTTCGTCGACATCGCTGAAGCTGCCGTCGGCACCGACCGCCTTCACCATCATGAGCTGGGCGTCTCCACCGAAGCCGGCGATGCCGTCGCCGTTGGTCACCGAGCCCGCTGCCAGCGCCGAGACGAACGTCCCGTGGCCCTCACGGTCGAGGACCCCCGGGCGACGGTGGACGACGTCCCAGGTCTCGGGCCTCTTCGCCGCGAGGTCCGGATGCGTGACGTCGAGGCCTGTGTCGACGACCGCGATCTTGATCGAGCTCGCGGCGCGGAGGACGTCCTCCGGCACTTCATTCGCCCGCGTCGCGACGTACTGCCATTCGTAGGGGAGCCCGGGGCGGAACGTGGCGGCGAGCGCCGGCTCGACCTTGGGCGTCCTGAGGAGCGGCGGGTGGGCGTAGGCGATGCCGCGGAGGCCGTGCAGGTCCTCTACGCGACCGGGCAGCTCGACTTCGACCGTTTTCATGTGCGGGAGCCGGCGCACGATCTTCGCGCCCGGAAAGCGTTTCAGCGCCTGCGCGAGCTCGGCGTTCGACTCGAAGCCGACGACGGCGCGCCTGGTCGGGGGAGCGCTGGTCGAGCCGCTCGGCGCGACGATCGCCGCGACGGCGAGGGCGGCGAAGAGGGAGGCAGCAAGACGGTGAGCGTGGCGGGGGCGAGTTGGCATCCGGGCCGCTTGGTGAGCGGGAGAGGGCTCCTGTCCGTCGTCGGCCGGCCGGCAGGGGTGCGGTACCCTCGTTCGAGCGATGGCGTCCCCCGACCGGGTGAGTCAGCAAGAGCAGGCTCGCGTCCGCCTGTCGCTCGACGGCGCGGGCGCAGTCAACGTGTCCACGGGGCTGCCCGTGCTCGACCACCTGCTCGGGCTGGTCGCACGCTACGGATCGATCGACCTAGATCTCCAGCTTGCGCCGGAGACCGGCGAAGCCGAGGTGGCGGCCGCGGGCAAGGCGCTCGGCGAGGCCCTCCGGGAACCGCTCGCCGCCGACGAAGTCCGTGGCCACGGATCGGCGGTCGCGGCCGCGGACGACGCGCTCGCGCACATCGTCCTCGAAGCCTCCGGTCGGCCCCTCGTCGTCTCGAACGTCGACCTGTCGGAAGCGAGAGTGGGAGGGCTCGGCACGGACCTCGTTGCGAGCTTCCTGCACGAGCTGGCCGAGGGCGGCGGCCTCACCCTGCACGTGCGACTGATCGACGGCGACGATCCCCAGCACGTCCTCGAGGCGATCTTCAAGGCGCTCGGCGTGGCGCTTGCGCAGGCCGCGCGTCCCCGAAAACGGAAGGAGTGACGATGGACGGTAAGACCGTCGTGCGCACCGAGAACGCGCCGGCCCCGTTCCAGGGCGCCCCGTACTCGCAGGCGATCAAGGCGAACGGGCTCGTGTTCGTGGCGGGCCAGCTCGGCCTCGCGCCCGGGAGCAGCGAGGTCGTGGGGCCGGGGATCGAGGAGCAGACCCGCCAGACGCTCGACAACCTCGAGGCGATCCTGACCGAGGCAGGCAGCGGGCTCGACCGGATCGTCAAGACGACGGTCTTCCTCGCTTCGCTGGACGACTTCCAGGGGATGAACGCGGTGTACGCCGAGCGTGTGGGCGAGAACCCGCCGGCGAGGTCGACGATCGAGGTCGGGGCACTCCCGTCGGGCGCGCTCGTCGAGATCGAAGCGATCGCGCTCGCCTGACAGCTCTGCCCATGGCCTTTTGGGCCACGTGCCCGCTGGTACCCGAGACCTCCTCCCCGATTCGATCGTACCGAGGAAGGGCGCGCGTGTCTGGAACCGAAGTGCGCCAGAGGCGTGACAACGTGCAAGGCAGAATGACGCCGGAATGACGACGCTCGAGCTCCCGAAGGGCATCGCTCCGGCGCTCGACGCGATCGTCGCCGTCGACGAGCCCTACGAGGGCGTGTACCTCGTCGGCGGCACCGTCCGCGACATCCTGCTCGGCGAGCGGAACTTCGACGTCGACGTCGTCGTCGAGGGGGACGCGATCGCGCTTGCCCGCGCAGTCGCCGAGAAGCTCGACGGACGTGTCCGCGCACACAAGAAGTTCGGCACGGCCGTCGTCCTCTACGGCGACGACGAGCGCCTCGACCTCGTGACCGCTCGCAGTGAGACCTACCACGCGCCGGCCGTTCTCCCAACCGTGGCGCCGGGGACGATCCAGGACGACCTCCACCGCCGCGACTTCACGATCAACGCGATGGCGGTCTCGCTGAAGGGTGAGAACCTCGGCGAGCTCGTCGATCCCTTCGAGGGCCGCGCCGACCTCCAGGCGGGGCGCATCCGCATCCTCCACGACCGCTCCTTCATCGACGACCCGACGCGAATCCTCCGCGCGATCCGCTACGAGGACCGCTACGGGTTTCGTATGGACGAGCACACCGTCGAGCTCGCACGACAGTGCATCGCGACCGGCCACGTCGGTGATCTCTCGGGGGCGCGCCTGCGCGACGAGCTGATCGCGCTCCTCGAGGAGGGCGATGTCAGCCACGCGATCCCCCGGCTCGCCGAGCTCGGGGCCGAGAAGGAGGTTCACCCGCACGTCAACGCCGATGAGGAGGCGGTCCGCCTCTTCGACCGGCTGCGGGAGCTGAACGAGCGCTACCGCCTCGGGATCCCAGCCTGGCGACTCGGCCTCGAGGCGCTGGCGCGCGACCTGCCGCCCGCGGAGATCGACGCCTGGCTGCATGGCCTCAAAGTGCGAAATCACGACATCGACCTCATCGAGGGCGCAATCGTCGAAGGCCCGAGGATCGCGGAGGACCTCGACGGAACTGCTGCCGACGTCGTCGCGGCCGCTGAGCACCACGATCCGGACGCGCCGCTCTTCGCGCTTGCGCTCACCGACTCGGAACGGCTCCACGAGTACTTCGAGCGACTGCGCGGCATCCGGCTCGAGATCACCGGAACCGACATCGCCGAGCTCGGCCTGGGCGAGTCACCGCGCGTGGGCGAGATCCTCGCTGAGCTGCGCCGCCGGAAGCTGAACGGCGATCTGGACGGTCGGGAGTCCGAGCTCGCGGCCGCCCGGGAGCTCATCGAGCAGTCATGAATCCGATGGTCTTCCGCTGGAGCGCCCCCGGGTGCGAGGTCGTCTTCTCGACGCGCCAGGGCGGCGTGAGCGAGGGGCCGTTCGAGTCGCTCAATCTCGGCCGCAGGACCGGCGACGACGTGAACCACGTCGACGAGAACCGCCGACGCGTGTGCGCCACGGTCGGCGCGGACGCCGAGCGCCTCACCGTCGGCTTCCAGACGCATTCGACGGTCGTCAACCGGGCCGAGGCGGGCTCCCGCGGAGTTCCGGGAGACGGTCTCTGGACGGACGAGCCGGACATCCCGATGCTCGCTCTCGGCGCAGACTGCGTGCTCATGGCGCTCGCGCGCAAGAACGGCGGCCCGCCGGCCCTCGCGGTCATCCACGCCGGGTGGCGCGGCCTCGCCGACGGAATCGTCCAGGCGACGGCACAGCCGCTCGGAACGCGACTGACCGCGATCGTCGGCCCGGCGATCGGGCCGTGCTGCTACGAGGTGGGCGAGGAGGTCGCGAGCCGCTTCCGGGACCAGTACGGACCGACGATCGTCCGCAACGGCAAGCTCGACCTCTGGACGGCCGCGGAGCAGGCAGCCCGGGCCGCCGGTGCAACGGAGGTGGAGCGACTCGACCTCTGCACGCGATGCCGTTCCGACCTCTTCTTCTCCGAACGGCGGACCGGGAGGCCGCGCGGCACGCAGGGTGTCCTCGGGCTTGTCCACTGAGGCCGTGCGCGCGCGCTACGAGCGCGTCCGCGAGGAGGTCGGCCCGGAGGTGACCGTCGTCGCGGCGACGAAGTACCTCTCCGTCGAGGAGCTGGCCGTCCTCGTCGAGGCCGGAATCGAGGTCGTGGGCGAGAACCGGGCGCAGGACCTCGAGGCCAAGCACGCGGCCTTCGGCGGCGCGTTCCGCTGGCACTTCATCGGACACCTCCAGAGCCGCAAGGCGAAGGTCGTGAACGCCCTCTGCGAGCTCGTGCACTCGCTCGACTCGGAGTCGGCGGCCCGGCGCCTCGAGATCCCCGCTCTCGTCCAAGTCAATCTCGCCGGCGAGGAGACCAAGTCCGGAATTCCGCCCGACGAGCTCCCCGGGTTCCTCCGGCTCTACCCCGACGTGCGCGGGCTGTCGACGATGCCGCCGGCAGCCGACGACCCTGAAAAATCTCGACCTTACTTCCGCAAACTGCGTGAATTGGCAGAAGAACACGGGGTGACCGAGCTTTCGATGGGTACGAGCCAGGATTACAAGGTGGCCGTGGAGGAGGGTGCGACCATGATTCGAATAGGCTCCGTGCTGTATCAGGGTTAACATTCCTGCCGCCATGGGCTTCTCGGACGTCTGGAACCGCACGCTGGTCTACTTCGGGATCGCCGAAGAGGACGAGGACTGGGACGAGGACGGCTACGTCACGAACGAGGAGCTCGAGCGCTCGTACAGCGAGCGCCCGAACGTGCGCCGGCTCTCGCCGCGCCGCCGCCGCAGCAACGAGTTCGAGGACTGGACCGACCCGGAGCCGCAACGTGGGGGAGGGCAGACTGCGGTGCTGCGCCCGCGACCCCGCGCCGTGGAGGCGGCGCCCGGTGAAGCCTCGGTCCGCGTCCACCTGGTCGTGCCGCGGAGCTTCAACGACGCGCAGCAGATCGCGGACAAGTTCAAGGAGGGGACGCCGGTGATCCTCAACCTCCAGGGATCGGACGCGGACCTCTCGAAGCGGCTGATCGACTTCGCGAGCGGTCTCACGTACGCGCTCGACGGCGGCATGCAGCGCGTCGCGGACAAGGTCTTCCTGCTCACGCCGCGAAACGTCGAGGTCTCGGCGGAGGAGCGGGCCCGCCTCCTCGAGCGCGGCGGCTTCTTCAACCAGGCCTGAAAGCGGGAAAAGTCCGGCGCGCATTCGCGCGCCATGACGACTTTTCCCGCATGGTCTCGGTTCCCGCGGACGTGAGCGGAGGCGGGCAAAGCCCGCCTCCGCGGCGGTCGTAACGATCACCTGTAGCCCCAGACCTGACCAACAGCCGCGGAATGCTTGTCACCTGATTGCACGACCACGGACTGAGATCAGCGGGCGAATTAGGCGGCTCGGCGCGCTTGAACCGGGGAACCCTGTAGAGGAACCCCGCTCCTAGAGCCGAACTTCGCCGCATGGGCGGTCAGCTCGTGCTTGGCGACGCAATCTCGCAGGTCGAGAACTTCGTCACGGTCTTCATCTCGGTCTACATCCTCGTCATCTTCGCCTACATCATCACGTCCTGGTTCCGGCTTCCGTACTCGGTCTGGCTGAACCGGATCCAGCGCTTCCTCTACGACGTCTGCGAGCCCTACCTCCGCATCTTCCGGCGCATCCTGCCGCCCTTGGGACCGCTCGACCTGTCGCCGATCGTCGCGATCGTCAGCCTCTATCTCATCCGGATCGTGATCCTCTCGATCCTCGGCTCATTCCACTGAGAAGGGAGGTGAGAAATGGCCCTCACACCTGTTGAAATTCGCCACGTCAAGCTCGCAAGAGGGCTCTGGGGCTACAGCCGAAGAAGCACCGACCGGCTACTCGAGGAAATCGTGATCAGCTTCGAGGAGGTCTGGCGCGAGCGCGCCGACCTCGAGGACAAGCTCGAGCGCCTCGAGTCGGATATCGCGCGCTACCGCGACCTCGAGACCCTCCTTCGCAAGACGCTGGTCTCGGCCGAGCGAAGCGCACAGGAGCTGAAGGATCAAGCCCGCCGCGAAGCGGACGTCCTCCTGAGCGAGGCGCACGCCGAGGCCCGGCTGATCAAGCAGCGTGCCTTCGCCGAGCGCGAGCACCTGCGGGGCGAGGCGAGCCGGATCAGGTCGCTGCTGCGCTCCGCCCTGGCAATCGTCGACGAGCGGAACGGCGATGACGAAGCCGCGGAAGCGGCCTGACGCCCGAGTAGAATCGGCCTGATGGCGGTCGACGTCGAACGCTTCAAGGAGGTCCTCGTAGAGGAGCGCCGCCGCGTGCTCGACGCGATCGATTACCTGCACAAGGAGCACCCAGGCTCGATCGAGGACGAGACCGAGGACGAAACGACCGACAACCACATCGCCGAGACCGCGACGGCGACGGTCGACCGCGAAATCGACTACACGCTCGAAGAGAACTCGGAACACGTCCTCTCGGAGATCGAGGGGGCTCTCGAGCGCATCGAGCAGGGGACGTACGGCACCTGTGTCAACTGCGGCAAGCCGATCGCCGAGGAGCGCCTCGCCGCGATCCCGTGGGCGACGCACTGCATCGACTGCAAGCGAATCCTGGAGGGCCGGTGAACGAGCCGGCGCCGAAGAGGCTCGACATCCGGGTGGGGTCATCCACGGACGCCTTGACCCCCGTCGCCGGGGCCCAGCGCTCGCTCGCCGCACGGGTGCAGCAGTGGAGCGGCCTGCTCGCGATCGCGATCGCCGCACTAGCGGCCGACCAGCTCACGAAGCACATCGTCTCGAGCAGCCTCGCGCTCGACGAAGCGCGACACGTCGTCGGCCCGCTTTCGATCCACCACGTTCAGAACTCCGGCATCGCATTCGGGCTCTTCGCAAGCGCGACGCCGATCGTGACCGTGCTGACCGCGGTCGCCGTCGGCTGGATGCTGCTCTTCTTCGCGCGCTCGGGCTCTCGGCACCCGGTGCTGCCGATTGCGCTGGGCCTCCTCATCGGCGGCAGCGCTTCGAACCTCACGGACCGCGTCCGCCTCGGGCACGTGACCGACTTCATCGACCTGCGCTTCTGGCCGGCGTTCAACCTGGCGGACAGCTTCATCGTGCTCGGCGTCCTCATCCTCCTCGCGGCGCTGTTGCTCCCACAGCGGACGCAGCAACGGCCGCGGCCCGTTCCTGAAACGCACGGTCCGCGTTCCTGACGAGGCGGCGGGCGCCCGGCTCGACCGCTTCCTAGCGGAGCTTCCCGACGTCGGGTCGCGCTCGGCGGCCGAGCGCCTGCTGGCCGGAGGCGCAGTCCTCGTGGATGGGGCGGTGCGAGCTAAGAGCCACCGCCTGGCGGGGGGAGAGGAAGTCGAGCTCGAGCCTCCCGAGGCTGCCGTCCCCGAGATCGAGCCCGAGGAGGTGCCCTTCCGGATCGTGTACGAGGACGACCAGCTGCTGGTGGTCGACAAGCCCGCTGGCGTCGTCGTCCATCCGGGAGCGGGTCATGCTTCCGGAACGCTGGTGCACGGCCTCGCCGGCCGGGCGGCCGGTGGGGAGGAGGACCGGCCCGGCATCGTGCACAGGCTCGACCGCGACACCTCGGGCCTGCTGGTCGTCGCGCGCTCCGACGCGGCGCACGAGCGGCTCCAGGAGCTGATCCGGGAGCGGCAAGTGGAGCGGCGCTATGCGGCGCTCGTTCGTGGACGGCCACGGTCGTGGCGCGGGACGATCGACGCGCCGATCGGCCGAGACCGTGAGGATCCCACGCGTCACTCGCTCGACACGGACACGCCTCGCGAGGCGGTCACGCATTTCGACGTCGTGGAGCTGCTCAGCGGCGGACACGCGCTGCTCGATGTCCGCCTCGAGACGGGACGGACGCACCAGATCCGCGTCCACCTGGCCGCGATCGACCTGCCCGTCGTCGGCGATCCGCTCTACGGCGTCCCCGACCCCGCACTCGGCCGGCAGTTCCTGCATGCGAAGCGGCTCGCGTTCACGCATCCCTTCACGGGCGAGCGGGTCGACGTCGAATCGCCTTTGCCCGTCGACCTCGCCGCTTACCTGGAACGGCTCAGCGCTGGTGGAACACGTACGTGAGCGTGAGCTGCGTCGCGGCGAGGAGGACGAGGAGCACGCTCAGGACGGGATGGCCGATCCGGATGAGCGCGGCCGCGGCGCAGGCGACGATCGCGAGCTCGAGCCGCAGGCGCGACGGATCCTCGAGCTTCGACGCGGAGAACCGCGTGAGGAGGGTCGTCCAAACGACTGCGAACGCCAGGGGGACGCCGATCGCCAGGACCCACCGTCCGATCGAGTCGCCCTCCTGCCAGCCCCAGGATGCGAGCGAGATGAGGACGAGCACCTCCAGCACGACCTGAAGAGTGTCGCTTGCGGCCTGCATCCCGAAAACTTAGACGGCGCGAGGGCGCTTCTGGTTGCCGCTAGACTTCACCGACCGTGTAACCGTCCCGGCGGGCAGCGCGGATGGTGGTGCCGCTGATTCAGGCGGTTCCATTCGCCTCCGCCGGCTGTAGGGAATCAACCAACAGGAGGCAAGTCGTGGCAGCCGTAAGCATGCGCGAGCTACTGGAGGCCGGAGTCCACTTCGGTCACCAGACTCGACGTTGGGACCCCAAGATGCGCCGCTTCATCTTCGGCGAGCGCGGGGGCATCTACATCATCAACCTCGAGCAGACGCTCCAGCTCCTGGAGGAGGCCGCAGCGTTCTCGCGGAACCTCGCCGAACGGGACGGCACGATGCTCTTCGTCGGCACGAAGAAGCAAGCTCAGGATTCGATCGAGGGGCACGCCAAGCGCGTCGGAATGCCGTACGTGAACCACCGCTGGCTGGGCGGCCTGCTCACGAACTGGCGCACGATCTCGAGCAGGATCGACCGGCTCCATGAGCTGCGGCGCCTGAACGAGGAGGGCCAGCTCGACCTGCTGCCGCCGAAGGAGCGCATCTCGATGGTCGCCGAGCTCGAGCGGCTCGAGAGCCACCTGGGCGGCGTGGCCGACATGAAGCGCCAGCCGGACGCACTCCTAGTGATCGACCTGCGCAAGGAGGCGATCGCCGTTCGCGAGGCGCGGCGCCTCGGCCTGCCCGTCGTCGCACTCGTCGACACGAACTGCGATCCGGACGAGGCGGACTTCGTCGTCCCCGGAAACGATGACGCGATCAAGTCCTGCGACCTCGTGGTCAAGACGATCGCGGATGCGATGGAGGCCGGCAAGCAGAAGGTGAAGCCGGAGGAATTCGCCCAGGCCCCTGCGCCCGAGGCGGCTGCCGAGGAGGCGCTTGTCGACGAGCAGCTCTCCCAGGCTGAGAGCGGCGAGGAGACCGCGCAGGCCGAAGCGAAGCCTGAGGAGGTGCCGGCCGAATGACGGACATTCCTGCCGACCTCGTCAGGCAACTGCGCGAGATGACCGGCGCACCGATGATGGACTGCAAGCGCGCGCTCCAGGACGCCGACGGCGACCTCGAAGCCGCCAAGCAGCTGTTGCGAGAGCGAGGCATGGCATCCGCCGGCAAGCGCGCCGGCAACGAGACTCCCGAGGGCGTCGTGCTCACGCGGATCGAAGACTCGAAGGGGACGATCGTGGCCGTCGGCTCGGAGACCGAGCCCGTCTCGAAGAACGACGAGTTCCGCGCGTTCGCCGATCGCGTCCTCGACGCGGTCGACGAGGGCGGTCCCGACGCCGTGGAAGGGCTCGAGGACGAGCGGGCGGAGCTGATCGGAAGGATCGGCGAGAACATCATCGTTCGCGGCGCGGCCAGGTTCGAAGGCGGAAACGGCGAGTCGATCGCTGCCTACGTCCATCCGCCGGCGAACAAGATCGGCGTCCTCGTCAAGGCCGAAGGCTCCCAGGAAGCTGCCCGGCGCCTGGCGATGCACATCGCGTTCGCCGCGCCGCGGTACGCGACGCGCGACGAGGTGCCGGCGGAGGAGATCGCGAACGAGCGAGCTGTCTACGAGAAGCTGCCCGAGGTGGAGTCGAGGCCCGAGCAGGCCCGAGAGAAGATCGTCGATGGCATGCTCGGCAAGCGCTTCTTCGCCGAGACGGTGCTCGCCGACCAGGCCTGGATCCACGAGCCGAAGAAGACCGTCGCGCAGGCGCTCGACGAGGAAGGACTGAAGCTCATCGAGTTCGAGCGGTACGCTCTCGCCGAGTGACGGTCCGCGAGGAGGAGAGCGTGGCCAGGCCTGCCGAGCGCTCGGCGGCCTTCCATCGCATCCTCCTGAAGCTGTCCGGCGAGGCGCTCATGGGCGAGAAGGAGTTCGGGCTCGAGCTCCCGAGGATCGAGGCGATCGCCGAGGAGATCGTCGATTGTCAGAGCACCGGGGTCGAGATCGCGATCGTTGTCGGCGCAGGCAACATCTACCGCGGCATGTCCGCGGCCGCGCAGGGCATGGACCGCGCCACGGCCGACTACGCCGGGATGCTGGCGACGCTGCTCAACGCGCTCGCCCTCCAGGACGTCCTCGAGCGCCTCGGCGCCCACACCAGGATCCTGTCCGCGATCGGCGTGGCCGAGGTCGCCGAGCCGTACATCCGGCGGCGTGGGATCCGGCATCTGGAGAAGGGCCGGATCGTGATCTTCGCGGCGGGGACGGGCAACCCGTTCTTCACGACGGATACGGCCGCA
>DASTYD010000011.1:0-6042 GCA_035765175.1 Gaiellaceae bacterium
CGGTTTGGAGAACGTCGCGCTCTGGCACGAGCGGGACATCTCGCACTCCTCGGCCGAGCGCGTGACGATTCCGGACGCGTTCCTCGCGCTCGACTACATGCTCGACAAGTTCGCCTGGCTCGTCGAGGGCCTCGTCGTCCGGCCCGAGCAGATGCGGCGCAACCTCGAGCTCAGCCACGGCCTGTACTTCAGCCAGCGGCTTCTGCTCGCGCTCGTCGACTCCGGGCTCTCGCGTGACGACGCGTACCGGCTCGTCCAGGGGCACGCGATGCGCGCCTGGGAGGAGGAGCTCGACTTCCCCGAGCTCGTTCGCGCCGACACCGAGATCACGAGTCGCATCGACGCCGCTGCGCTCGACTCGATCTTCGACCTCGACCACTACACGCGCCACGTGGACACCGTCCTCGACCGCCTGCACGCACTGACCAAGAGGGAGGAGCCCATCCATGCCTGAGATCGTCCATGTCGGGAGCGGGAAGGTGCGCGAGCTCTACGCGCTCGACGACGAACGCCTGCTGCTCACCGCGAGTGATCGCATCTCGGTGTTCGACGTCGTGCTGCCCACGGAGATCCCCGACAAGGGACGTGTGCTCACCGGCCTCTCGGGCTTCTGGTTCAAGCGCACGAGCGGGCTCGTCCCGAACCACCTGCTCGCGATCCGCGACGACGGCCGGTCGATGGAGTGCCGGCGCTTGGTCATGCTCCCGATCGAGTGCGTCGTACGCGGCTACCTCTCGGGGTCGGGCTGGACGAGCTACCAGGAGAGCGGCGAGGTGTGCGGGATCGCGCTGCCGGAGGGACTCCGCGAGTCGGACCGGCTTCCGGAGCCGATCTTCACGCCGACGACGAAAGCCGCCGAGGGCCACGACCAGCCGCTGACGGCCGAGCAGGCCGCCGACCTCGTGGGCGACGAGCGGTTCGCCGAGGTCGAGCGAATCTCGATCGAGCTCTACCAGAACGCGGCCGACTACGCAGCCGAGAAGGGCATCATCGTCGCGGACACGAAGTTCGAGCTCGGCCTCGACGAGCAGGGCGGCCTCGTCCTCGCCGACGAGGCGTTCACCCCGGACTCCTCGCGCTTCTGGCCCGCGGACGAGTACGAGCCCGGCGGGCCGCAGCCGTCCTACGACAAGCAGTTCGTCCGCGACTACGCCGAGTCGCTCGGCTGGGATAAGACCCCTCCGGGCCCCGAGCTGCCCGAGGAGGTCGTCGCGGGCACGCGCTCCCGTTATCTGGAAGCCTTCGAGCAGATCACCGGCATCCCGTTCGACGAGTACGCGGCCAGGCCGCAGGCGGTCCTCGAATGAAGGCAACGGTTCTCGTCAGGCCGAAGCCGGGCATCCTCGACCCGCAGGGCAAGGCGGTCGAGGCGTCGCTCCGGCACCTCGGCTTCGCCGTCGACGACGCGCGCATCGGACGCGTCGTGGACCTCGAGGTCGAGGCGAGCGATCCGGAGCAGGCACGCGCCGAGGTCGAGCGCATGTGCGCGGAGCTGCTCGCGAACCCGCTGATCGAGACCTACGAGATCGAGCTCGCGGAGGAGGCGTGACCGAAGCGCGGCCACGCGTCGCCGTCGTCGTCTTTCCGGGGTCGAACGACGTCGCCGACGCAGAGCTCGCACTCGAGCGCCTCGGCGCCGAGCCGGTGCTCGTGTGGCACGGAGACGACGAGCTTCCCCAGGTGGGCGGCGTCGTCCTGCCCGGAGGCTTCTCGTACGGCGACTATCTCCGCGCAGGGGCGATCGCCCGCTTCTCGCCGGCGATGCGCGCAGTGGCCGATTTCGCTGCCGCCGGCGGCTTCGTCCTCGGGATCTGCAACGGCTTCCAAGTGCTCTGCGAGGCCGGGCTGCTCCCGGGCGTGCTCCGCCCGAACGAGTCGCTCTCGTTCGTGTGCCGCGATGTCGCGCTCCGCGTCGAGCGCGCGGACGTTCCGCTCCTCAGCGGGTGCGAGGTCGGTCAGCGCCTGACGATCCCGGTCAAGCACGGCGAGGGCTGCTACTTCGCCGACGCGGAGCTGCTTGCGCAGCTCGAGGCCGGGAACCAGGTCGTCCTCCGCTACGACGGGGACAACCCGAACGGGTCGCTCGATGACATCGCAGGCGTCGTCAGCCCCGAGGGCAACGTCATGGGCCTCATGCCGCACCCAGAGCACGCGGTCGATCCGCTCCTCGGATCCGCCGACGGTGCGTGGATCCTCGGCGCCCTCGTGGAGCGCGCACGAGAGCGGCTGCTCGCCCCTGCCTAGACGCCGCGCAGGAAGCCGACGTCCGGCTCCCAGCCGTCGACGACAGGGCCGAGGCCGCGCTCGCGGGCGAAGGCCTCGACGTCACGGAAGAGGCGCTGCTGCTCACCGATCGCACCGCTCGCGGCGATCCGCTCGAGGCGCGGCAGCACGGCATCGGCAGCCCAGAGGTCGCCGTCCAGCGGGAACGTCTCCAGCTCCCACCGAAGGTACCTGTTGAACGGCCGGACCCGCTGGTGCATGGCGAAGAGCGCCGCGAGGAACGGGGAGATCGACTCGACGGCATCGAGGTGAGCCTCGACGAAAAGGCCGGCGCCTCCGTTCTTTGCGGACCGGTAGTAGGCGTTGATGTACCCGTCAAGAGCAGTCGCCGCGAACTCAGAGGCCGCCTCGCGGGGCAGGACGCTCTTTCGGGCCACGAGCTCGGCGATCCGGCCGTCGACCTTGTCGAGGACGACCTCGGCGTGCACGTAGCTGTAGCGATCCCACTCGTTCGGCGAGCCGAGCTCTCCCACCACTTGCTCGAACTGCGAGAGCGAGAACACCGCGACCTCGACTGTCGACCCGTGCGGCGTGTCGAACCGCTCCTGGCAGGCAGCGAGGCTCTCGTCCCGGACCACGAGGCGAGCATCCCAGTCGGAGTCCGGCCGAACGAAGACGCCACGCCCTCGCGAGCCGGTCAGAACGAGCCCGACAACACCCTCGTCGGACCGAGCCGCTTCGACGAACTCGGGATACGTCCATGTCGGCGCCACGCTTCAATTGTCGGCTATCGCTTCCCGGAGGCACCCTCCTTCCGCTTGAGGCCGAGCGTCTCCGCCAGCCGCGGACAGGCCGCGAGCCCGCTGACCAGCTTCTCGACGTCCCGCTCCCGCAGCGTCACCGGCCCACGACGAGCCGTCCCGTTCGTCGAGTACGCGAAGCGGACGAGCCGCTCGCCCTTCGCTCCCTCGAGCAACTGCACGATCGACGAGAACCGCTTGTCGCCCGACCGCTGGGGCACGCTCAGCTCCTCGACCAGCGTCGCCGGACCCCAGGGAGTAGCCGTCTTCGCTGCCATTGCCAGCACGCTAGCCGGGCCCGAATCACAGGTGTGAAACGCTTCCGTGACGACTTCGCAACAACCACTCCCGAGCAGAAGGGCCGCTCGCCGGCCCGCCTGATCAGCAAAGTGGCGAGAATCAGCGTCACCGTCTCGCCCGGCGCGGCCCGGACCGAGCTCGTCGGGAAGCACGGCGACGGCTGGAAGGCGAGGATTGCCGCACCACCGGAGCGGGGTCGCGCCAACAATGCGCTGGTCGAGCTCTTCTCCGGTGCGCTCGCCGTGCCCCGGTCCTCGGTCCGCGTCGTCTCGGGCCACGCCGCGAGGACGAAGGTGGTCGAGGTCGACGAGCTGTCCGCGGCGGAGGCGGAACGGCGTCTCGTCCGGTCGCTAAGCTCGTAGCCGATGAAGCGGTTCGCCCTCGCCGTTGTCTTTGTGCTGCTCCTCGCAGGCTGCGGCGGCGACGAAGAATCGTCCGAAAGCTCCGGCTCCGACGCGACGGCGTCGACAGCTCGGTGCGAGCCAGAGCCAGGCGCCTCGCTCGAGAAGAAGGTGAGCCCTGTCCTCCAGGATCGCCCGACGATGTACCTCACCGACGTCGAGATCGAGATCGAGGACTGCGTCGAGCGCGTCATCTTCAAGTTCGACAAGAGCGAGCCGGGGCCGGGGTACAACGCCTCGTACCAGCCAGCCGAGGTCGCGAAGATCCAGGACGGCTCCGGTGACCCGTTTCCAATTGCGGGTGGCGACTTCCTCGTCGTCCGGATGTTCCCCGCGATGACCGCGAAGATCGACGGTGAGGACGTCGAACCGACATACGAAGGGGAGCGCAGCATCCCGGCGCCCACTGACGCGAAGATGCTCCGCGAGGTGGGGATGTCCGGCGACTTCGAGGCTCAGGTGACCTGGGTACTCGGCCTCGACAACAAGCGTCCCTTCACCGCGACGGCCTCGGACGACGAGCTGGTCGTCGAGATCAGCAACGTCGGCGCCACCTCTTAGCTCGTTCTCACCCCCGGCTAGTAGCGTGTCCGGCGTGGACGCGCAACTGACCCGAGGCAGGCTCTTCAAGCTCGCCGGCGGGCTCGCTGCGGCACTCGGCTTCGGCGCCGTCAAGGGGTCGTGGCCGGCCGGCGAACAGGCGCTCGCCGCGGACGGGGTCACGTGCGTCCTGACGCCTGAGCAGACCGAGGGCCCGTACTACATCGCGGGCGAGAAGGTCCGGCGGAACATCGCCGAGGGCCGGCCCGGAACGCCGCTGACGCTGCGGATGACCGTCGTCGAGTCACGGACGTGCAAGCCGATCAAGGGCGCCACGGTCGACATCTGGCACTGCGACGCGTCGGGCGCGTACTCGGGATTCGGCGCCGGACGCTCGAGCAGGACCTTCATGCGCGGCATCCAGCGGACGAACGCGAGCGGCGTCGCGATCTTCAAGACGGTGTACCCGGGCTGGTATCCAGGTCGCACGGTGCACATCCACGTCAAGGTGCATGTGCGGGGCAATGTCGTCCACACGGGCCAGCTCTACTTCTCGGACCGCGTCACGGACGCCGTCTACCGGCGTGCCCCCTACTCCGGGCGTCCGAACCGCGAGACGCGCAACGCCGACGACTCGCTGTTCCGAAACGGTGGGCGACGGTCGCTGCTCCGCCTCCAGCGAAGCGCCGCCGGCTACATCGGCTCGATCAAGATGGGCGTCCGCCGCTCCTGAGGCACGTCCTCTGGATCGGCGGGCCGCCCTGCTCCGGCAAGACCTCGGTCGCGACCCGGCTCGCTCGACGCCACGGCCTTCGCTGGTACAACGCGGACACCCGGACTTGGGCTCACCGAGACCGGGCGCTCGCCGCGGGCATCCCGGCCGCTCACCGCTGGGAAGGGCTCACCCCGGCGGCACGGGGCGAGGCTGCAGTCGGCGATCTACTCGAGATGTCGCTGCACCGCGAGCGGGGCCCCATGGTGTTCGACGACGTCCGGGCCTTGCCGACGGCGCCGATCATCGTCGCCGAAGGTTCGACGGTGCCGGCGAGTGTCGTGGGAGACGGAATCGCAGACCGCACGCGCGCCGTCTGGCTGTTGCCGACCGACGGCTTCCAGCAGGCGCAGCTCGCAGGCCACGTAGCGGGCGCACGGACGCTCTACTCGTTGCTCAGGGAGGTCATAGAGCGAGAAACGCAGGCGAACGGCGCCCCGGTTGTCCCGCTCGACGGTACGCGTAGCGTCGACGAGATCACAAAGGCAGTCGAGGAGCGTTTCGCCGCCGCCATTGCGGAGGGTCCGCGGGCAGAAACCGCGGCTGAACGGCGCGACCTGCTCCGCGAAGCGAACGAGGCCGTGGTCGAGCAGGTGCGGGGGTACTTCGCCCGGCCGTGGGCGCAAGGGGACCCCGAACAGGTGGTGCGCTCGTTCCTCTGCGAGTGCGGGCGAACGGACTGCAGCGAGAGCATCGAGGTCACCGTCGAACGCGCTGTGCAACCGGTCTACTCTCCCGGACATGGCTAGCGCAGGCCCCGAGCTCCGAGACGTGGCTCCGGGTCTCTGGATCTGGCGCCTCCAGCATCCAGCCTGGCAAGAGGGCCTCGACTGGGAGCCGCTCGTGACCTCGACCGTCGTCGAGACCGCCGACGAAGTCGCGCTCATCGATCCGCTTGCGCCGCCCAGGGATGCGTCCGAGATCTGGGATCGCCTCGACGCGAAGCCGCCGACGATGGCCGTCATCCTCAAGCCCGATCACGTCCGCGACGTCGATCTGTTCGCGC
>DASTYD010000012.1:0-8212 GCA_035765175.1 Gaiellaceae bacterium
TACGAAGGCTTCGACGCGCCGGTCGTGCGGACGAGCGTCGCTTCGGCGGAGATGATCAAGCTCGCGGCGAACGCCTTCCTGGCTACGAGGATCAGCTTCATCAACGAGATCGCGAACGTCTCGGAGGCGGTTGGCGCGGACGTGGTCGACGTCGCCTATGGCATGGGCCTCGACAAGCGAATCGGAACGCGCTATCTGAGCCCGGGCATCGGCTACGGCGGCTCCTGCTTCCCAAAAGACGTGTCTTTCCTGAAGCTGCTGGCCGGGAACAGCGGCTACCACTTCCAGCTCGTGAGCGCAGTGATCGAGGTCAACGACCTCCAGAAGCGGCGCGTCGTGACGAAGCTCCAGGACCGGCTCGGCAGCTTGCGTGGGAAGAAGATCACGCTCCTCGGCCTCGCGTTCAAGCCGAACACGGACGACATGCGCGAGGCACCCTCGCTCGTCCTCGCCTCGAGGTTGCAGACCGAAGGCGCCGACGTCCACGCGTGGGACCCGCTCGTCCGGTCCCATGCAGCGCTCGACGGTGTCGTCATCGAGGAGTCGCTGATCGACGCCGTACGCGATGCGGACGCTGCGGTGATCGTCACCGAGTGGCCCGAGCTCGAGGGCCTGGCCTCCGAGGAGGTGCGCGAGGCGATGCGAACGCCGCTCATCGTCGACGGACGGAACCTGCTCGATCCTGAGGCCGTTCGCGCGGCAGGGTTCGACTACGAAGGCATCGGCCGGAGCTAGCGGAGAGAATCCCTCACGTGGAAGCCATCATCCTCGCCGGCGGGAAAGGCGAGCGGCTCGGTGAAGCCGCCCAGGGCCGTCCCAAGTCGCTCGTGCCGATTGCCGGCCGTCCGCTGGCCGCGTACCAGGTCGGAGCGCTCGCGGCGGCCGGCGTCGATCGCGTGATCGTCAGCTGCGCAGCGGGCCAGGAGGAGCTCTTCCAGGGCGAGCTCTCGGGCCTCGGCGCGGAGATCGTGACCGTGGGCGAGCCGGAGCCACTCGGGCGGGGCGGCGGCCTTCGCTTCGCCGCACAGGCGAGGCAGGAGAATGGGCCGGTGTACGCCCTGAACGGCGACGAGCTGATCGACGTCGACCTCGTCGCGGTCCTGGCCGCGCACCGTGAGCACGGTGGCGCGGCGGCGATTGTCGTCGCTCCCCTGCCGACCGGCTTCGGCGTCGTCGAGCTCGCGGACGACGATCGAATCGAGGGCTTCGACGAGGCGCCAAGGCTGCCCCACTGGGTCAATGCCGGCGTCTACGTCCTCGACGACGAGGCGGTCGAGCGTCTGCCCGAGCGCGGTGACCACGAGCGCTCGACCTTCCCCGAGCTCGCCGCTGAGGGCAAGCTCTACGCCTATCGGCACGAGGGCCTCTGGCTGACCGTGAACACGCCGAAGGAGCTGCGCACCGCCGACGAGCACGTTCGCGCGAACCCCGACTGGCTCTCTGCGGAGGCCAGAGCGTGACGGACCATCTGATTTCCCCGAACTTCGGCGGGCTGTCCGAGTTCGCGATCGAGCCGACGAAGGTCGAGAAGCCGTGGGGCTACGAACTGATCTGGGCGCTCACCGACGACTACTGCGGGAAGATCCTCTTCGTCAAGGCCGGCGAGTCGCTCAGCCTCCAGTTCCACCGCGAGAAGGACGAGTCCTGGCTCATCCACTCGGGCCGGGCGCAGCTCGAGATGGGCGCGCCGGGGGACAAAACGCCGAACTCCGAGATCGTCGGGCCGGGGGCCGCGTTCCGGATCAAGCCGGGCACGATTCACCGCGTCAAGGCCCTCGAGGACACGATGATCGTCGAGGTGTCGACGCCGCACCTCGAAGACGTCGTCCGGCTCGAGGACAAATACGGCCGCGTAGAACCTTGACACACATGTGGTAAGGTTCTTGCCCGTGCGGGTGGGTGAGGCAGCGAAGCGGACGGGCTGGTCGCCGAGGATGCTCCGGTACCTCGAGTCCTCTGGGCTCGTCGTCCCACGGCGTACGCGCTCCGGCTACCGCGAGTACGGCCTGCGCGAGCTCAACCAGCTCAGGACGCTGAGGCAGCTCCGGCGGCGCTTCCACGTCGATATCGACGACGTCGCGTTCGCCGATCGGCTCAGGCGCGAGCCCGAGCTCAGAGCCGCACTCGACACGTGGCTCCACGGCCGCGGCGCCGACGCGCTCGACTGGGAGCAGCGCAAGCATGAAAGGCTTCTTGTCGCATGACTGAATCGAGAGGAGAAGAGGGCTGATGGCTACGACACGGAGACACGACGTCAAGGACCTCGCCCTCGCCGGCGAAGGTGTTCGGCGGATCGAGTGGGCCGACCGGAACATGCCGGTGCTGGCCGCGATCCGCGAGCGCTTCGCGGCCGAGGAGCCGCTCGCGGGCTACCGCATCGCGGCCTGCCTCCACGTGACCACAGAGACGGCGAACCTCGCCAGGACACTCAAGGCGGGCGGCGCCGACATGGTGCTCTGCGCGTCGAATCCGCTGTCGACGCAGGACGACGTCGCGGCCGCACTCGTCGAGGAGTACGACGTCTCCGTCTTCGCGATCAAGGGCGAGGACAACGATACGTACTACCAGCACATCGAGGCCGCGGTCGACCACAAGCCGCAGATCACGATGGACGACGGGGCCGACGTGATCGGCGTCCTCCACGCGCATCGGCGCGAGCAGTTGGGCGACGTCATCGGCGGCACCGAGGAGACGACGACGGGCGTGATTCGGCTCAAGGCGTTGGAGCGGGATGGTGCACTCGGCTTCCCGATCGTCGCGGTCAACGAGGCGAACACGAAGCACCTCTTCGACAACCGGTACGGAACGGGCCAGTCGACGATCGACGGGATCGTGCGCGCGACGAACAAGTTGCTCGCCGGATCGAAGTTCGTCGTCGCGGGCTACGGCTGGTGCGGCCGTGGGCTTGCGACCCGCGCCAAGGGCATGGGCGCGCACGTGATCGTCACGGAGGTTGACGCGCTGAAGGCTCTCGAGGCCGTCATGGACGGGTTCGAGGTGCTGCCGATGGCGAAGGCGGCCGAGGTCGGCGACATCTTCGTGACCGCAACCGGCGACAAGGGCGTCATCCGGAGCGAGCACATGGAGGTCATGAAGGACGGCGCGATCCTCGCGAACACGGGGCACTTCAACGTCGAGATCGACATCCCGGCGCTGCGCTCGATGGCGAGTGAGAGCCGCGAGGCGCGCCAGTTCGTCGAGGAGTTCGAGCTCGCGGACGGGCGCCGGCTCTACCTGCTCGCCGACGGCCGGCTCGTCAACCTCGCGGCCGCTGAGGGTCACCCTGCGCAGGTGATGGACATGTCCTTCGCGAACCAGGCGCTCTCGGCCGAGTTCATCGTGAACAACGCCGCGTCGCTCGAGCGCAGGGTCTACGACGTGCCGGAGGAGATCGACACCGAGATCGCGCGCCTCAAGCTGGCGACGATGGGCATCGAGAAGGACGAGCTGACGCCGGAGCAGGAGAAGTACCTCGCCTCGTGGGACGAGGGCACGTAAGCGGTCTACCCGTGACCACATCCCCACCCGGGTGGGGAGAAGAGTTCCACCCGCCACCCGCCGTCAGCGTACCGCTGAGCTCGTCACACGACGGCGCTGATTCTGTGCCGATTTGCAGCCGGTCGCGTGGAACCTGTTCGCGATGAAGGCGCTCATCCTCGCCGCCGGTTACGCCACACGGCTGCGACCGCTCACCGACTCGTTCCCGAAGATGCTGCTCCCGCTCGCCGAGCGGCCGATGCTCGACTACCTGCTCGACAGGATCCGCGAGGTGGGGGAGATCGAGGAGATCCACCTCGTCACGAACGCGCGATTCGCTCCGATCTTCGGCGACTGGGCGCCCGAGGACGTGAGGGTGCACGACGACGGGACGAGGTCCAACGAGGACCGTCTGGGTGCGATCGGAGACATCGCCCTCGCGATCGAGCGGGGCGGTCTCGCGGGAGCCGACCTGCTCGTCGTGGCGGGTGACAACCTCATCGGCTACTCACTCCGGGGCCTCGTCGATTTCTGGCGAGCCAAAGGCGGCAGCGCGGTCGCCCTCCACGAGGTCTCCGATCCCGAGCTGCTGAAGAACTACGGTGTCGTCGAGCTCGACGAGGACGATCGGGTCGTCGGCTTCCAGGAGAAGCCCGCCGAGCCCCGCAGCAACCTCGCGGCGACGGCCGCGTACCTCTATCGCGCCGAGCACATGGAGTTGCTCGCGCGCTACCTCGAGGAAGGGAACCCGCCGGACGCGCCGGGCAACTTCGCCGCCTGGCTCCATACGCGCGCGCCCGTGCATGGGTATCGCACCTCGGGCGAGTGGCACGACATCGGAGACCTACGCCAGCTCCTCGAGGCAGACAACCTCCTTCGCGAGCGCGCCGGCCTGCCGACGCGAGCCGAGTACTCGCTGACCTAGGAACACTGTGTCGCTAGGTGGATGTCGGCGCGCTCTTGGTGCGAAGGCGTCGGATTTGCGCGCGTAGCGTGGGCCGGTGCTGCTGGACCTCGTCTTCCCGAGGCGCTGTGTCGTCTGCGGCGGGCCGGCGAAGGCGCTCTGCGAGCCCTGCGGCGACGGCTTGCGTCGGCTCGGTGAGCCTCGCTGCGAGCGCTGCGGCGCTCCGACGGCCTGGCCGGTCGAACGGTGCCGGGAGTGCTACGGCCGGCGGATCGCCTTCGCCACCGCCCGGGCCGCGGTCGCCTACGACGACGCGGCGCGCCTACTCGTGGCTGCCTGGAAGGAGCGCGGCCAGCGCAAGCTCGCGGCGCTCGCGGCCGAGCTTGTCTGCGAGGTCGTCGCGCGCCCGAGCTCGTACACGCTGACCTTCGTCCCGGCCGACCCGAACCGCAGGCTCGAGCGTGGCCACAACCCGGCCGAGCACCTTGCGATCGAGCTCGGCGCGCGCTGGGAGCTCCCGGTCGCGCCGCTCCTGGCCAGGAGCCACGGCGTCGCCCCCCAGCGCGGGCTTCCGCTCGCCGAGCGCCGCCGCAACGTGCGCGGCGTGTTCCGGGCAACCGGCCGTGTCCCTGGCACGCTCGTCCTCGTCGACGACGTCTACACGACGGGAGCCACGGTCTCCGCCGCCGCCACCGCCCTTCGCAAGGTCGGCGCGAGGCGTGTCGAGGTCGTCACCTTTGCTCGGGCCGTTCGATAAATTCTCTTGCCCATGCGTCTCCAGGTGAAGGGCCGGAATCTCGAGGTAAGCGAGCAGATGCGCAAGTACGCCGAGGACAAGCTGGGCAAGCTCGACCGGCTCGTGAACGACCCGACGCGCGTCGAGCTCGAGCTCCTTGTCGAGAAGAACCCGTCCATCTCCGACAGCCACGTCGCCGAGGCGACCGTCTGGACCAAGGGGCCAGTCCTGCGCGCACGGGAGTCGTCGGGTGACATGAGGGCGTCGATCGACCAGCTCGTCGACAAGCTCGAGCGTCAGGTGAAGCGCTACCGGGAGAAGCGCCGCGTCGCCCCCAGGCGCCACGCGCCGCCGCCACCCGAGACGCTTCCTGTCGAGCTCGACGACGCGGCGACGGCGATCACGAAGACGAAGCAGTTCACCGTGAATGCGATGACGCCGGACGAGGCGGTGCTCCAACTCGAGCTCGTCGGCCACGACTTCTTCGTCTTCCGAAACGCCGAGTCGGACGGCATCAACGTCGTCTACCGCCGGCGCGACGGCCACTACGGGCTGATCGAGCCCCAGTAGTGGGCTTTTTCAAGCGCGAGCGGCCGATCCACGAACAGCTGGCGGCAGAGGCCGGCCTCGACATCGACGGGCTCGACGACGAGCTCGCGGCAGGAGCGGGCGAGAGCATTCAGACCAGGGTCCCGATGCCCAGCGACCTGCTGGCGGTCCACGGCATTCCGCGAGAGCGTGAGTGGGACGCGGTCGCAAGCGCACAAGCGCCCGACCTGCCGGGCGAGGGGCTCGAGTACGTGGCGCTCGCGGACGGCACGTTCGTGGTCGACGAGGACGTCCCGGAGGGGTCCCTTTCGCCGCTGGCGGACGCACTGGAGAGCCAGATCAGCCCGCCATACCACGGCTACGCGTTCTGGCAGCAGGACGACGTGTGGGCCGTCGCCGCGAAACGCGTCCAGGTCGTCGAGGTGCCGGAAGACGTCCCGGGTGACGAAGTCGAGCTGACCGTCAACGACGGCGTTCGATCCACGGTCGTGGACGGCGAGGAATCCGGGGCGGAGCTCTCGAGCCTCGAGACCTTCGCCTCCCAGCAATTCGGCTCCTTCGTCCTCCGCGCAAGTCGGCTCGACGACCTGCTGTGGGAGGTCACGATCATCCCGCTCTGAGGCGCCACTTGTGGTGCCGATGATCAGGGCGATCGGGCTTTGCCCGAGCGTTCGTCGGAAATAGCCGGTCGACACATTGGGGGATCAGCGACCCCGCATGAAGCCGATACCCTAGGGGCTCATGCCGGGCGGAGACCTTGGTGGGTTCGAGAAGTTTCTGCGCGTCGGCGAGGGCCGGCGGCTCAAGCGACTCCGCGGCCAGGCGGAGTACATCGGCACGCTCGAGCCTGAGCTCGAGCAGCTCTCCGACGAGGAACTGAAGGGCAAGACTTCGGAGTTCCGTCAGCGTGTCGCGAACGGCGAGGCGCTCGAGGACATCCTGTTCGAGGCGTACGCGGCCGTCCGCGAGGCGTTCAAGCGGACGATGGGCGTCCGTCTCTTCGACGTCCAGATGATGGGCGGGATCGTCCTCCACGAGGGCGACATCGCCGAGATGAAGACGGGCGAGGGAAAGACGTTCGTCGCGACGATGCCTCTCTATCTGAACTCGCTGACCGGTCAGAACGTCCACCTCGTCACCGTCAACGACTACCTCGCGAAGCGCGACCCGGACTGGGTCAAGCCGGTCTACGAGGCTCTCGGCGTGCGCGCCGGCTTCATCCAGAACATGATGCCGTTCTCCGAGCGCACCGAGGCCTATTCGGCGGACATCACCTACGGCACGAATGCCGAGTTCGGCTTCGACTACCTCCGCGACAACATGGCCGTCACGCTCGAGGGCACCGTTCAGCGCGGCTACGCCTACGCGATCGTGGACGAGGTCGACTCGATCCTCATCGACGAGGCGCGAACGCCGCTCATCATCTCCGGCGAGCCCGAGACCGCGGCGCAGGTCTACTACGACTTCGCGCGCGTCGTGAAGACGCTCGAGGGCCAGCCGAGCAAGCAGAAGAGCGAGGGGAAAGGCCTCGACGAGACCGAGCGCTCCGGGGCGGACTTCCTCTACGACGAGAAGTTCAAGACCGTCTCACCGAGCCAGAACGCGATCGACAAGATCGAGCGCGCGCTCGGGATCGAGAACCTCTACGACGCCCGCAACGTCCAGTTCGTGAACCACCTGAACCAGGCGCTCAAGGCGCAGTCGCTGTTCCTCAAGGACCGCGACTACGTGATCCAGGACGGCGAGGTGAAGATCGTCGACGAGTTCACGGGCCGGATCATGGAAGGCCGCCGCTGGTCGGAGGGCCTTCACCAGGCGGTCGAGGCGAAGGAGGGCGTGGCGATCCAGGAGGAGAACGTCACCCTCGCGACGATCACGCTCCAGAACTACTTCCGGCTGTACGAGAAGCTCGCCGGCATGACCGGGACGGCGAAGACCGAGGAGAAGGAGTTCGTCGAGATCTATGGGCTCCACGTCATCGAGATCCCGACGAATGTGGCGGTCGCCCGCGCCGACCAGAACGACTTCATCTTCAAGACGAAGGAAGCGAAGTACAACGCGGTCATCGACGACATCAAGGAGCGCCACGAAGTGGGGCAGCCGGTGCTCGTCGGGACGATCTCCGTCGAGGTTTCCGAGCACCTCTCCAACCTCCTCAAGCGCTCCGGGATCCCGCACAACGTGCTCAACGCGAAGCAGCACGAGCGCGAGGCGGAGATCATCAAGGACGCAGGGCAGCCCGGCGCGGTCACGATCGCGACGAACATGGCCGGCCGCGGCGTGGACATCAAGCTCGCCGAAGGGATCACCGACGTCGGCGGGCTCTACGTGCTCGGCACCGAGCGGCACGAGGCGCGGCGGATCGACAACCAGCTACGGGGCCGATCGGGCCGTCAGGGCGACCCGGTGAGTCGCGGTTCTACCTCTCGGGGCAGGACGACCTCGTCCGGCTCTTCGCGGGCGACCGGATCCACTCGATCATGGAGCGCTTCAAGGTGCCGGATGACCAGCCGATGGAGTCCGGCCTGCTCTCGAAGCAGATCGAA
>DASTYD010000013.1:0-2235 GCA_035765175.1 Gaiellaceae bacterium
ACATCGACGACCTGCTCGTCTCGCAGCCCGACTCCGGTGAGCAGGCGCTCGAGATCGCGGACCTCCTGGTGCGCTCGGGCGCGCTCGACATCGTCGTCGTCGACTCGGTGGCCGCGCTCGTGCCGCGGGCCGAGATCGAGGGCGAGATGGGGGATACGCACGTTGGTCTCCAGGCGCGCCTGATGTCCCAGGCCATGCGCAAGCTGAACGGATCGCTCTCGCGATTCGAGACCACCGCGGTCTTCATCAACCAGCTGCGCGAGAAGATCGGCGTGATGTTCGGCAACCCCGAGACCACGCCGGGCGGCCGGGCCCTGAAGTTCTACTCGTCGGTGCGGTTGGACGTCCGCAAGGTCGAGAACCTGAAGGACGGCACCGACGTGGTCGGCTCGAGGACGCGCGTGAAGGTGGTCAAGAACAAGGTCGCGCCGCCGTTCCGTCAGTGCGAGTTCGACATCATGTACGGCCTCGGCATCTCCAAGGAGGGCAGCCTCCTCGACGTGGGCGTCGACATGGAGATCGTCCGCAAGAGCGGAGCGTGGTTCACCTACGAGGGCGACCAGCTCGGCCAGGGCCGAGAGAACGCACGCCAGTTCCTCGTGGAGCACCGGGACATCGCCGCCGAGATCGAGCGCAAGGTGCGTGAGGCCGTCGGGCTCACGGCGTTCGGGGCCGAGGGCGACGAAACGCCGGTCGAGGTCGCTGCTCAGGTCGTCGTGGCCGATGAGGAACCGTCTCCCCGGAAGACGTCGAAGGAGCGCGATACGTCGGGGGCGGCGGCCGGCTGAGGGGGAACCACGTGGCCGGCGACCGGCGCCCTCGTCGACCGAAGCGCCCGCTCGACTGCCACGAGCGCGCGCTCCGGCTGCTCTCGGTCCGGCCGCGCTCGCGGCGCGAGCTCGAGGTGCGCCTGCTCCAGGCCGGGTTCGATCCCGACGAGGTCGCGGGGGAGCTGGAACGCCTGGAGGCCGTCGAGCTGATCGACGACGAGCGCTTCGCCCGCGAGTTCACGGAACACCAGCTCGTCGCGCGACGCGCGGGCCGGCGGGCGGTCGCCTCGGGGCTCGCGGCCAAGGGTGTCGACCGGCGCACGGTCGAGCGGGTGCTCGCCGAGGCCCCGGGGGACGACGCCGAGCGCGCCGACGCCCTCGCACGGGGGCGCGCCGAGCGCCTGCGGGGCGTCGCGCCCGAGAAGGCGTTCGGGCGCCTGGTGTCGTTCCTCGTCCGCCGGGGCCACGACCCGGAGACCGCCCGTCGAGCCGCGCGGTCGGCGCTCGGGCTCGACGGTGTTCAGGCCTGAACCCTTGCCTCACCTGCGGTGAAGCCGTAGGCTGAGTGTTCAAGCAAGGTCTCATCGAAGCGCAACTGTTCGCCTGTGCTGACACCGTGAAGAGCCCGACACCGCAACGAGACGACACGATCGGAGGGCGCGAGCCGCCAACCGGCGCGCTGCCCTGATCGTCCATCCGACCGCACGGCCGAACGGGGCCTCGACGGGGCCTTCGTTCGGCTTTCGCATATCGGAGGACGTTCATGGAACCGGTGGTGGTGGGGATCGTGGCCCTGGCTGCGGGCGTGGGGATCGGTTTCCTGATCCGCAAGGCCGTCGCGCAGTCCCAGGCGCAGAGCGCGGAGGCGCGGGCGAAGAAGGCCGTTCTCGAGGCCGAGCGGGAGGCCGAGCGCCTCACCCGCGAAGCGCTCGTCGAGGCCAAGGACGAGATCGGCGCCCTTCGTCGGGAGGCCGAGCAGAGCTTGCGGTCTCGGCGCGAGGAGGTCGAGCGGCAGGAGCAGCGGCTCGCGGCCAGGGAGGAGGGTCTCGAGCGCAGGGGGCAGGAGCTCGAGGAACGTGCCTCGGAGCTCACCGACCGTGACAAGACGCTGCAGATGGTTCGGCAGCAGCTCGAGCAGGCGGCCGAGCAGCATCGCACGCAGCTCGAGACGATCGCACGCATGACGCAGCAGGAGGCCCGCGACGCCCTGATGGCGCAGATGCTCGACGAGGCCAAGCGCACGGCGATGCAGCAGGTCCGAGAGATCGAGCAGCGCGCCCGCGAGGACGGCGAGGAGCGCGCCCGCAAGATCGTGACGATCGCCATCCAGCGGGTGGCCTCCGAGCAGACGAGCGAGTCGACCGTGTCGGTGTTCTCGTTGCCGAGCGAGGACATGAAGGGCCGGATCATCGGTCGCGAGGGCCGGAACATCCGCGCGTTCGAGGCCGCGACCGGCGTGAACCTC
>DASTYD010000014.1:0-4842 GCA_035765175.1 Gaiellaceae bacterium
CCGCAAGCGGTGCCAGCCGCCGGAGATAGGTCGCGGCGGTGTAACGGCGCCCCATCGCGCGCAGGACGCGGTCGTCGCCCGACTGAAGTGGAACGTGCAGGTGGCGCGAGACCGTCGGCGTCTCGCGCAAGGCTGCGACCAGCTCGTCGTTCACGTGATTCACCTCGATCGACGAGAGCCGCAGGCGCCGGAGCCCGGGCATCGCCCCTGTCTCGCGGACGAGCCGGGGCAAGCTGTAGCCCTCCTCGCGATCGCGAAAGCAGCCGAGATTGATCCCGGTGAGCACGACTTCCCGATGGCCCTGCTCGACGCGGCGCGCCACCTCGCGAAGGACGGCCGAGGCACGTCGGCTGCGCGACGGCCCTCGCACGAGCGGGATCACGCAGAAGTTGCACGAGAAGCTGCAGCCGTCCTGCACCCGGACGAAGGCGCGAACGCGATCGAGCCGCGCCTCGGCCTGCACGCAGCCGATCGCGCCTACGTCGCCGGCCACGAAGCCCGGCGTCTCCTCGCCCCTGCGGGAAACGACGACGACGTTCCCGGGCAACCCCGCGAACCCGTCACCGGCGAGGTTGGCGCCGCAGCCGGTGACGTAGACGCGCCGGTGCGTCCGGGCCGCGCGGGCGGCGGCATGGCGAGACTTGCGAACGGCCTCGTGGGTCACGCAGCAGGTGTTCACGACGGCGATCTCCGCGCCGTCCGCCTCGGCATGGCCGTCCCGGAGAAGGGCCTCGCGGATCGCGTGCGCGTCCGCGTGCGACACCTTGCAGCCGAGGAAGCGGATCGAGAAGGTGGCCATCGGCAGGCGGATGCTACTGGCGTCGGAACAGATCGGCCGCCCAGCCGTCGTCGGCCCTTCGCGCCACGTGAGCGAAGCCTGGGAAGGCGGGACGCTCGGCCTCGTAGTACCCGGACGTCACGAGCGAAGCCCACGCCGCAGGCGGGGAGAGCCGGCCGAGCGTCGGCAGATCGATGTTCGCAATCGCGATCTCGGCGACGGGCAGCTCCTCTGCCAGCGCATCGAGCAGCAGCACGTCGACCTCGACGCCGTTCGCCGCAGCGTTCCGCGTCGCCGCCTCGATCGCCGGCTCGTCGGCGTCGATCGCCACGACCGGCGCGAAACCGAGCTTCGCGGCCGCGATCGCCAGGACGCCGGAACCGCAACCGACGTCGAGGATGCTGCCCCGCTCCAGCTCGAGCAGCATCTCGACGCAGAGCCGGGTCGTGGGATGGGCACCGGTCCCGAAGGCCCGGCCGGGGTCGATGACCACGGCCTCGACCCCGGCGGGAGCGTTCTCCCAGGGCGGGCCGATCCAGAGCGAGCCGACCTGCACGGGCCGATGGAAGCGCTTCCACTCGTCCTCCCAACCAGACGCCACTGGCTCCGTCTCGACGCTGCCGAACCGGTCGCGGAGGCGATCTACGCCCGCCGCATCGGTGAAAGCTGAGAGCTCAACCGAGTCGGCGCACCGCTCCTCGACGAAGCCCTCCGGGAACAGCTCGAGCATCGCCGCCGTCGCCTCTTCGGCGCGCTCGCCGGGAACCGTGACCCACGCCCGCAGGAAGCTCAGCGGAACGCGCTCTTCAGCTTGTCGAAGAAGCCTTCGTCGGGTCGGTACGTCTGGTCGTCGGCCGTCCGCTCGAACTCCGCGAGGAGCTTCCGTTGCTCCTCGCTCAGCTGGCGCGGGACGGCGACGTTGACGAGGACCCGGTGATCGCCACGGCCGAAGCCCTGGAGCACAGGCATTCCGCGGCCGCGGAGCGTGCGCACTTCGCCCGGCTGCGTCCCGGGCCCGAGCTCCAGCTCGAGCTCGCCGTCGAGCGTCGGCACCGTGACTCTCTTGCCGAGCGCAGCCTCGGTCATCGTCAGGTCGACCGTCGAGTACACGTCGTCGCCCTCGCGAACGAGGCGGTCGTGCGGCTGGATCCGCACGAGGACGTAGAGATCGCCGGTCTGGCCGCCGAGCGGCCCTGCGTGGCCTTCCCCCGAGAGGCGAATCCGCTGACCGTCATGGATGCCGGGCGGGACTTCGACGTCGAGAGCCCGTTGTTCGAGCACGCGTCCGGCCCCGCCGCAGCTCTCGCACGGGTGCTCGACGATACGGCCGGTACCGCTACAGCGACGGCAGGCCTGTCTGCGAACGAACTCACCGAAACCCGTCTGCGAGACGTGTTGGATGCGGCCCGAGCCGGAGCAATCGGGGCACGTCGCCGCGCTCGTTCCGGGCTGGACGCCGTCCCCCCCGCACTCCGCGCAGGGAGCGGCGACCTGGACTGGAACCGCCCTCGTGACCCCGGTAGCCGCTTCTTCGAGCGAGATCTCGACCTCGGCAGCGACGTCCGCCCCCCGGGCCCGCCGCGTGCCGGTCGCAACACCGAAGACGTCGTCCCCGAAGAACGCGGAGAAGATGTCGGCGAGGCTCCCGAAGTCGAACGGGGTCGGGCGATAGCCGCCGCTCCGGAGGCCCGCATGCCCGAATCGGTCGTAGAGCTGGCGGGTCTCCGACTTGGACAGAACCTCGTACGCCTCGACGACCTCCTTGAAC
Organism: Gaiellaceae bacterium; assembly: GCA_035765175.1. Taxonomy (GTDB): domain Bacteria; phylum Actinomycetota; class Thermoleophilia; order Gaiellales; family Gaiellaceae; genus VAXT01. Next base: position 2,547 of record DASTYD010000014.1, read on the forward strand.
CGCTCGTCCGCGTCGGGCGCGTCCGAGACGTCCGGATGGACCTCGCGCGCGAGCCGCCTGAAGGCGCGCTTGATCTCCGCCTCGGGCGCCGACCGATCGACGCCGAGGACCTCGTAGTAGTCGCGACCCGTCGTCGCCATTAGGCCAAGGCTAGTTGTCTTCGTAGACGGATTCGACGAAGCGCGACAGCTCGTGCGCGGCAGCGCGGACCGAGCGGATCGCCTTCTCGTAGTCCATCCGCAGCGGTCCGACGAGGCTCACGGCTCCGAGGGTGCGCGTCGACAGGCCGTACGACGCGCCGACGAGCGACACGTCGCGGAGCGCCGGGTTCTCGAGCTCCTCGCCGACGCGGACGAACGGCCGGCGCGAGCCGAGCGTCTCGCCGAGCATCTCCAGGATCGCCGCTCGCTTCTCGAGCGCCTCCAGCAGGCGCTGGCAGGCCTCGAGCTCGTCCGCTCGCACTTCGCTGAGGAGGCTCGCGGCGCCGCCGACGAAGAGGCGCTGGTCCTGCTCGCCCACGAGGCTGGTGAACGCCGGCCGCAGGAGCTCCAGGAACTCGACCTCCCTGGGCGAGAGACCAGGATCCTCGAGCCGCCGGCGCAGCGCCGTGCTTCCCAGCTCGAGCCCTGCCAGCTGGTCGTTCAGGTACTCGCGGGCCCAGAGCGTGAGGCCGATGTCGACCGGTTCGGCAAGCGCGAACACCCGCTTCGAGACGCCGCCCGTGGACGTGATGACGACGACCATCAAGACCTGCGGCTGGAGGACGAGCACCTCGACGTGGCGCACCGTCGCCGTCTGGAGCGGCGGGGCGGAGACCAGCGCCAACAGCCGCGTCGCCTGCGAGAGCGTTTCCGTCGTCTCCTGCAGCGCGGACTCGAGCTCGCTGCGGGCGGCTGCGAGGGCGAACGGGAACGGGCTCGGCCGCGGCTCGAGCCGCTCGAGCAAGGAGTCGGCGTAGAACCGATAGCCGGCCTCGGTCGGCACGCGTCCGGCCGACGTGTGCGGATGTGTGAGGAGGCCCAGCCGCTCGAGCTCCGCCAGCTCGGCGCGGACGGTCGACGGCGACACGGTCATTCCCGCGCGCGCGACGAGGTTCTTCGAGCCGACGGGCTGACCGCTCTCGACGTACTCCTCGACGACGCGGCGGAGGATCTCCCGCTGTCGCTCCGTGAGCTCGTTGTTCACCGCTTCGACCATCCCTTTGCAGGAACTTTAGGCGACGCGCTGGGGTGCTCAGACGAGCAGGTCCGCTGTTACGGCCCCGCCGAGCCGCCTCCCCCGCGGTGTCAGGACCAGGCGGTCCTGCCCGTCCAGCGCGGGACGGAGGCACGCGAGGCCGACGCGCTCGAAGCGCGCGAGGATGGTCTCGTCGACGACGCCCCTCGCTGCGGTCAGCGGCAGCCCTATGTCGAGACGCAGCCCGAGCATCACCCGTTCCTGTTCGCGAACCCGCTCGTCGAGCAGCTCGACCTGCCGATCCGGGCGCTCATATCGATCCAGAGCACCCAGGTACGCGTTCAGCCGGGGCGTGTTGCGACGCCGCTCGCAGCCCAGCGTCGACACGGCCCCGATACCGAGCCCGAGGTAGTCGCGACCGCGCCAGTAAGCGAGGTTGTGGCGCGCACGAAGGTCGCGGCCGCCCGCCCGCTCCGGGGCGAGACAGAAGTTGGCCGTCTCGTACCAGCGGTAGCCGGCAGCAGTCAGCCGCGCGATGACGAGCTCGTAGTAGCCCTCCATCGCCTCGGCTTGGCGAGCGAGCTCCACTCCGTGCGCATGCGTGAACCTCGTTCCCGGCTTCGCCTCGAGCTCGTAGTACGAAACGTGCTCCGGCTCGAGCGCGAGCGCCTCATCGATGTCGAGCTCGAGGGCGGCGGCGCTCTGGCCGGGGATCCCATGCAGCAGGTCGAGCGAGATGTTGTCAAAATTGGCATCACGGAGATGGTAGAACGCGCGCCGGACGATGTCGGGGCCCGCTCTCCGCTCCAGCACGCGCAAGAGGTCCGGCTGGAAGCTCTGCGCGCCGAGCGAGACACGCGTCACTCCCGACTCGCGCAAGAGCCGCGCGAGGTCAGGGGTCACCGTCTCCGGGTTCGCCTCGACCGAGACCTCCTCGCCGTGCGGCAGCGACTCGAGCAGGCGCCGTAGCTCACGACCATCCGTGAAGGTCGGCGTCCCGCCGCCCAGAAAGACCGTCTCGAGCGACTCTGCGAGGAGGCCCCGCTCGAGGTCGAGCTCCGCGAGGACCGCGTCGACGTACCGCGCGTGCAGCTCCTCGCGTCCCACAACCGTCACGAAG
>DASTYD010000015.1:0-4172 GCA_035765175.1 Gaiellaceae bacterium
TCGTAATGCTCGTAGTCGGAGCGAGGGGCGGCTACGTCGGCCGAGACGGCCACCTCGCCGAGCCCGGCACGTACTAGCTGGAACGACTTAGTAACAGTCTGTTACTAGCTGGGCTCGCGCGACGACGAACTCGCCGAGCCCGGCACGCACCGCCGACCCGACTTAGTGACACAGTGTTACTTGGGGGGCTCGCGGTCGGTCTGGCCGGTTGCTTCGTCGAGCGCCTGCTCGATCCAGGCGACCGCGGCTTCGAGCGCGGCCGGGTCGGACGACTTGACGACGACCTCGACCGTTGCGCCTTCGACGTGGAACTTCGGGTACGAGCCGACGAGCACGCCGGGGTAGCGATCGCCCATCGCCTCCAGGACCCCGACGATCTTCGCCTCGGTCGTCTCGTAGACACGCCTCCAGGAGGTGATCGGCTGCTCGGTCTGGAGCTCGTGCGCGATGGTCGAGAACATCGCCTGCATCTCCGACGGGAGTCCCGGGAGCACGAAGACGTTGGCGACCACGAACCCCGGTGCGCCGCCGAGCGGATTCTCGAGCGGTCGCGCGCCGGCCGGGAGGTTCGCCCAGCGGGCCGCGTACTCGGGGTCGGACGGGAACCGCGAGCGGAGCCGCTCGGCGAGCTCGACCACCTCGTCCTGCGGCGCCTCGAAGGCGGCCGCGAGCGCCTCGCGCGTGACGTCGTCCGGCGTCCCACCAAGACCGCCGGTCACGATGACGATGTCGGCGTTCCCGGACTCGGCGCGGACGAACTCGGCGATCCGGTCGATCTCGTCCGGAAGCGAAGCCATCAGCGTCACCGTGACGCCGAGCTCCTCGAGCTGCTGCGCGAGCCAGGCCGCGTTCGTGTTGACCGTGTCCCCGGCGAGGAGCTCGTTGCCGATCGTGACGATGGAAGCGGTGACCCGGCCCGCCATAGGCCGACCTTAACGAAGCGGGAACGGCCTTCGGGCCAGCGCAGGCAGGACCTGGGACGTAACCCAGACGGGCGTGGCCGCATACCGCTTCGAATAGCGGTAGCTGCCGTCGGGTTGACGGACCCGGCCGAGGTAGCGCCATGCTGCGTCGCCCGGATCCTTGCCGGCGGCGAGGAAGGCCTGGATCGCCCAGGCGGTCGACTGGGTGTCCGCGGCACGTCCTGGCGTGAGCTGGAAGCCGCCGTCCTGACGCTGCGCCCGCCTGAGGAAGCGCAGAGCCCTCCGGATCGCCGGTGACCCGGGCGGGACGCCCGCGGCCCGGAGCGCCTGGACGGCGGCGGCGGTGTCGTTCGAGTCGGGCGCGCCCCGCGGGTGCCACGACCAACCGCCGCTCCGCCGCTGGGCGCGGAGGAGGTAGTGGACGCTCCTCCCTGCAGGCCGCCCCGTGGCACGGAGCGCGATCACGCCCCAGATCGTCGAGTTGACGAGCGTCCCGATGCGGCCGCCCGGTCCGCGCATGCGTTCGAGCCGGTCGGCCAGGTTGTCCGTGTCCCGGCCAAGCGCGTCGAGGGCGAGCATGCGGAGCGCGATGTCGTTCGCCGTCCGCGCCGGGGCGTTCTCGAGGTAGGCCACGGGCGAGCGGGACGGCTCTCGCCCGGCGGCCTTCAGACCGAGCACGGCCCAGGCGGTGAGGCTCGGGTCCGAGCTTTGCCCCGGCTCCGCGAAGCCGCCGTCGGACTGTTGGTGCGAAGCGACGTAGTCGGCCGGCGTGGCGGCGAGCGCGAGCGCGATGGCCGCAACGACCAGTTTCACGCCCAGACCACCTCGGTTCTCAACCGGCGCGAATAGCGCTCGAGCAGCCGTAACAGCTCCGGCCCGATCGCGAGCGCGATCACGACGTTGCCGATCGCGTGGGCGGCCTCGAACGACAAACCCTGGCCGAAGACGACCGTCAGCGCCTGCCACGTGTGCGGCCAGAACGTGACCCAGAGCCAAAGATCCATCAGCGCGCTGAACGCGAAGCCGAGTACGAAGCACACGGTCGCGAACAGCGCCCGCCGCCGGATGAGTGGAGCCAGGAAGGCACCGGCCAGACCGCAAGCGCCCCAGCCGAGCATCTGCCACGGCGTCCACGGGCCCTGGCCGAGGAAGAAGTTCGACGCCAGGGCCGCGAGCGCCCCGGTGGCGAACCCGGCACGCGGGCCCAGCGCGGCGCCTGCAGCGACGGTGATCACCGTGACCGGCTGAACGCCGGGAATGGCCACGAACAACACTCTCCCGGCAGCCGCGACCCCTGCGAGCGTGGCGACTAGGACGATCTCCTTCGCCGCATCGGGCCCCGTCTCGAGCCAGGCAGCGCCCGCGATGAGCAGGCCCACGGCCGCGAGCAGCAAGGGTAGGCCAGAGTCGGCCGGGTCATGCACGACCCAGGCGGCGGACGCGACCGCGGCGGCCACCGCCCCGAGGGCCGCCAGCCTAGGCATGCACCTGCTCCATCGTGAGCGCGATCCCGCGGTCCGCGACGTCACCCGCGAAGACAAGATCGTGTGTGACAACGAGCGTCGCGCGTCGCTTCGCGTCTCTCCGCAGCTGTGCGGCGAGCTCGGCCTTGCGCGGCGGGTCGACCCCGCGAGTCGGCTCGTCGAGGATGAGCACGTCGGGATCGGCGACGAGCACCGATGCGAGCGCGAGCCGCTCGCGTTCACCGCTCGAGAGGTCGCGCGGATGGCGGTGTTCCAAGCCGGCCAGCCCCACCTCGGCCAGTGCGCGACACGCGCGCTCGTTGTCGCCGCCTACGGCGAGCGCCGCCTCGTCTTCAGCACGCTCCTTGACGAGGTACCGCCCGGGTTCCTGCGAGAGGTAGCAGCAGCGGCCCCGGATCTCGACTGATCCCGACTTCGGCTCGAGCAACCCGGCCGCGATCTTCGCGAGCGTCGTCTTTCCCACACCGTTCGGGCCCGTCAGCGCGACGACCTCCCCGCGGTTCAGCGCCAACGACACGCCGTCGAGCACCGCCTGGGTGTCGTAGGCGAAGCTCACCTCGCCGAGACGGCAGAGGACATCTCCCTCCCCCGACGTGACCGGCAGGTGAACAGGGTCACGCGGCAAGTACTGGCGCGGCAGGCGATCGAAGGCTTCCTCGCGTGTCGCATCGAGCTCGATCCTCCCGTCGTCGACGAAGAGCACGCGGTCGCAGCGCTCGAGCGGCAGCGTAGGCCGCTGCTCGGAGACGAGAACCGCCGCGCCGAGCTCGCAAGCCAGGTCGAGGATCTGCTCGGCTCCCTCGGGGTCGAGCTGCGAGGTTGGCTCGTCGAGGAGGAGAAGGGCTGGCTCGAGGGCGAGGACCGAGGCTAGGCAGATGCGCTGGAGCTCTCCGGCCGACAGGGTCTCGGTGCGGCGCTCTGCCAGGCGCTCCGCCCCTGCCTCGGCGAGCGCGGCATGAACCCGCGGCCAAATCTGATCCGGCGGCGTGCCGATGTTCTCGAGCCCGAAGGCGACCTCGTTCTCGACGCGACCGAAGACGACCTGGTCCTCGGGATCCTGGAAGAGGGTGGCGACGTCGCCCGCGAGATCGGCGGGCCGGAAGCGACGGGTGTCCTTGCCTGCGATCACGACGCGGCCCTCGAAGCGCCCGCCGTGGAAATGCGGGACGAGCCCGGCGAGGGCGCGCAGGAGGGTCGACTTGCCGGAGCCGGAGGCGCCGAGCACCGCAACGACCTCGCCCGGCTCGATACGGAGCGACACGTTCGACAGCGCGGGCCGCGTCGCGCCCGGGTACCGAAAGGTGAGGCTCGAAGCCTCGGCTACAGCCATATCGCCCCCACGACGAGGAGCGCTGCGGCGGCGAGGGCGATCCGGTCGAGCCGCGTCCAGGGCGCCGACGGCGCCCTGGTTCTCCCGGCACGGCCGAAGCCGCGGGCCTCCATCGCCTCCGCCAGGTTCAACGCCCGCTCGAGCGAGCCGGCGAGGAGCGGTGACAGCAGGCGGGCCCGCCCGCGCGCTCCCTCGACCGGGACGCCGCGCCCGCGCAAGGCTTCGACGAAGCCGGCAGCGTCGCGCTCGAGCGTCGGCACGAGCCTCGTCGCGAGCCCCGCGGCGAGGACGGATCTCCTTGCGAAGCCCGCCGCCTGGAGCAGCCGGTCGAGGTCGAGCAGGAGGGCGTAGGCCGCGAAGGCGAGCCCGACGGCGGCGAGGCGAAGCGCCTGGATCGCCGCGGCCGCGACCTCCTCGCTCGTCACGTCGAGGTAG
>DASTYD010000016.1:0-8142 GCA_035765175.1 Gaiellaceae bacterium
TCTCGCGCTCGGCTGGAGCGGGAAGTGGGACGACCTGCCCGCGTCGCACGCGACGGCAATCGCCTTCGACCTGCTCGCCCTGCTCGGGCTCTTCTTGATCGGGCGTCGCTTCGGCGGCGCGCGCCTCGCCGCTCAGCTGCCGTTCGCCTGGGCCGCATACCCGTTCACCCAGTACGTGTCGAGCTCGAACACGAACGACGCGATCATGCCTGTCCTGCTCGTGTTCGCGTTCTGGTTCCTGACCATGCCGTTCGCGCGCGGCGCCTTCCTCGCACTCGCGGCCTGGACGAAGTTCGCAGCGCTCGTGGTCGTCCCGCTCTGGGCGGGATATCCGGAGGCTCGTTGGCGACCTGAGAAGCGCCTATTTGCAGGAGGTTTTGCGGCCGCGACGGTGTTCTCGTTCTCGATTCTCCTCCTCGAGCCCGATCCCGCTCACGCGGCAAGGACGTTCTGGGACCGCACCTTCGGCTGGCAGGTCGGCCGCGACTCTCCCTTCTCGATCTGGGGTTGGGGGCAGTACCACGCCGCCGGAATCCCCGACCTCGGTGCCCTCCAGCAGGTCGCGATCGGCGCGCTCGTCGTCGGGGCGGTCGCCTGCTACTTCGTCCCGCGCCGGAAGACGCCGCTCCAGCTCGCCGCCCTCACCGCGGCGCTGCTGATCGGCTTCGAGCTCACGCAGACGCACTGGTTCTACCTCTACATCCCGTGGTTCTTCCCGTTCGTCGCCTTCGTCGTGCTGGCTCCCCGACGCCGGCGCGCGCAGCCGCCCCTCGCCGATGACAGCGCTGACCGCGAGCTCGTCGCGGCGGGTTGACCCGGGGCTCGCCGTGGCGGCGACGCTCGTCGCCGCGGCGCTGTTCCTCGTCGGCTGGGGCGTGCTCCACCGCGGGGTCTTCGCCAATGACCAGATCGTCGACACGCCGACGTACGAGCGGTACGGGTCGGCGATGGACGACGGCCGGCTCCCGTACCGGGACTTCGCCGTCGAATATCCACCCGGGGCTCTGCCCGTCTTCCTGATCCCCGCGCTCGGCGATCCGAGCTCGGAGACGTTTCGCGTCCGCTTCGAGACACTGATGGCGTTCTTCGGGCAGGCGATGATCGTCTGCCTGGCCGTGGCGCTCGTCGCACTGGGCGCGAGCCGGGCCTGGCTCATCGGCGCGCTCTGCTTCGCCGCGCTCGCACCGGTCGCTCTCGGACCGGTGGTGCTGTCGCGATTCGATCTGTGGCCGGCCGCGCTGACCGCCGCGGCGCTGTGCGGGCTCGTGACCGGTCGCCTGCGGCTCGGGCACGTCGCCCTCGGTGCGGCGATCGCGGCGAAGCTCTACCCGGCCGTGCTCGCGCCGCTGGCTGTGGTCTACGTCTGGCGACGGGAGGGAAGGCGGGAGGCGCTCGTGTGCGCCGGCCTGCTGCTCGGCGTCGTCGTCCTCGCGTTCGGCCCCTTCGTCGCTCTCGCGCCGGGCGGCGTCTGGGACAGCCTCTGGAACCAGGCGTCGCGGCCGCTCCAGATCGAGAGCCTCGGCGCCGGGATCCTGCTCGTCGCGCACCACGTCTTCGGCTCCGGGATCGCGATGGAGTCGAGCCACGGCTCCCAGAATCTCGCCGGTGACGCGCCCGACGTCAGCGCCGCGATCCAGACCGTCCTGCAGGCCGCAGCCCTCGCCGCGACGTGGATCCTGTTCGCGCGGGGGCCCGCCAGCCCGTCGCGCCTATTGCTGGCGAGCGCGGCCGCTCTCGTCGCCTTCGCGTCTCTCGGCAAGGTCCTCTCGCCCCAGTTCCTGATCTGGCTCATACCGGTGATCCCACTCGTGGCCGGGCGCCGTGGGCTGGCGGCGGCCACGCTGCTCGCGGCGGCGCTTGTCCTCACCCAGCTCTGGTTCCCGTACCGCTACTGGGACCTCGCGCTCGGGTTCGGGACGCTCGAGTCCTGGCTCGTGCTCGTACGCGACCTCGTGCTCGTCGGCCTGCTGGGCGTGCTCCTGTGGGGGCTATTCGACCGAGATGCGAAAGGTCTCGCAGCTCGTCGCGCGGCCTGACCCGTCCGCCTCCAGCAGCGCGCCTTCGATCCGCACGTCGCCCTCGGCGGTCTCGAACCTCACCGGCAACCCGGTCAGCATCCGCTTGATCGCGAGCTCGGACTTGACGCCGATCACCGACTCGTGCGGGCCGGTCATCCCTGCATCCGTGATCGCGGCCGTCCCTCCAGGCAGCACGCGCGCGTCGTTCGTCTGGATGTGCGTGTGCGTCCCGAAGACGGCGGTCACCTGCCCGTCGAGGTACCAGGCCATCGCCACCTTTTCGCTCGTCGCCTCGCCGTGGAAGTCGACGATCACGAACGGCGTCTCGCGCCGCGCCTCCTCGACGAGGGCGTCGACCATCTCGAACGGGGTGACGGCCGGCTCGAGGAAGAGGTCGCCGAGCAGGTTCGCGACCGCGACCCGCGTGCCGTCCCGCGCCGGCGCCGTCGTCCAGCCTCGCCCGGGAGCGGAGGCCGAGTAGTTGGCAGGTCGGATGACGCGGTCGGTCCCGGAGAGGTACGGAACGATCTCGCGGCGTCGCCACGTGTGATTGCCCAGCGTGATCACGTCGACGCCCGCCGCGAGCAGCTTGTCGGCGATCTTCGGAGTGAGGCCGAGCCCGTCCGCTGCGTTTTCTCCGTTGGCAACGACGAAATCCAGATCGAGCTCCTCCCGTAGCGACGGCAGTCGCTCCTCGACCGCCCGGTGACCCGGACGGCCGTTCACGTCCGCTACGAAAAGGATCCTCAGGGAGTGGCGAGCGTTGCGGCGGGGTGAACTTCGGTCGAGACGTGGTTGCCCGAGTCCTGCGTGAACCGCGCGAGCGCCTGCCGTTCGACTTCGGAGAAGTCGATGATCGTGCCGATCTTCGAGATCGAAGCGGCGACCGACGAGCCCACGGTGAGCGCTGGGTCGGGCCGCAGGTGCGTGACGCGGACCACGAGCGCCGGCGCGCTCGTCGGCTGGATGTCGATACGCGCGCCGTACGTCTCGCCGCGCAGCGTCAGCGGCGTGATGCCGACGATCGTCCCGTCGACCGGCGAGTAGACGTCGGTTCCCGGAGCGGCCCCCACGTCGAGCGCCGCCGTGCTCGGACCTTCCTCGCCGCCGAGGATGTAGTAGGTCAGCCCATTCTCGCCGCCGCCCAACAGCTTGCGGGCGATCCGCGCGAAGAGCCCCTCGTTGGCCTGCCGCCCCACGGGCTCGAGCGCGAGCGCGCCGTCGCCGACCGAGTGGTAGCCAATGGCCGTGATGCGGTCCTGCGCGATCGGAATCTGGAGCCGCAGCGATTCGCGGAGCGCGACGACCTGGGGGCGCGGCTGACCGGCCGGCAGGAACCGGTTGGCCGGTGCTGGACGCGTCTGCGTGGGCGTAGACGAGCCGGGTCCGAACGCTGTGAGCATGAACGTGACGAGGAGTGCGATCGAAACCGCGATCAGACCGGCGGTTCGCCGGGCTCTTCGCCTTGCCGCTGCTCGAGCCTTCGACGTCCGGCGCGTCTGCCCGGGGGCACGGGGCGACGGCATGCGCGGCACCGTAACCGATGTCTCCTGCTCATGCAAAAAGACACGAGAAGCACGACCTTGCAGTAGCGCGAGCCGGGGGGAGGGCGGAGTTTCCTCCCAGACGTCGGGCGTCTGGAGCGCGAGGCTTCCATCCTCGAACGCGGACCAGTCCCATTCCGGCGGCCGAAACGTCAGAACCCGAGCGGTACCATGGCTGCCATGTCCGGCGGGGCGCCGCCGACCATCCAGATCCCCCGTTGGATTCAGCTGGTCGGCCTTCCCATTCTCGCGCTGATCGCGCTCCTGATCGTAGGGAAGGTCTTTCACGCGGTCTTCCTCTTCATCGTCGCGGCCCTGATCGCGCTCCTGCTCGATCCGCTCGTGCGCGCCCTGGGAAAGCTCCGAATTCCGCGCGGATTGTCTATCGCAATCGTCTACCTCAGTTTTGCCGCCGCGCTGGCCGTCGTCTTCATCGCTCTCGGCTTGATCGTCGTCGACCAGACGCAGTCGGCAGCGAACCGGGTCGACGACTACCTTACGACCGAGAGCGGACAGCCTCCGCAGACCGGATTCGAGCAGGACGTCGACCGTCTCCAGCTCTGGCTGGACGCGCATCACCTGGAACGAATCGACATCCGCCAGGAGGGCCAGGACCTGGCCGAGAACGTCCAGGGCCAGGACGTCGAGAAGTACACGACGGAGGTGATCGACTTCGTCCGGGGAGCGGCGATCTCGATCTTCCAGCTGGTCTTCAGCCTCGTGCTGATCCTCGTCGTCTCGATCTACATGCTCCTCGACATGGGGCGCCTCAAGCGGGCGACCGACCGCCGTTGGCCGCCCAGCCCGGGGAAGCCTGGGCTGATCGTCCAGATGGAGAGCGCCGTCGCCGGCTACGTCCGCGGCCAGGTGCTCCTGTCTCTGATCATCGGCACGAGCGCGGGGGTCGGGCTCTGGATCCTCGGGCGGGTCGGTCTCGTCGAGGGCGCCGACACGTACGCCGTGCTCTTCGGGGCGTGGGTGGCGGTGATGGAGCTGATCCCGTACCTCGGCCCGTGGCTCGGGGCGATCCCACCGGTCATCTACGCCCTGATCGTCGACCCGATCTCGGCGATCTGGGTCGCGCTCCTCTTCCTCGGCATCCACCAGATCGAGGGGCACATCGTCGTCCCCAACGTGATGGGGAGCGCGCTTCGCCTGCACCCACTGCTCGTCATCTTCGGCCTGCTCGCCGGCGGGGAGCTCTACGGGCTGCCCGGGATCTTCGTCGCGCTTCCGTTCCTCGCCGTCGTGCGCGCGATGTGGGAGTTCTTCGGGGAGCGGATCGAATTCGAGAAATGGAGAGACGGCGTGGTGCCCGTCGAGGTGGCGGTGGAGGAGACCCGTCCAATCTCGCCGGTGCCGCCCGAAGAGCCGCCCCAGGAGCCGCCCGAGGCTAAGGTGGCTCCGTGAGCACGTTCCCGGCCACTCGCCTACGCCGTCTGCGCCGCACGGGAGCGCTTCGCTCGCTCGTGCGCGAGACGAGGCTCGACGTCGCCGATCTCGTCTATCCGCTCTTCGTCGGCCCCGAGAGCATGCGGAACGAGGAGTTGCCGGCGCTCGGGCGCTTCTCCGTCGACGACCTTGCGCGCGAGGCCGAGGAGCTCCTAGGCCTCGGGATCTCGTCGGTCATCCTCTTCGGGATCCCCGAGGAGAAGGACGACGAAGGGTCGGGCGCGTATGCGGCCGGCGGGATCGTGCAGCGCGCGCTGCGGTCGCTGCGGGAGCGGTACCCGGATCTCGTCCTGGTCACCGACGTCTGTCTCTGCGAGTACACGTCGCACGGGCACTGCGGTGTGATCGAGGACGGAGAGGTGGCGAACGACGCGACACTCGAGCTCCTGGCGCGGACTGCGGTGAGTCACGCCGAGGCGGGCGCCGACGTCGTGGCGCCGAGCGACATGATGGACGGGCGGGTCGGGGCGCTTCGCGCAGCCCTCGACGAAGGCGGGTTCACGGACACCCCGATCGTCTCGTACGCGGCGAAATACGCGTCCGCGTTCTACGGCCCGTTCCGCGAGGCTGCGGAATCGGCGCCGTCGTTCGGCGACCGTCGCGGGTACCAGATGGATCCGGCGAACGTGCGCGAAGCGCTGCGCGAGTGCGAGCTCGACGTCGCCGAGGGCGCCGACGTGCTGATGGTGAAGCCCGCGCTGCCGAACCTCGACGTGCTCCGCGCGGTTCGCGCGCGCTTCGACTTGCCGGTGGCCGCCTACAACGTCTCGGGCGAGTACGCGATGGTGAAGGCGGCGGCCGCGCGCGGGTGGATGGACGAGCGGCAGGCCGCTGTGGAGTCGCTCACCGCGATCAAGCGTGCCGGCGCCGACTTCGTCGTCACCTACTGGGCCAAGGAGCTCGCGGGCTGGCTCTGAAGATCCTGTCCGAGCTGGCGCGTCAGGCAGAGCGACTGATCCCGGGCGGGGTCAACTCGCCGGTCCGCGCGATGAAGGCCGTCGGGCGTGACGAGCCGCTGTTCGTCCGGCGCGGAGAGGGCGCGTACCTGGAGACCGTCGACGGCGAGCGTCTCGTCGACTGGGTGATGTCGTTCGGCCCGCTCGTCTTCGGGCACGCGGACCCTGCGACCGTCGAGGCGGTGCGTGCGGCGGCCGGCGACGGAACCACCTTCGGCGCCTCGACCGAGAGCGAGGTCGAGCTCGCCGCCGAGATCGTGGACGCTTTCCCGTCCATCGAGCAAGTGCGGCTCGTGAGCTCGGGCACCGAGGCGGCGATGAGCGCGATCCGTCTCGCACGCGGCGCTACGCATCGCGACCGGATCCTGAAGTTCGCCGGCTGCTACCACGGGCACGCGGACTCGCTGCTCGCGGAGGCCGGCTCGGGCCCCGCGACGCTCGGCGTACCGGCGACCGCGGGCGTCCCCACCGGAGCCACGGCGGACACGATCGTCGCGCCGTACAACGACGTCGACGCGGCGGCGCGGGCGGTCGAGCGTTACGGCGAGGGCCTCGCGTGCGTGATCGTCGAGCCCGTCGCCGGAAACATGGGCGTCGTCCCGCCGGCGCCCGGCTTCCTCGAAGGGCTCCGCGAGCTCTGCGACGCGTCGGGAGCGCTGCTCGTGTTCGACGAGGTGATCACCGGCTTCCGGATCGCGCGCGGCGGCGCCCAGGAGCGGTTCGGGATCCGCGCCGACCTCACGGTGCTCGGGAAGATCGTCGGCGGCGGCTTTCCGATCGGCGCCTTCGGCGGCTCGGCCGATCTGATGCGGCAGCTCGCCCCGGTCGGGGACGTGTACCAGGCGGGCACGCTCTCCGGGAACCCGCTTGCAACGGCCGCGGGACTGGCTGTCACACGGCGGCTGCGGGACGACGCGATCTACGAGGAGCTCGAGCGGCGGGCCGCACGTCTCGAGGCGGGTCTGCGAGCGCACGGCGTGTTCCAGCGCGTCGGCGGGATGGGCACCCTCTTCATGGGGTCAGACCCCGTAACGAACTTTGCACAGGCGTCGGACTCGGACACGGCTCGGTACGCCGCCTACTTCCGGCACATGCTCGAGCGCGACATCTACGTTCCGCCGTCCCAGTTCGAAGCGATGTTCGTCTCGCTCGCCCACGGTGACGAGGAGATCGACCGGACGGTGGAGGCCGCCGCTGACTTCTTCGCAGCTTGATCTCTGGCAGGAGATCGCGCTCGAGGCGGAGCGCGAAGGATCGCTCTGGCGCGAGGCGCTCAGGCCGAGGGGCGCGCGCGACCGCGAGGCCGTCTTCTCGCTGCTCGCCGACTCGAGGTTCGCGCTCGCCGTCGAGACGATCTACGAGGGATACCTCGTCCACTACGGCCGGCCGAGGCTCTTCGCCCCGGGCGACCGGGACACGGCGCTCCTGCTCGGCGACTACCTCTACGCGCAGGGGCTCGTCCGGCTGTCGGCCGCGGGCTCGGTCGAGGCCGTCGCCGACATGGGCGAGCTGATCTCCCTCTGCGCGAAGCTCCGGGCGGAGGGATCCGGCGACGACGGCCCCGCGTGGGCGGCCACGATCGCGCTCCTTGGCGACGGCGTCCTCCACGAGACTGCGGAGCCGGCCGAGCTGCTCGAGCGCGCCCGGAGCGTTGCCGGAACGGATGCCGTCGACAGCGCGCTGGCCCTTCACCGCAGGCGAGTCGGTTAGAGTCGCAACCGTGAGTCAGGTGCTCGCACTGAGTCTCGTCCTCGCAGACGCGGCCGAAGAAGGCCGGAAGATCGTGATCGCGATGCTGGTCACCGGCCTGATCCTCGCCGCGCTCCCCGTCCTGGGCGAGACGTACATGTATTTCCGGTACCACCGCCGCGGCCGCCTGCCGCACCACTAGACGCTCCGGCCCCTGCGCGATTCACTTGACCCGGCATGGCCGAGCTGCCGACCGGAACCGTCACCTTCCTCTTCACCGACATCGAGGGCTCGACGAGGCTGCTCCACGAGCTCGGGGACGGGTACGCGAATGTCCTCGCCGAGCACCGCCGCATCCTGAGAAACGCGTTCGCGGAGCACGGCGGCGTCGAAGTCGACACGCAAGGTGATGCCTTCTTCGTGGCTTTCGCCCGAGCCACGGATGCCGTCGCCGCCGCGGCCGATGCCCAGCGCGCTCTCGTC
>DASTYD010000017.1:0-7962 GCA_035765175.1 Gaiellaceae bacterium
CACGAGGGCCAGATCCCCGGCATGACGAAATCGAGCTGGTAATGCACACGGATCCGATCGCAGACATGCTCACGCGCATCCGCAACGCCAACAAGGCGATGCATGACACGACGACCATGCCGACGTCGCGGATGAAGGAGGAGATCGCGCGCCTGCTCAAGGAAGAGGGCTACATCACGGACTTCCGAGTCCTCAGCTCGGACGAGTGGAACGGCCAGCACCCGAACAAGAAGGATCAGCGCGCCTTCTCCACGCTCGAGATCCAGCTCAAGTACGGCCGCAACCGCGACCGTGTCCTGACCGACCTGAAGCGCGTCTCGAAGCCCGGCCGTCGCGTGTACGCTCGGAAGGACCGCCTGCCGCGCGTCCTCGGGGGGATGGGCACGGCGATCCTCTCCACCTCGGGCGGCCTGATCACGAGCAAGACGGCCGAGGAGCGAGGGGTCGGCGGCGAGGTCGTCTGCTTCATCTGGTGAGAAACGAATGAGTCGAATCGGCAAGCAACCCATCGAGATCCCGGACGGCGTCAACGTCGCGGTCGACCCTGGCCGCGTGACGGTCAACGGGCCGCTGGGCGAGCTGACGCAGAACGTCCCTGCGCGGATCAAGATCGAGAAGCAGGACGGGCAGCTCGTCGTCACGCGCCCAACCGAGCGCGGCGACGACCGAGCGCTGCACGGACTGACACGGTCCCTCGTCGCGAACATGGTCGAGGGCGTCACGAACGGCTTCGAGAAGCGCCTCGAGATCCAGGGCGTCGGCTACCGGGCCTCGCTGCGCGGGACGGCGCTCGAGCTCAACGTCGGCTTCTCGCATCCCGTCGTCATGGATGCACCGGCCGGGATCACGTTCGAGGTGCCAACGCAGAACGAGATCGTGATCAAGGGCATCGACAAGCAGCAGGTCGGCGAGATCGCCGCCGAGGTGCGCGACGTCCGGCCACCCGAGCCCTACAAGGGCAAGGGGATCCGCTACCACGGCGAGTACGTGCGCCGGAAGGTCGGGAAGCGAGCGTAATGGCGACGCTGACGGTCAGACAGGCGCGCATTCGGCGCCACAAGAGGGTCCGCAAGGGCGCCTCGGGCACGGCCGAGCGGCCCCGGCTCGTCGTCTTCCGCTCGAACCGCGGCATCGAGGCCCAGCTCGTCGACGACCTCGAGGGCAAGACGCTCGCCGCAGCGAGCTCGCTGCATCTCAAGAAGACGTTCAAGGGCAACAAGCGCGACCAGGCGGCCGAGGTCGGAAAGGCGCTCGCCGAAGCGGCGAAGAAGGCCGGCGTCGAGACCGCCGTCTTCGATCGAGGCGGCTACCTGTACCACGGGCGCGTCAAGGCGCTCGCCGACGCAGCACGTGAGGGAGGACTGAGGTTTTGAGCACTACACCGGTTGAGCGCGAGGTCATGCAGCGCGAGGAGACGCGTGAGCTCAAGGAGCGCGTCGTGGAGATCAACCGCGTCGCCAAGGTCGTCAAGGGCGGCCGCCGCTTCTCGTTCACCGCGCTCGTCGTGATCGGCGATGAGGTCGACCGAGTCGGCCTCGGGTACGGCAAGGCGCGCGAGGTGCCGCTGGCGATCTCGAAGGCGGTCGACGACGCGAAGAAGAACATGTTCACCGTGCCCAAGCACGGGACGACGATCACGCACGAGATCATCGGGCGCTTCGGCGCCGCGCGCGTGATGCTCCGCCCGGCGAGCGAGGGAACCGGCGTCATCGCCGGAGGCGGCGTCCGGGCCGTCCTCGAGCTCGGCGGGGTCCGCGACATCCTCGCCAAGAGCCTCGGGACGACGAACCCCGTGAACATGCTCAAGGCGACCGTCGACGGCCTCAAGCGGCTCAGGCGGCCCGAGGACGTCGCGGCCGCGCGCGGACTCACCGTGAGCCAGGTGCTGCCGGTCGGCGCGAAGCCGGAGGCCGAAGAGACCGAATCGTTGCAACAGGCTGTTACGAAGTCCGATGAGGAAGCGGCTCCGGTCGAGGAACCGACTTTGCAGCACGGTGCTACCGAGGCCGCGGAGGACGTGGCCGCCGAGTCGCAGGAGACAGAGAGTGGCGAAGATCAAGATCAGGCAAGTTCGTAGCTCGATCGGCCAGAGCCAGAAGCACCGCGGCACGCTGCGGGCGCTCGGCCTGGGCAAGATCGGCCGCACCGCTGAGCACTCGGAGACCCCGGAGCTCGCCGGTAAGCTCAGGAAGGTGCGCCACCTCGTCGAGGTGGTCGAGGAGCCCCGACCATGAGAATCGTTGTCCTGTGTATGGCATCTCCAAGCAACTTGGACGCGTAGCGTGGCCGAGAAGCTGAACCTCTCATCGCTGAAGCCCGCCGCCGCGCGCAAGAGCCGCAAGCGCGTCGGCCGCGGCATGGGCTCCGGCAAAGGGCGCTACTCCGGCCGCGGGATCAAGGGCCAGAAGGCGCGCTCGGGCTCGAACAAGATGCGCCCGGGCTTCGAGGGCGGCCAGATGCCGATCTACATGCGCCTCGGCAAGAAGCGCGGCCCTTATTCGAAAGACGCGATGCCGGTGGGCCCTCACCGCACGCGCGTCCAGGCGATCAACGTGCGCGACCTCGAGCGCTTCGACGGCGAGGTGACGCCGGACACGCTCAAGGAGGCCGGCCTCATCCGCAGCACGCGCATCGACGTGAAGATCCTCGGTCACGGCGAGCTCACGAAGAAGCTCTCCGTCTCCGCACACCTCTTCTCGGCGAGCGCGCGCGAGAAGATCGAGCAGGCCGGCGGGGCGATCACATGGATCCGCGGCGAGCCGGCCCCACGCCCGCCGAAGCGACGCGAGCGCAAAGCCGCCCCGCCGCCGGAGGAGCCGAAGGAGCAGACGGCGGAGGCCGAGGAGGTCGAAGAACCTCCCACAGACGAGCCGCCGCCGGAAGGAGACGAGTCCTAGATGTTCTCCTGGCTCACCAACGCGTGGCGCGTCCCCGAGCTACGCCGCCGCGTCCTCTTCACGGCGCTGATCCTGGCGATCTATCGCTTCGGCTCGTGGGTCCCGGCGCCGGGCGTCGATCCGGACGCGATCAAGAGTTACTTCAGCGGCCAGAGCGGGACCGTGCTCGGCCTGCTCAACCTGTTCTCGGGAGGCGCTCTCTCGCAGTTCGCGATCTTCGCGCTCGGGATCATGCCCTACGTCACGGCCTCGATCATCCTGCAGCTGCTGACGGTCGTCGTGCCCAGGCTCGAGCAGCTCCAGAAGGAAGGCGAGGCGGGCATGGCCAAGATCAACCAGTACACGCGGTACCTGACGGTGGTGCTTGCCGCCGCGCAGTCGCTCGGCTACGCCTACCTGTTCAAGCAGCAGGGCATCCTCGAGGCGGGCGCGGGCCGGGTCTTCCTCATCGTCCTCACGCTCACCGCCGGCACGACGCTCCTCATGTGGATGGGCGAGCTGATCACGAAGCGCGGGATCGGCAACGGGATCTCGCTGCTCATCTTCGCCTCGATCCTGACCGGGCTCCCCGCGGGCATCAGCGCCTGGTACTACGGCGGGACGATGGAGAAGCTGTTCTTGCCGCTGATCGCCGTCGCGATCATCGCGGCGGTCGTCTTCATCCAGGAAGGTCAGCGGAAGATTCCGATCCAGTATGCGAAGCGGATGATCGGGCGCCGGATGACCGCGGGCGGCTCGACCTACATGCCGTTGCGGGTGAACATGGCCGGCGTCATCCCGATCATCTTCGCAGCCGCGGTGCTGGCGTTCCCACCGACGATGGCGCAGTACTTCCCAGCGACTCGGGGCTTCATCAACGACCACTTCTCGATCAACAGCCTCCCGTACCTGCTGACGGAGGGCTTTCTGATCATCGTCTTCACGTACTTCTACACCGCCGTCCAGTTCAACCCGGTCGACCAGGCAGACCAGCTCCGGAAGCACGGCGGCTACATCCCGGGCATCCGGCCCGGCCCGCCGACGGCCCAGTACCTCGACCGCGTGCTGACGCGGTTGACGCTGCCCGGCGCGCTCTATCTGGCGATCGTGGCCGTCCTACCGAGTCTCTTCTTCATCTACGGCGGCTTCTCGCAAGTGACGTCCGGCGCGCTCGGCGGCACCTCGATCCTGATCGCAGTCGGCGTCGCGCTGGACACGATGCGCCAGATGGAGTCGCAGATGATGATGCGCTCGTACGAGGGCTTCCTCAAATAGAGCACCTGAACGTTCTGCTCTTCGGCGTCCAGGGCGCTGGCAAGGGGACTCAGGCGAAGCGGATCGCCGACGAGTACGGGATCGCGCATATCGCGACGGGCGACATGCTGCGCGAGGCGATGGCCTCCGAGAGCGAGCTCGGCCGCCGCGTGAAGCCGATCTACGACCGGGGCGACCTCGTTCCCGACGACCTGATGATCGAGCTCATCCGCGAACGGCTCCAGGCGCCGGATGCCGGGACCGGGTTCATCCTCGACGGCTTTCCGCGCACCATGCCCCAGGCAGACGCGCTCGACGCGATGCTCACCGAGATCGACCGGCCCCTCTCGGTCGTCTTCGAGCTCCAGGTGCCGGATGAGGTGGCGATCGAGCGGCTGCAGCGCCGCGCTCGAGACGAAGGACGCGTGGACGACACCCCGGAGGCGATCGCGAGGCGGATCGACCTCTATCACCGCGAGACGAAGCCCCTTGTCTCGCACTACCGGCTCGCCGGCAACCTCGTCGGAATTCACGGTGACCGCTCGGAGAACGAGGTCTTCGCCGAGATCCAGCATGCTCTCGATCGAGCGCGGGTCGCGTCGTGATCATCCGCAAGTCCTCATCCGAGATCGAGACGATGGCGAGCGCCGGCCGCATCGTCGCCGACACGATCGGCCTGATCGGCGAAAGCCTCCGGCCGGGCGTGACGACCGCGGAGCTGGACGAGCTCGCTGATGACTACATCCGCTCCCAGGGCGGCACCTCGTCGTTCCTCGGTTACCGCGGCTACCCCGCCTCGATCTGCACGTCGCCGAACGACGTCGTCGTCCACGGCATCCCGGACGGCACGACGCTCTCCGAGGGAGACATCCTCTCGGTCGACGTCGGCGTGATCCTCGACGGGTTCGTCGCCGACTCCGCGTTCACGTTCCCGGTCGGTGAGATTTCTGAGGAAGCGAACAAACTCCTGGGCGTGTGTCAGGCAGCCCTCGAGGCGGCAATCGAGCAATGCCGCGCGGGCAATCGCCTCTCCGACGTCTCGCACGCAATCCAGACGGTGACGGAGCGGAACGGGTGCTCGGTCGTCCGCAGCCTCGTCGGCCACGGGATCGGGCGCTCGATGCACGAAGATCCGCAGATCCCGAACTACGGCCCTCCGGGGCGCGGGCCCGAGCTCGCAGCGGGGATGACACTTGCGATCGAGCCCATGATCAACGCGGGGAACCCGGACGTGTACCTGCACGACGACGGATGGTCGATCTCGACGGCCGACGGCTCCCTTTCGGCCCATTTCGAGCACACGGTCGCCGTCACCGAGGAGGGCCCGAGGGTCTTGACAACTGCCAACAATCCGGCTGGAGCCCTTTTGCTACCATAGTTTCTCGCCGCGCAGCCTGGCTGTGCGTGTCCGTGTGTCCACGCAGCCGCGCTGAGAAGCGCGCTTTGTTTGTTCCGTGCCAGATTTCAATCTGGCTCGGGTATCAGGAAGGTGAAATGAAGGTTCGAGCGTCAGTCAAGCCAATGTGCGAGCGGTGCCGCGTGATCCGGCGGAACGGCCGGACCATGGTCATCTGCACGAACCCACGCCACAAGCAGAGGCAGGGGTAGGGCATGGCACGCATCGCAGGCGTCAACCTCCCCCGCGAGAAGCGACTCGAAGTCGCGCTCACGTACATCTTCGGCATCGGCCGCTCGAAGGCGCAACAGGTCGCAGCCCAGACGGGGATCTCGGCCGACACGAAGGTCAACGACCTCACGGACGGCGAGATCACGAAGCTCCGTGACTACATCGACCAGAACCTCCAGGTCGAGGGCGACCTCCGCCGCGAGCGCCAGCAGGCGATCAAGCGGCTCGGTGAGATCGGCGCGTACCGCGGCGTCCGGCACCGCCGCGGCCTCCCCGTGAACGGACAGCGGACGAAGACGAACGCCCGTACCCGGAAGGGCCCGAAGAAGACCGTCGGCCGCGGCAAGAAGGCGCCTAGCAAGACCTAATGGCTCCACCTCGCAGACAAGCGGGGCGCGGTCGCACCAGGCGCCGCGTCCGTAAGAACATCGCCATCGGCCAGGCGCACATCAAGACGTCGTTCAACAACACGATCGTCACGCTCACCGACACCGACGGGAACGTCATCGTCTGGGAGTCCGCCGGCTCGGCCGGCTTCAAGGGCTCCCGCAAGTCGACGCCCTTCGCCGCGCAGGTGACCGCCGACTCGTGCGCGCGCAAGGGCATGGAGCACGGCCTGCAGAAGGTCGAGGTCTTCGTCAAGGGCCCGGGCTCGGGCCGCGAGACGGCGATCCGCTCACTTCAGGCCGCGGGGCTCGAGATCCTCGGCGTGAAGGACGTCTCCCCGCAGGCGCACAACGGCGTCCGCCCGAAGAAGCGGAGGCGCGTCTAGTGGCCCGCGACAGGTCTCCCAAGTGCAAGCAGTGCCGCCGCGAGGGCATGAAGCTCTTCCTGAAGGGCGAGCGCTGCCTCACCGAGAAGTGCGCGATCGAGCGCCGCAGCTATCCACCGGGCGAGCACGGGCGGGGCCGGATCAAGCAGTCGGAGTACCTGCTCCAGCTGCGCGAGAAGCAAAAGGCGCGCCGCTACTACGGCCTGCTCGAGAAGCAGTTCCGCACCTACTACGCCAAGGCCGCGAAGGGGTCGGGCATCACGGGCGAGGAGCTCCTGCGCATGCTCGAGACGCGGCTGGACAACGTCGTCTACCGGCTCGGGTTCGCAGCCTCGCGCGCCCAGGCCCGCCAGTTCGTGCGACACGGGCATTTCCACGTCAACGGCCGGCGCGTGAACATCCCGAGCTACCAGGTTCGCCCCGACGACATCGTCACGATGGCGCCGGGCAGCTCCGCGGAGCAGGTGATCCGCGACGCAACCGACCTCACCGCCTCGGTCGCGCCCTGGCTCCAGGCAGACCACGAAGCATTGACGGGGAAGATCCTCAAGCTCCCGGAGCGCGCCGAGATCGACACCCCCGTCCAGGAATCACTGATCGTCGAGCTCTACTCGAAGTAGAAAGGATCTCATGGCAACACGTACGTCTCTGATGGAGTTCCAGATCCCGCGCATCGTCCACGAGGAAGTGGACGAGGTGCGCGGCGTGTTCACGATCGAGCCGCTGGACCGCGGCTTCGGCTACACGTTCGGCAACTCGCTGCGCCGCGTGCTGCTCTCCTCGCTGGAGGGCGCCGCCGTCACCTCGGTCAAGCTCGAGGGCGTCGCGCACGAGTTCACGACGCTGCCGGGCGTGAAGGAGGATGTGACCGACATCATCCTGCAGCTCAAGAACATGATCGTCCGCCTCGAGGGCGAGTCCCCCGAGATCGAGGTGCGGCTGAACAAGAAGGGCCCGGGCAAGGTCACTGCGGGCGATATCGAGGCGCCCGCCGACCTCGAGATCCTCAACCCGGACCTCCAGATCGCCACGCTCTCGGACAAGGGCAAGCTCGAGCTGACGATGACGATCGGGCGGGGCCGAGGCTACGTTCCGGGCGAGCTCAACCGCGGGCCCGAGCACACGATCGGCGTGATCCCGATCGACTCGATGTTCTCGCCGGTTCGGCGCGTCTCGTACGACGTCGAGGCCGCCCGTGTCGGCCAGCGGACGGACTACGACAAGCTGAACCTCGACGTGACGACCGACGGGTCGATCGACCCGAAGGAGGCAATCGGACAGGCGGCCGAGATCCTCATCCGGCAGCTCGCGATCTTCACGGATATCGATGCGATCGACGTTCGCGGCGAGGCCGCACAGGCAGAGGCCGCGGCTGCGGAGGCGCCGCTCGCGCACGGGATGGAGAACTTCCCGATCGAGGAGCTCGAGCTCGG
>DASTYD010000018.1:0-13422 GCA_035765175.1 Gaiellaceae bacterium
GCGATGCAGTGCGTGTACTGCACTGCGGCGAACCTCGGGCGACGTCATGCCAACAGCGAGCTGGACGCGGTCGTGGACGAGGTCGAGCGCACGGTCGCAGGCGCCCGCGAGCGCGGCGTCGGGCGCGTGACGATCTTCTTCGCCGACGACGAGTTCAACCTGCCCGACGAGCGGCACCCGATCGCGGTCCTGCAGGGGATCCGCGACCGGGGACTGACGAAGCACATCACCTGGCGGGCGTACTTCAATCCGACTCCCTTCTCGGACGAGTTCGCGGATCTCGTCCGCGAGACGAACGGCCACGTGTCGATCACGGTCGACAGCGCCGCCGACTCGCTACTCGCCACCGCGCAGAAGCCGTTTCGCCGGCGGCATCTCGACGAGCTGATCGCGCTGCTCACCCAGCACGGCGTCTCGGCCGACCTCGGGCTGATCTTCGGCCTCCCGGGTGAGACCGAGGAGACGATCGCCGAGACGATCGACTTCGTGCGGTCGCTGCCGGAGTCGATCGAGGTCGTCTACTCGGCCGGCGCACGCGTCTATCCGCACACGCCGCTGGCGCGAATCGCGGCGCGCGAGCCCGAGCTTCTGGTCGGCGCTGACGACCCGACGTTCCTGACGCCTGTCGTCTACTCGCGCCCCTGGCCCCCACGCGAGCTCGCGCGCCGCCTGGACGAGCAGTTCCGCAACCTATCCAATGTCAGCCGCGTCGGCGTCGCGTATCGCACCGGCGCGACGACCCTCGCCGACGCCTACCGAGCCGTCCTCTCCGAACCGACTTTGCAACAGACTGTTACCAAGTCGAATGGGCGTCGGCCGTGGGACGAGATCCTCGAGCGGGCGGCTCACGACGACACGCAGCGCAAGCCGGCCGAGACGATCGCGGCATGCCTCCAGGTCGCGCTCTGGCACGGCCGCTACGACCTCGCGTCGGCGGCGGCCCGCCGGCTTCTGAAAGAGGACGTGCCGGCCGAGATGTCGCGCGCGCAGCTCCGCTTCGCCCGCTTCGCGTACGGTGGGCTCGCGCTGGCCGACCGCGCTAAGGCTGCGTTGCGGCGCTGAGGACGCGGCCCAGCGCCTCGCCGAAGAGCTCGTTCTCCTCGGCCGTGCCGACGGTGACGCGAATCGCACCCGGGGCGCCGAAGCCGCCCGTCGGGCGCACGATCACGCCTTCCCGGAGGAGCTGCTCGAAGAGCGGCCGCGAGTCCTCGCCGACCTCTGCGAAGAGGAAGTTCGCGACCGACTTCGGAGGCTCGAGGCCATGGTCGCGCAGGACCCGCTCGAGCTGGACGAGGCCCTCTGCGTTCTCGCGCCGCCTCCGCTCGAGCTCCTCGGGCGCGTCGAGGCTCGCGAGCGCTGCGGCCTGCGCCATCGAGCTGACGTCGAAGGCCCGCCTGACCTTCCCGATCGAGGTCACGAGCTCTTCCGAGCCGAGCGCGTACCCCACGCGGAGCCCGGCCAGCCCGTAGATCTTCGAGAACGTCCTCAGCACGACGACTCGCCGCCCCGCCTTCAGGTACTCGAGCCCGTCCACGTACTCGGGGTCGTCGATGTACTCGTAGTAGGCCTGGTCGAGGACCGTCAGGACATGGCCGGGGACCTGGTCCAGGAAGGCGTCCAGCTCGGCCCTGGTGTTCGTCGTCCCAGTCGGGTTGTTCGGATGGCAGACGTAGACGAGCTTCGTCCGGGGCCCGATCGCCTCGAGCATCGCGTCGAGGTCGTAGCGGTGATCCCGGAGCGGCACGGTGCACGCGACCGCGCCGAGCTTCTTCGCGTCGATCACGTAGCTCGGGAACGAAGGCCACCCGCAGACGATCTCGTCGCCGGGGTCGAGCGCGATCTGGGACAGGTAGTCGACGATCCCGTCGGAGCCGGCGCCGTGAGCGACCTCCTCGAAGCGGACGTCGTGTCGCTCGGCGAGCGCCGCACGCAGGCGGTAGGCCCCGCCGTCCGGGTAGCGGTTGAGCTGCTCGACCTCCCGCCTCAGCGCTTCGAGCGCGTCCGGGAAGGGCCCGTACGGCCCCTCGTTCGACGCAAGCTTCACCACTCGCTCGAGCCCGAGCTCCCGCTGCACCTCTTCGATCGGCTTTCCCGGTTCGTACGGAACGAGGTCCTGCACGGCGGGCCGGAAGAACGAATCGGCGATCTCGGCGAAGCTCATGGCGACGACTCTAGTGCCTCGCCTCGTCCAGCTCGATCGACATCAAGATCACATCCACGTGGTGGCCGCCGATGCGGTACAGGTTCCGGCGCCTGCCTTCCTCCTCGAAGCCGAGCTTGCGATAGAGGGCGAGCGCGGGCGTGTTGTGCGGGAAGACCTCGAGCTCTACCTTCGTGATCCCGGCCGCGCGCGCCCAGCTCAGCGCCTCCTCCATGAGCGCGGAGCCGATGCCTCTGCGCCGCTGATTCGCGGCGACCATGAGACCCACCTCGGCGACGTGACGACTGTGCGGGTGGCGGTTACGGGCGATCGAAAGCCGTCCCGCGACGCCCTCCGCGGTCTCCGCGACGAAGATGGCCACGTTCGGGTCGCGGCGCACGCCTCTCAGGTTGCGGCGCTCGTCACTGCGGTTGCGGTCATAGGTCAGCCAGAGCTCCTCCTCGGATGCGACGGCGCGCCCCAGCGCGACGAGCGCGTCGGCGTCGGCCGGCACCGCCGGTCGGACGAGGAGCCAGTCGCTCACGCCGGGACGACGATCCCGTGCCCGCCTCGGCGCGGGTCGCCCGCCGCCGCGAGACCGCCGTCGTCCCGGCGCTCGACCGCCGAGGCGCCGCCGAAGTAGAGGTTCTGGCGGCGCCATCGGATGAGCTCGTATCCGCGGCTCTCGAGGCGGTCGAGCTCGGCCGGGTCGCAGCCGCCCTCGCAGTGGACCTGGCCGTTGTCGACATGGACGCGCGGCGCCGCGATCGCCTCCTCGACCGGCATCCCGTGATGGACGACGTTGACCACGATCTGCATGATCGCGCCCCGCAGCCTGATCGACCCCGCGCTGCCGACGACGAGGCGCGGCCGCTCGTGGTCGAGGGCCAGCGACGGCGCCATCATGCTCGTCAGGCGGGCGCCGGGCCGAGCGCGGCTCCCGGGCGGGTTGAGGTCGTACTCGCCGAGCATGTTGTTCATGTGGATGCCGGTGCCGGGGACGATCACACCGGAGCCGGAGCCGATCGACGCGGTCAGCGACGCGGCGTTCCCACGCTCGTCGACGACCGAGATGTGCGTCGTTCCCGGCGCGCCCGGCCGCTCATGCGCCTCCGCCTCGCGCCGCTCGATGCGAGCGAGGGCCGCACCGAGGCTTTCGTCGGAATAGAGCTTGCCGGCGAGCCCTCCCCGGTGCAGGTCGCTCGCGAAGCGTCCGCGGCGAGCGCGCGACTGCTCGCGCATCACCTCGATAAGGGCCTCGATCGCCTGCGCGCTGCCGGGGCCGCCGTCCGCGGACAGCCGGTCGAGGAGCGACAGGCCGTACCCGATCAGGATCCCGCCGGACGAGGGCGGCGGGTTGGACACGAACTCGCGGCCTTCGTACGGCACGCGGAGCGGGCGCCGCCAGATGATGCGGTAGCCGGCGAGGTCCTCTTCGGTGATGAGACCGCCCTGCTCGGAGAGGTGCTCGACGACGACCCGGCCGAGCTCGCCGCCGTAGAGCTCGCGCGCACCGCCTGCCGCGAGCCGCTCGAGCGTGTCCGCGAGGTCGTGCATGACCACCCGTTCCCCCGCGGGGATCCGGCCGTGCTCGCCGTAGATCTCCCGGCCTTCGGGCGTGTGCCGCAGGATCAGGTCGAGGATCGCGTGCAGATACGCCTGCGGCCTCGTCAGCTCGACGCCCTCGCGGGCGAGCGCGATCGCGGGCTCGATCAGGCGCCGCCACGGCAGCGACCCGTAGCTCTTGTGCGCGGTCTCGAGACCTGCGACGGAGCCCGGCACCGCGCAGGAACCGGCCCCGACGAGGAAGACCTGGGACGACGAGCCGTCGAAGTCGACGTCGATCGACTCCATGTGCGGCTCGACCGGACCGGCGGAGCCCTTCCCAGGCAGTGCGACGAAGAAGTCGAGCAGGCGGTCGGTCCGGTCGCGAGCCCTGTGCACGAGCAGGAAGCCGCCCGCGGCCGGGCCTGTCAGAGGGCTCTCGGCGACCCAGGAGGCGAAGGCGGCCGCGAGGCACGCGTCGACGGCGTTGCCGCCCTCGGCGAGGATCTCGGCGCCGGCCTCGGCCGTCAGCCTGTGCCCGGCTGCGATCGCGCCCCTCATCGGCCCACAGGGTAGTTCCGGCTCCGGAGCAAGCCGCCGCGCGCGATACTCTTCCCCAGCCGTGGAGCGTGCGCATTTCCTGATGCGCGAGGCGATGCTCGCCGCCGGTTCGGCCGCCTCGCTCGCAGCACTGCTGTTCTGGTTGGGCCCCCCGGGGAACGACCTGGCCGCGCATGTCTACCAGCGCACCGTCTTCCTCCACGACGGGTTCCAGCTCTGGAACAACTTCTGGTACGGCGGGCGCTACTCCTTCGTGACCTACAGCGTCATCTACTACCCGCTCGCCGCGGTGTTCGGGATCAAAGCGCTGGCGGTGATCTCGATCGCGACCGCCGCGGCCGCGTTCGCCGTTGTCGTCTGCCGCCAGTGGGGCCCGCTCGGCCGCTGGTCGAGCCGGACGTTCGCCGTCGTCTGGGCAGGGCTCGTCATCTCGGCAGCGTTCCCGTTCGCCCTCGGGTTCGCGCTCGCCCTGCTCGCGATCTGGGCGCTCCAATCCGGGAGGCGCTGGTGGTTCGGGATCCTCGCCGTTCTGACCGTCGCCGCGAGCCCGCTCGCGTTCCTGCTGCTCACCATCCTCCTCGTCGGCGTCGGGCTCGGGATGCGCGAGCGAGGACGACGCCTGCTCGCCCCCACGCTGATCGTCGCCGGGGTCGGCCTCTGCCAGTTCCTGCTCACCCGCGCGTTCGCGGACGGCGGGCGCTACCCGTTCTCGATGTTCGAGCTCGTCTCGATCATGACCTTCTGCGTGCTCGGCGGGTTGCTCACGTGGCGCGTCGACCACGCGCGCACGATCCGCTGGTTCTTCGTCGCCTACGCGGCGGCGAGCCTCGTCGCGTTCTCCGTTTCCTCACCGCTCGGCGAGAACATCGCGCGCGTCCGCTTCGTCGCGCTCCCGATCGCGGTGCTCATCCTCTCGCTCCGGGCCTGGAGGCCGGTCCCCGTGGCGGTCCTCGCACTCGTGCTCGCGGGTACGTGGAACCTCAGCCCGCACGCCTGGAGCTACTCGCGCTCCGCGAGCGAGCACGGGGCGTCGCGGGCCGAGTACTGGCAGCCGGCGGTCAACTACCTGACGAGGCACCTGACGCCGTCGTACCGGGTCGAAACGGTCGACACGGCCGGCCACTGGGCGGCGGTCTACCTCCCGAGAGCGGGCATCCCGCTCACGCGAGGCTGGTTCCGGCAGGACGACTTCCCGCAGAACGAGGTGCTCTACGACCAGCTGACCGGGCCGACGTACCTCGGTTGGCTGCGAAGCCTCGGCGTGAAGTACGTCGTGCTCACGGACGCACCGACCGACTACAGCGCCAAGCGGGAGGCGCTGCTCATCCGCAGCGGCCTCTCGGGACTGAAGACCGAGTTCACCGGCGCGCACCTGACGATCTACTCGGTGCCGAAGCCGCAGCGCATCGTCACCGGCCAGGGCATGGCCGAGATGGTCGAGCTCGCCCAGACGCACATGACCCTCAACCTCGGCTCACCCGGGAACTACCGGATCGCGGTCCGCTACTCGCCGTACTGGACGGCTGTCGACAGCACGGCCTGCGTGACGAAGGGCGACGACGGGATGATCCGCCTCGAATCGCCGACCCAGGGGCGCGTGACGCTCCAGTTCAAGGTGAAGGCCGGCCGCGCGCTTGCCGCCATGGTCGGCAACGGGCCGGACTGCCCCGGGCCGTCTATTCCGTAAGGAACGCCGGCGGCTCGAGGGGATCGGCCTCACGCCGCTCGCGAGGCGTGTGGGCATGGCCGATCGAGCCGCCGAGGCCGGTTGCGATCACCGTGATCCACACCTGACCCGTCAGCCGCTCGTCGATCGTCGCGCCGAAGATGATGTTCGTGTCGTCGCGTGCGCCGCGGCGCACGACCTCGGCCGCCTCGTTGACCTCGAAGAGCGACAGGTCGTCGCCGCCTGCGATCGAGAGGAGAATCCCGCGCGCGCCAACGAGCTCGGTGTCGATGAGCGGCGAGCTGAGAGCTCCCTCGGCCGCCTTCACCGCCCGGTCCTCGCCGGTCGCAAAGCCGATGCCCATCAGCGCCGAGCCGGCGTTGTTCATGATCGTCTTCACGTCCGCGAAGTCGAGGTTGATCAGGCCCGGCATCGTGATCAGGTCGCAGATCCCCTGGACTCCCTGACGCAGAACGTCGTCGGCGATGCGGAACGCGTCGAGCATCGACGTCTTCCTGTCGAGCACCTCGAGCAGCTTGTCGTTCGGGATCACGATCACGGTGTCGCAGTTCGCGCGCAGCCGCTCGATCCCGTCCACGGCCTGGGCTCGGCGCTTCGTGCCTTCGAAGTGGAACGGCGTCGTCACGATGCCGACCGTGAGCGCACCGACTTCGCGTGCAATCCGCGCGACGACCGGCGCTCCACCCGAGCCCGTGCCGCCGCCCTCGCCCGCGGTCACGAAGACCATGTCCGAGCCGCGCAGCGCGCGCTTGATCTGGTCGTAGCTTTCCTCCGCGGCCCTGCGGCCCAGGTCGGCGGAGGCGCCCGAGCCGAGACCCTGGGTCAGCTCACGGCCGACGTGGATCTTGACCGGCGCGTCCGAGAGGGCCAGCTGCTGGATGTCCGTGTTGATGGCGACGAACTCGACGTCTGCGATGCCCGCGTCGATCATGCGGTTGACTGCATTCAGGCCCGCGCCGCCGACGCCGACGACGCGGATGACCGCGAGGTAGGCGCCCGGCTCAGCGCGTGGCGCGCGGTGGAGGCGTGGGGCCGGCTCCGGGAGTGCCTCGATCCGGGGCAGCTCTTCGACCGGCCTCAGGTCCGGCCGGGGTGCGGGCTCGGGCTCAGGCTCGGGCTGGGGCTCCGGCTCGTGCTCGCGCACGGGCTCGAGCTCAGGAGGCGACTCGACCACTGGCTCGAACGGCGGCGCATGCTCCACCGTCTCCTCGAGCGGCTCGACCGGCGTCGTGGTCGCCTGGGACTCCTCGTGCTCAGCCTCGGGCTCGAGCTCGGGCTCCTGCTTCTCGGCCTGCCGCTGCGCGGCTTCGGTTGCCCGGAAGAGCTCCGCGAGCGGGCCCTCACGCATGCTGGCGCGCTTTCGCGCCATTGAGGACCTCCTTCGCCAGGTCGCGGTAGGCCTTCGCGGCGGTGCCGGTCGGGTCGTACTTGAGGACGGACGTGCCCTTTACGGGCGCCTCCGCGTAGCGGATGGTCTTCTTGATCCGCGTCTTGAACACGAGGTCGCCGAAGTTCTCCTCGAGGATCTCGACCGCCTCGCGCGCGTGCAGCGTCCTGCGGTCGAACATCGTGGGCAGGATGCCCATGATCGCGACGTTCGGGTTCAGGTTCTCCCGGATCATCGCGAGCGTGTTCTCGAGCTGGACGAGGCCGCGCAGCGAGAGGTACTCACACTGCACCGGCACGATCACGTGGTCGGCTGCGACGAGCGCGTTGATCGTCAGCAGCCCGAGCGACGGCGGCGTGTCGATGAGGACGTAGTCGTACTGCCCCTTCGTCGGGATCAGCGCTTTCTCGAGTGCGCGCTCGCGGCCGATCATGCTCGACAGGGCGAGCTCGGCGCCGGCGAGGTCGATCGACGAGACGGCGAGGTCGACCTCGGTGTTCGTGATCACGTTCTCGATCGGCAGCCGGTGGACGAGGACGTCGAACATCGAGCGCTCGATCGAGTCCGGGTTCAGGCCCTGGCTCATGGTCAGGTTGCCCTGCGGGTCCATGTCGACGCAGAGCACGCGGTAGTCCTGCTCGGCGAGGGCGGCCGCGAGGTTCAGCGTCGACGTCGTCTTCGCGACGCCGCCCTTCTGGTTCGCGAACGCGATGACGGTCGCCTGCCGCGGCGGCTCCTCGGTGTGGGGCGTCGGGGTGGAGTCCTGCGATTCCTGGACGGTTTCCGATTCCTCGACGGTTTCCCGTTCCCGTGTATGCGGTCGCGAAAGAAGGCGAGTCAGCCCCATCACGTGTCCCCACTTCGACCGGTCTTCGTGCAGTCCTGCACGCACCCATTGTGCAGGAAATTCCAGACTGCGAACAGGATTCGCCGCGTTTTGCGGCAGTTTTCTGGAGCTACCGGCCCAGGACCAGTTTCGTCGTCCTCGACTCGCCGGCTGCGAGCGCCGCTTTCGAGCGCTCGAGGGCGTCGATCAGCCGCCCCGGAGAGCCCGGCTCGTGACGCACCCAGTCCTCCGCCTCGGAGAGCAGCGCGCGCACCTCGTCGAGCAGCACACCGGCCGGCGCGTCCTCCTCCCGAAGGCCGTCGATCCTCTCGAGCCGATCCAAGATTGCCCGTTCCTTCTCCACCGCTTCCACGCTAGCGGCCGGACCACCCTGCAAATGTGTCATTTCTGCGCGGACTCAGCCGCGCAAGAAACGAGCCGCCCAGGGCGAGCTCGGTCTTGTCCGAATCAGCTTGCGAGCGCCTGCGGCACGCTGCTGGTCGGCTTCGGGCGCACGCCCAGAAGCGACTCGTCGAGCTCGACGACGAGCTCCGACCTCCCGCCGCGGGTGAGCGTCTCCACGATCGCGCGCCGGACGAGGTCGGGAGCCTCGCCGTCGACGGCTCCTTCCCCGAGTCCCTGAAGAACACGGAGAACGGACCGCCGCTCGCGTCCGGTCTCTCCGAGCAGGACGGCTGCCCGAAGCGACGCCGCCCATGCCCCGTCCCCCGCTCCGAGCAGCGACTCCAGCGCCGAGCCAAGCTGCTCGGCCCGGAACGGCTCACTCTGGAACAGCGACAGCTCCCAGCGGTCGAGCGCGTCGCCCAGCTCGTGATCGTCCTCCGCCGACGCCAGCTTCGCGAGCAGCGAGCGCGCGATCTCGCCGCGGAACACGTCGAGCCGAGTCGGCACGCCGGGCGGCTGTGTGGCCGCGATCGGGAGCACGGGCCGAACCCCGAACGGACGCCAGTCGAGCCGCTCGAAAAGCACAGGCCCGGCGGCGATCGGCCCGTACGTCGCGAGGCGGAGCGCAGTGACCGCGTCCGCAATCTCGCCCGGCGCGTCCGGAGGCTCGCTGCCGGCTCCCGGAAGTGGTCGCTCCAGCTCGAGGACACACATGCGATCGGTCTCCCGGCCGAAGCTCTCCGGCGCCAGCCGTGCGGCGTCCGGCCAGTGCGCGGTCAGCTCGCCGTCCGCGGTATGGCGAACCCGAATCCCGGCGCCTAGCTCGACGATCCCACCGGCCTCGACACCGATGAGCGGGGCGATCGCCGCGTAGGCGCGCTCCTCGCCGAACAGCGACTGCTCGAGGCCCGCATACGCTCGGTCGAACGTCTCGTCGTCCCAGTCGAACCCGCCGCAGGCCTCGGCCACGTCCGCGAGTAACGGCAGGAGGACCGTGCGGAAGAGGGCATGCTCCGCGTGAGCTCCCGCATGCGCTCGCGCGTAGATGCCCGCGGCGGGCTCCCGACCGAGCGCCTCGAGCGCAATCACGGTGTCGCCGAGCCCGAGCAGGCGCCCTCCGCGCGCCTCGACGAACGACCGCACTAGCGGCCGGTACTCGTACAAGGTCGGCCGGTCACGCGAGGCGTGCTCCTCGAAGACGAACTGGATCTCGGCGCCTTCGCCGAGCTCGCGCCCGATGAAGGCGAACGAGCCGAGGCAGAAGCGGCGCAGGGTGGAATGGAGGTGCGGTGCGCGCACGCTCCGGGTTACGTCCCGCCCGGCCCGTCTCCTCTCTGGCACTCGGGACACCAGTACGCGATCCGGTTCGCGTCGCCCTGCCCGCGCGACTTGATCGGCGTGCCGCAGCGCGGGCACGGCCTGCCGACCTGGCGGTACGCGGCGCGCTGACGCAGACCGGAGTCGAGCGAGCGGCGCATGAGCTGCGAGGCCTCGGTCAGGACGGTGCGCAACTCGTCGTCCGAGACGTCGGCGAGCGTTCGCCACGGGGAGAGCTTCGCCCGCCAGAGGGCCTCGGCGCGCCACATGTTGCCGATTCCGGCAACGAGCCTCTGGTCGAGCAGGGCCTCGCCGATCGAAGTGCGTTGGTCGGCGGTGCGGAACCTGCTCACCATGGCGTCGATTTCCGGCGGGTCGGAGAGGATGTCCGGCCCGAGTCGCCGGACGTGGCTCTCGTCGAGCTCGAGGACGGGCCCGTGCCAGAGCACAGCCTCGGATTCGGTCCCGCGGAGGACGAGCCAGGGCATTCCCCGCCTGGCGCTTTGTCCGTTTCGTGGAAGAACCTGCCAGCGCCCCTTCATGCGGAGATGGCTGCGCAGGACGAGCCCGTCCTCGAAGCGCAGGAGCAGGCTCTTGCCGACCGCCTCGACCTCGAGCAACGTACGACCGTCGAGCCGCTCGGCAACTCCGGTGAGCCGGGCACGAGGATGCGGCGTCTCGACGTCGAGCTTCTCGCCGACGAGCACCTGAAGATTGCGCGCCGCGCGGTGAAGAGCGTCGCCTTCGGGCATACAGTTGCAAGCGTATGCATCCGCGGTTGAAAGCAGTAGCGGCGGGGGCTGCTGCGGCGCTCGTCTGGGGCGCGCTCGAGCCGCTCGACCGGAGGCTCTTCCGGCACGACTACTCGGATATCGCAGTGCTCGGCAAGGCGTTCACGCGCGGGCCCGGTTGGCGACCGCTCGGGTTCGCGATCCACGCGTTGAACGGCGCGATCTTCGGAGCGGCCTACTACGAGATCGCGCGGCGTGTGTCGAGAGACCCGCGGCGCCTCGCTTTCGAGCTTGCACTGCTGGAGCACGTGGCGCTGTTCCCGACCGGAAGGCTCGTCGACCGCTATCACCCGGCGCGCGGCGAGCCGGGTGTCGCCGAACTCCTCAGCGGGCCCGCCTTTGCGCAGGCGACGGTTCGACACGCAGTGTTCGGCGCGGTGCTCGGAGCCCTGGCCGCCGACTGAATCGACCGACGACCAAGCTCCCCACCCGGGTGGGGAGAAGTCCACCCGCCACCCGCGATGAGCGTACCGAGGAATTGGTGACGGCACTGCGCCGAATTCGGAGCGACTTCGGCGCAGGCTACGGACGAAGCACTGCCCGGCGCGGGCCCGCCAGGAAGCCCGCCTCGAGGAGAAGCGGCATCAGCTCCGTCTCCCCCACCGGCTCGCCGTCGAAGCGCTCCACCGCCAGCCGCTTGCCGCGCTTGTCCTTGACGTGCTCGACGAGAGCTGCGAGCGCGGGGCGGAGCCACTCCTCCTCGGGCTCGCGGAGCGAGACGATCGACCTGCCGCCTCGCTCGACGAAGAGTGCCGGCTCGCCGCCGAGAAGAACGACCTGCGCGCCCGCAACCCGCGCTGCACGACCTCCCGCGCGCTTCGGCCACGGGAGCGCCGCGCCGTACGGCTGCGCCGGGTCGGCGGCCGCGATCACGAACGCCTCTGCCTCCTCGCCTTCCTTCGGTCGGAGCTCACGCAGCCGCTCGACGGCACCGCCGAGCGCGAACTGCGCTCCGCCCAGCCCCTCCACGAAGTAGCCGCGGCGGCTGAGGCCGAGCGTCTCGAGCGCCTTCAGCTCGCCGTACACGGCGCTGTAGCCACCGCTGACGCCCTCTGCGCGGACGCCGTCGCGCGTGACGATTCCCTGGCGCTCGAGCAGCAGCTCCGCGAGCGCCCGTCGATCCGGGACCTGTCCAGTGTCAGACGCCGGACCGGTCCTGAAGAGGCGGTGCGCGAGCGACCAGCGCCCCTGGGTCGCCGTGATCGCGGTCGAGCGGCGCCGCGAGAAGCGGCGCGGACGACGTTCGGGTCGAGGCACGCCGTAGCGACGTCCGGCACGAAGCGGTGTCCAGGCGTCGTTCGTGACCTCGCCTGCCCAGACGAGGTCCCACAGCGAAGGTAGGGCCTGCTCGGCTTCGAGCTCGGCAGCGGCCAGCAGGTCGAACCAGAACTCCGCCCCCTTGCTCAGCACCTCCCGGATGCGGTCGTGAACGTCCCCTTCGGGCCGCTCGGCGGCGGTCACCCGCCCGAGCGCCGGCGCATCCTCGCGGAAATAGACGGCGACACGGTCGAGCCCCGCGCCGACCCACACGAGCTCGCCGGTCGCGCAGAGTTGGTCGAGCCACGCGGGCTGGTAGTTCGGGACGCGGCGCGGCAGCACGTCGCTCTCCCAGAGCGAGACCGGAAGCGGCAGCGCCTGGAGGGGCACCAGCGCCTCTCGCAGGCTCGCCCGCCTGTCGATCCCGTGCCAGCTCGGCAGGAATCGGCCGAGAGTGGCCTGCTCAGCCGGCTCCACCTCCTTGCGGAGCGCGGCCAACGAGGCGCGTCGCAGGCGTCTCAGGACATCGGGATCGCACCACTCGCGTTCCGTCCCGCCCGGGCGGAGCTCCCCGCGAACGAGCAACTCCTCACGCTCCAGGCTCCTGAGCACGAAGTCGACATCGATTCCGAAGTGCTCGTTCGCCTCCGCGGTCGTGAAGGGCCCGCGGCCCTTGGCGAAACGGAGCACGAGGGTCTCGAGCGCATCGTCGTCGGCCTCCAGGAACACCTCAGGCAGGCCGCCCGGAGGCATCGCGCCGAGGGCGTCGCGGTAGCGACCGGCATCCTCGGCCGCAACGAGCCGCTCCTCGCCCGCGATCCGAACCGTGATCGCGCGCCGCTCTGCCAGCAGCGACTCGGCGAGCGTCGAGTCGTACTGGCCGGGCCGCAGGTCGCCCCGCAGCCGGAGCAGGTCGTGGAGCTGATCGGGGCTCCGCGGGCTTCCCCGCAGGTGCTCCTCGACCTCTTCCAGCGCCCCGGGGTCGATCAGGTCGCGCAACTCCTCCTGGCCCAGCAGCTCCTTGAGGAGATCCCGGTCAAGCGACAACACCTGCGCGCGGCGCTCGGCCCGCGGCGTGTCGTCCTCGTACATGTAGTTGGCGACGTAGTCGAACAGGAGCGAGGTCGAGTAGGGCGACGCGTTCGCCGTCTCGACGTCCACAAGGTCGAGCTGGCGCGTCTTCAGTCCGTGCAGGAGCTTCTTCAACGCCGGCAGGTCGAAGACGTCCTGGAGGCATTCCCGGTAGGTCTCGAGGATGACCGGGAACGAGCCGTACTTTCGCGCGACCTGGAGCAGGCCTTGCGCCTTCAGCCTTTGCTGCCAGAGAGGCGTCCGCTCTCCCGGCCTCCGGCGTGGGATCAAGAGCGCTCGGCCCGCGTTCTCCCGGAACCGCGAGCCGAAGAGCGCCGTGCCCGCAAGCTCGCTCATGACGAGATCCTCGAGCTCCGACGGGTCGATGATCAGCTCCTCGGTCGGCGGCGGAGCATCCGCGTCCGGCAGGTGGAT
>DASTYD010000019.1:0-3159 GCA_035765175.1 Gaiellaceae bacterium
GCCTGTGGCTTCGCGTTGCGCCAGGACGCTCGCCGGGCCGCCGACATCGCCGACGAACGGCAGGAGCGCCGCGTCGTCACCGTCCTCTTCGCCGACCTCGCGGGCTCGACCGCGCTCGGCGAGCTGATCGACCCGGAGGACTTCCGCGAGCTCCTGGGTGAGCTCTTCGAGCTGATCAACACGGAGGTCGAGCGGTTCGGGGGCATGACGGAGAAATTCGCCGGCGATGCCGTGCTCGCCGTCTTCGGCGTCCCGCAGGCGCACGAGGACGACCCCGAGCGCGCGGTCCGGGCCGCGCTCGCCGTTCGCGACGGCTTCGACGACTTCATCGAGAGCGTGCGGGGCCGGCACGGCGCCCAGGTCGGCCTACGGATCGGCATCAACACGGGCAACGTCGTAGCCGGCCGGGATGCCGCGACGCGCGGCGAGCTGATCGTCAGCGGCGACACGGTCAACGTCGCCGCTCGCCTGCAGCAGCACGCGGAGCCCGGCGAGGTGCTCGTCGGCGAGCGCACCCAGGCCGCGACGGCGCGCACGATCGCGTACCGGCAGCACGAGGATCTCGACGCCAAGGGGAAGAGCACACCTGTCTCCGCTTGGGTTGCGCTCCACACAGCGACGAAGCAGCCGGCGGCCACGCCACGCGGCTTTGCCGGAGTGACCTCGCCGCTCGTCGGCAGAGACGAGGAGCTCGCCGTCCTCAGCGCCGTTGCGGCCCGGGTCGAGCGCGAGCTCGCGCCGCAGCTCGTGACGGTGTTCGGCCCGGCCGGCGTCGGCAAGTCCCGCCTGCTCACCGAGCTCGTCGAGCGGCTTTCGCCGGCCCATGTGCTGGTCGGCCGCTGCCTGCCGTACGGCGAAGGCATCACCTACTGGCCGCTCGCCGAAGTCGCGAAGGCCCACGCCGGCATCCTCGACAACGACCCTGCGGAGACCGGGCTCACGAAGCTGCGCTCGGCGATCGAGTCGGTCGTCTCGGACGAGCACGTGGAGCACGCCCTCAACGCTGCTGCGTGGACGATCGGGTTCTCGCTCCCGGAGACGCCCGTCATGGACGCCGATCCGCGGGAAGCGGTGCACCGTCTCGAGGAGGGCTGGACGCGCTACCTCGCCGCTCTCGGGAGCGAGCAGATCGCGGTTGTCGCCGTCGAAGACGTCCACTGGGCCTCGGGCCCTCTCCTCGACCTGATCGAGCAGCTCGCCGAGCGGCTCACGGGTACGCGTGTGCTGCTCGTCTGCACCGCGCGGCTCGAGCTGCTGGAGATGCGCCCGACCTGGGGGGCGGGCAAGCAGAACGCGACGACGCTCACGCTCACACCGTTGGCGCCGGCGCAGGCGGCCGAGCTCGTCTCCTCGCTGCTGGGTGAGGCGAGCGTGCCGGAGGCTGTGCGCGACCGGGTGCTGGCCCACGCCGAGGGCAACCCGTTCTACCTCGAGGAGATGCTGAACATGCTCATCGACCAGGGCCTGCTCGAGCGACGGAACGGCGACTGGGTCTCCTCCGCGCGGCTCGCGGACGTCTCGATTCCGGACTCCGTCCACGGCGTAATCGCGGCCCGCGTCGACCTGCTCGACGCGGCCTCGCGCGACGCGCTTCGCCGCTGCTCTGTCGTCGGGCGGAGCTTCTGGCCGGCCGCCGTGGGCGTCGACGAGCACGTCGTGGACTCGCTCAGGCGGACCGGGCTCGTCTCGGACAGCCCGGACTCGGCGATGGGCGGAATGCGCGAGTTCGCGTTCAAGCACGCATTGACCCAAGACGTCGTCTACTCGACGCTGCCACGTCCCGAGCGTCGTGACCTCCACGGGCAGGTCGCGGAGTGGATTCGGGAGGTCGCCGGCGACCGGGACGTCGAGGCAGCCGAGCTCGCCGCCTACCACTATGGCCAAGCGCTCGCCTACGGCGAAGACAACCCGGAGGTCTCCCGGCACGCCGTCGAGACGCTGCTGATGGCGAGCGAAGCGGCGTCCAGCCGGGCGGACTTCGGTGCTGCAAGAGTGCACGTCGAGCGAGCCCTCGAGTTCGCGGATGACGACACGCGCCCGGGCGCGCGGCTCGCTCACGCGCGACTCAATTACCTCGAGGGGGACTTCGAGAGCACGCTCGAGGAGCTGGCCATGCTCGAAGCGGAGCTCGCGCCGGACGACGCCGCGCTGCGGTCGGACGTGCTCGCCTGGCGCTCGCGCACCTGCTGGCTGACCGGACGCTGGGACGAGTCGCTCTCGTCGGCCAAAGAGGCGGTCGCGGCCCTCTACGGTCTTCCGGAATCGCCGCAACTCGCGCGCGCACTCGCTCGTCTTTCTCAGATCGAGATGTTGCGGCACGAGGTCGAGTCGATCGATCACGCCAAGGAGGCGATCGCGGTCGCGCGGCGAGTCGACGACGCCTTCGCAGAGGTGAATGCCCGGATCAACCTCCTGACCCAGGAGGCCAACAGTGGCCACGCCACCGACCCGGACGAGTTCCTCGAGATCATCGACCGGGCCGCGGAAATAGGTGTCTACGACGAGGCCTACCGTGCGATCGTCAACTTCATCTGGGCGACGCCCGGGTATGTGCCGGTCGATCGAGTCGAGGAGGTCGTCGCCACAGCTCGGCAGCAGGTGAGCGTGTCGCCGCCGGCTTCGATCGGAGACTACGTCGAGCTCTCGGTTGCAGTCTGGCTCCACTTGCCCACGGGCCGCTGGGAGCAGATCGACGAGGCCCTCGTCCAGGTTCAGTCGAGTGCGGCCTCCACGCACATGGTCGAGCTCGGCCTCATCGGCGGCATGGCCCTTCGCCGCGGGGATCCGGAGAGCGCGGCGGCGGAGATCGAGGAGCTGCGAGCGATGGCGCTCGAAAGCGCGGAGCCACATCGGATCGCGCCAATGATCTGCGTGGTGGCGCCGTGGCTCGCCGTCACGGGTCGGGAAGACGAGCTTGACTCGCTCGTGGACGAGGCCTTCACAGCCCTTGACGGGCGGTGGCCCTCGGTCCAGCCTGCCGTCCCCGCGTTGCGCGCCCTTGCCTCGACCGGCGACGCCGAGCTTCTCCGACGTGCTCTCGAGTCGATGGGACGGACTCCGCGCGAGGCGCAGACGGCGAAGCTGGGCACGGCGCTGACGGCGGGCGCCGGTTTCCTCGCGCTGATGGAGGGCCGGGCCGGCGAGGCCGTCGAACGGCTC
>DASTYD010000020.1:0-9657 GCA_035765175.1 Gaiellaceae bacterium
TCGTCGAGGCTCATCGCCTAGGAGTCGGACTCTTCGCCGCGGCCGGTTGTCTCCGGGAGGTTCCGGATCCCCTCCCGACTCGACCACTTCGAGTAGGCGTCGTTCATGGCCTCGAGCAGCTCGCGCATGAAGCGCGTGGACATGTTCACCCGGGCCACGACCACCCCGGGCACGTCGCCCTCCTCGACCTCGTGGTCGATGCGCGCGAACGTCAGCGTGAACTCGTAGTCCGAGAAGCTGATGTTGGCGAAGTTCGAGTAGACACCCGCCATCACGTCCGGGTCGATGTGGATGTTGAGCTGTCTCTGCTGGGCGTCGTCCTCCACGCTCCTACGATATACCCGTGGACGATGCCTTCTCCGCGAGACGGATCGCTTACGCGGTGGCCGGCGCGGTCGCGGTCATCCTGGCCGGGACGGTTGCCTTCCACTATTTCAACGACGAGGGCTGGCTCCAGTCGTTCTATCGCGCCGTCGTCACGAGCTCGCTGACCGGGCTCGACACCGTGCCGTCGAACGACTCGACGCGCTTGACCTCCATCGTCCTCGTCTTCGCCGGACTGACTATCTTTGCCTTCATCGCCACGATCCTCGTCGAGGGGATCGCCGGCGGCATCTTCACGGGAGCGGTTGCCGAGCGGAGGAGGCAGAGGAGGATCGAGAAGCTTCGTGACCACTACATCATCTGCGGCTACGGGCGGGTCGGCCGGCGCGTGGCCGAGGAGTTCCGCGAGGCGGGCGCGAGCTACGTCGTCCTCGACTACAACCCGGACGCGCTCGAGGCCGCACGCGAGCACGGGTCGCTCTTCGTCGAGGGCAACGGCACGAACGACGAGGACCTCGAAGCGACGGGCCTTGCGCATGCGAAGGGGCTGGTCGCCTCCTCCGACTCGGACGTCGACAACCTCTACATCACGCTTTCCGCTCGCACGGCGCGCCCCGACCTCCTAATCGTCGCGCGCGCCTCCGAGGAGGACGTCGCCGAGAAGCTTCGCCGCGCCGGCGCCGACCGCATCGTCCAGCCGTACTCGACCGCCGGCAAGGAGATGGCCACGTTGGTGCTCCGACCCCAGGTCGCGGCCTTCCTCGAGGTCGTGTCGGTCACCGGCGGCGCCGACCTCCAGTACGAGGAAATCGTCGTCACCGAGGCGAGCGGGCAGGCGGGGCGGACAATCCGTGACCTGCGCATCAGGTACGAGACCGGCGCGGTGATCGTCGCCCTGCGCAAGAGGGACGGGACGTTCGACACGACGCCGGACCCCGACGCCGTCCTCGAGGACGGGGACGTGATGATCGCCGCAGGGAGCTCGGACGAGCTGCGGAAGCTCGAGGAGCTCTTCGCCCCACGCGAGGCAGTTGCCGGCTAAGGCGCTCGCAGAGCTCGAAGCCGCCCTCGGCGTGGCGCTCGAACGGCCCGCGAGCTCCGAGCACGGCGACTTCGCGACGAACGCTGCGCTGCAGCTTGCTCCAGAGCGGAAGCAGCCGCCCCGGGAAATCGCCGAAGAGCTGGCGCAGCAGGCCACGGGGCTCGAGCTCGTCGAACGCGCCGAGATCGCGGGCCCCGGGTTCGTGAACCTCTGGCTCGCACCGGCCTGGTACGAGCAGGCCCTGGCCGAGATCCTCGAGGCAGGCGTTTCCTACGGGGGCGGTTTCGCAGATCCCGTCGAGCGCGTGCAGGTCGAGATGGTCTCGGCGAACCCGACCGGGCCGATCACGGTGGCCTCCGCGCGCAACGGTGCGTACGGGGACTCTGTCGCCCGCGTCCTCGAGCATGCGGGCCACACGGTCGAGCGCGAGTACTACTACAACGACGCCGGGGCGCAGATGGAGCGCTTCCGAGCTTCGATCGAGGCGCTCCGACGCGGCGAGGAGCCGCCCGAAGACGGCTATCGGGGCGAGTACATCAACGAGCTGGCCGCGATCGACGGCGATCCGACGCCGGGGATGCTCGAGCAGATCGAGGCCTCGCTCGAGCGCTTCCGAATCCACTTCGACACGTGGGCGCTCCAGAGCGCACTGGAGCAGCGGCTTCCAGAGCTCATGCCGCGCCTCGATACGTACGAGAAGGACGGCGCCGTCTGGGCGCGCTCCTCGGCGTACGGCGACGACGACGACCGGGTGATCATCCGCTCGCCGGGGCAGGGAGGCACACCTACCTACCGGGCCGCGGACATCGTCTACCTCGTCGACAAGCTCGAGCGCGGTGTCGACCGGGCGATCTACGTGCTCGGCGCCGACCACCACGGCACGAGGCAGTGGTACGCGGCGATTGCGCGCATGCTCGGCTACGACCCGGCCCGCGTCGAGGTGCTTCTCTACCAGCTCGTCCACCTCATCTCCGGCGGCGAGCAGAAACAGATCTCGAAGCGGCGCGGCGACGTCGTCTTCCTCGACGACTTCATGGACGAGATCGGTGTCGACGCAGCCCGCTGGTACCTCGTCAACCGAGGCCCGGATCAGGCGATCGACATCGACGTCGACCTCGCTGCGGAGAAGACGCAGAAGAACCCGGTCTACTACGTCCAGTACGCCCACGCGCGGATCGCGGGCATCCTCCGGAACGCCGGCGCCGCCACCGTGGGCGCGGCTGTCCCGGACGAGCTGGAGGCCGAGGAGCGGGAGCTGATCAAGCGGCTCGCCGAATTCCCCGGGGTGGTTGAAGAGGCCGTCGAGCGCCGGGGGCCGCACGGGCTCCCGACCTACGCAATCCGCGTGGCCGACGACTTCCATCGCTTCTACCACGAGCACCGCGTGCTCGAGAGCGAGGCGGAGGCGTTCCGGCTCGGGCTCGTCCGGGCGACGCAGATCGTGATCGCGCTCAGCCTCGACCTGATCGGCGTCGAGGCCCCCGAGCGGATGTAGTCAGCTCCCGCGCAGGCTGTAGCCGGCCACGTACGCCGGCGGGTCGGGCGGGCCCTCCGGCGTTCCGGTGCGGAGCGCGACTGGGATTACGCCGGCCCAAACCGACAGCTCGAGATCGGCTTCGAAGTCCATCGGCGGGCCGGTCCGCACCTTGGCCGAGGCCTCGTCGAGCGGCAGCGCTAGCACCGACGTCCCGGCCAGCTCCTTCTTGGTCGGCTGTCTCGCGTCGTCCCAGCGGCCCGGGACGACGTGCTCGACGACCGCTTCGAGCGCTGCCGCCTTCTCCGCCGGGTCGCTGAGCAGCCGGGCCCTGCCGAGCACGAGCACCGACCGGTAGTTCATCGAGTGGTTGTAGACCGAGCGCGCGAGCACGAGCCCGTCGAGCAGCGTCACCGTGACGCAGACGTCGACGCCCGCACCCAGCTCCTTCAGCATCCGGCTCGCGGGCGAGCCGTGGACGTAGAGCGTGTCGCCGGACCGCGCGTGGATCGTCGGGATCACGAACGGGTGACCCTCGTGAACGAATCCGACGTGGCAGATGAGTGCCTCGTCGAGGATCCGGTAGATCGCCTCGCGGTCGTAGACCCCTCGTTCGGGATGGCGCGCGACCTCGGTGCGGGCTTTTGCCGTGGCCATGCCAACCCAACGCTACCCATGCGCGCGGCGGTGGCCGAGTAGGATTGCCCCGGTGACTCAGGCGGCGGAAACCGGGGCGCAAGCAGGTGCTTCCGGCTCGATCCCCGACCGGAACCTCGCTCTCGAGCTCGTGCGTGTCACGGAGTCGGCGGCCATGGCTGCCGGGCGCTGGATCGGACGGGGCGACAAGATCGCCGCCGATCAGGCCGCGGTCGACGGGATGCGGCTGATGCTCGACACGGCCACGATGTCCGGCGTCGTCGTGATCGGCGAGGGCGAGAAGGACGAGGCGCCGATGCTCTACAACGGAGAGGCGGTGGGCTCGGGCACCGGCCCCGAGGTCGACGTCGCAGTCGATCCGCTCGAGGGCACGACGCTGACGTCGAAAGGCCAGCCGAACGCGATCGCGACGATCTCGTGCGCCGAGCGGGGGACGATGTTCTTCCCGGGCGCTGCGGTCTACATGGACAAGATCGCCTGCGGCCCGGAGGCGGCGGACGCGATCGACATCGACGCGCCGCCGGGCGAGAACGTGAAGCGCGTCGCCAAGGCGAAGGGGATGAAGCCGAGCGAGATCTTGGTCGTCGTGCTCGAGCGCGACCGGCACAAGGACCTGATCGAGGCGCTGCGGGCCGTCGAGGCGAAGATCCTCCTCATCCCCGACGGCGATGTCGCACCGGCGATCGCCGCCGCCCGGCCCGGGACCGGGGTTGACCTCCTCATGGGAGTCGGCGGTACGCCGGAAGGCGTCCTCTCGGCCTCGGCGCTGAAGTGCGTCGGCGGCGCCATGCAGGGCAAGCTCTGGCCGCGCGACGACGAGGAGCGCCAGAAGCTCCTCGATGCGGGCTACGACCTCGACCGCGTGCTGACGACGGACGACCTCGTCGGGGGCGAGGAGGTCTTCTTCGCCGCGACGGGCGTCACGACGGGCGCGCTCCTGAAGGGCGTTCGTTACACCCCGGAAGGTGCGATCACCGACTCGATCGTGATGCGGTCGCGCTCCGGCACGGTGCGGCGCATCGAGGCGTTCCACTCGTTCGAGAAGCTCGAGGGCCTCTCGGGCGGCCGGTACCGCCGCTAGCCGAACGTCACGAGGAGCCGGTCGATCTCGGCGTCTCGGAGTCGCAGGATCATCGAGCCCGCGCGTGAAGCCGGGTCCGCGGCCCAGGCGTAGTCGGCCACCACGAAGTCGTCGCCCGACTCGCGCGTGCGGAGGATGACGATCTCGTCATCCGGCGGTTGGTCCGCGTAGGCCTGCGCGATCGCGGGCTTGCCCCGAAACGGGCCGACCGGGACGCCTTCGAATGCCAGCTCGGCGTCCTCGCTGAACTGCTCGAGCATGCGCGAGAAGTCACCGGAGCGAACGCCTTCGTTGAAGCGCTCGACGTGCGACTGAAGGACTTCGTCGTTAAGCGACTTCGGCCGTCTCCCACTCGGGGGCGTACGAGCCCGACCGCGCGGCGCCGTTGAACTTCGCCCGCCGGTAGAACGCTTTTTGCGCGTCTTCCATTTTGCTCTGCTCGCCGCCCCAGGCCTTGAGCGCGGGAGCC
Source organism: Gaiellaceae bacterium (assembly GCA_035765175.1). GTDB lineage: Bacteria > Actinomycetota > Thermoleophilia > Gaiellales > Gaiellaceae > VAXT01. The sequence continues at coordinate 5,048 of DASTYD010000020.1, forward strand.
TGGAGCGCGCGTCCGTAGGAGAACGACAGCTCCCACGGGTGCGGCCCGCGCTGGTTCATCGCATTCAGCCGCGCGGTCGCGTCCTCGTCCGACATCCCGCCGGAGAGGAAGACGACCCCGGGCACCGCTGCGGGGCAGGTGTTCGCGAGGCACTTGATCGTCATCTCGGCGACCGTGTCGATGTCCGCCTGCTCGGGCGCGTCGTAGCCGGAGACGACCATGTTCGTCTTCAGGAGCGAGCCCTCGCGCACGACGCGCTGGTCGAAAAGCTCGGTGTACAGCGCCTGAAGCATCCGGTCCGTGACGAGGTACGAGTCCTCGATCGAGTGCGTGCCGTCCATGAGCACCTCGGGCTCGACGATCGGCACCATCCCCGCCTCCTGCGAGAGGGCGGCGAAGCGGGCAAGCGCGTGTGCGTTCGTCCAGAGGCAGTAGTCGCTCGGGATGCCGTCGCCGATCGAGATCACGGCGCGCCACTTCGTGAACCGGGCGCCGAGCTCGTAGTACTCCTCGAGGCGCTCGCGGAGCCCGTCGAGGCCTTCGGTGACGGTCTCGCCCTCGGCTCCGGCGAGCGGCTTCGCGCCCTTGTCGACCTTGATCCCCGGGATGATCCCGCGGCTCTTCAGCAACTCGGGAAAGGGCGTGCCGTCGGAGGCGCTCTGGCGGATCGTCTCGTCGAAGAGGATCACGCCGCTGATGTGCTCCTCGCTGCCCTCGGTCGTGAAGAGCAGTTCGCGGTACGCGCGGCGGTTGTCCTCGGTCGACTCGACGCCGATCGAGTCGAAGCGCTTCTTGATCGTCCCGTCGCTCTCGTCGGCTGCGAGGATTCCCTTCCCCGGCGCGACTAGCGCTCTTGCGATCTCTTCCAAGCTGGTCTGGGTCACGGTCGCCATCTCAGTCCCTCCTGTTCTCGTCGCCCGGATTATCGCCGCTCCTGAGCTATCCTGAACGGACTTCGCGGACGTAGCTCAGTTGGTAGAGCATCAGCTTCCCAAGCTGAGGGTCGCGGGTTCGAACCCCGTCGTCCGCTCAGGCGTAATCAAGCCGAAACCCGCTCACGTGAGCGGGTTTCGGCCAATTGGGGGCCGGATCTCTCTATGCCTGAAACCGCTAAAGACCGCTCAAGACTGGCGCGCACTGGCGCACAACTGGCGCGCGCTCAGCGCCGCCGGGTGCCGCAGCCGCGCGTTCTCGAGCGAGACGCCGACGCTACGGCGGCCTGCTGCGGGTTAGGTCGCTTATCCGACAGTCGGGGGCTCGACCGGGAAGCGCGGCGCCCAAGTCCGAGTCGCCGGCCGAGATCTTGAGCGCCGTGGGGAACTAGGGGGTGACTTCTCTGCGCATCTTCCTCGCTGCCGACGCCGGCGAGGTCTACGCCTTCTGCCCTCGGATCTAGAAACCGGGGAAGGTCCGCTAGCCAAGCCGCTCGCGAACGTTTCAGCCGCTATTTCGGCCGAAATCCCGCGCTCAAACCCATATACGCGGAGCTTCGGGCCCGTGCAGGGCAGCTCGAGGGCGAGCGTTTATCGCGCGTTACTTAGTTCGCGGGGTCGGCGGTGCTCGACGAGATTGGTGGCTCCGCGGCCTTCGCTCTGGTTCTCCTGCGACGGTCGACGAAGTAGATCGCGGCCAACGCGGCGGACGTGATCAGCGAGGAGATGACGAGTGACGCGAGTGGGAAGCCGGCAAGCGTCGTTGCCACCTCGTAGGCGAGCGCGCAGGTGTAGACCGACCAGAGCGCTCCGCCGAGGATCGACCAGGCGAGGAAGCGGCGGTATGGGATGTCGGAAATTCCCATGGATGCGTTGACGGCGAAGCGCATTCCGGGGCCGTAGCGCCCGGCGACGATCAGGAGACCTGGTGAGCGGTCGAGTGCGTCCCAGATCGCGCGGGCCTTCTCGTTCTCCAGTGCTCTGTCGCGCTGGGCTCGCATCTTGGCGGGCTCTTGCGGACGATCCAGAAGAGGAGGAGTCTCCGAGGATTGCACCGAGCGCGCCGGCCACCATCACGAGTTGGAGGTCGAGATCGCCGTTTGCGGCGAGTGTGGAAGCCGCGCTCAGCGTCGTCTCGCCGGGGAAGATCGGGATGACCGCGTCGAACCAGACAAACAGAAAGCACAAGAGGTAGGCCCATTGGGCCGGCGCGTCGGCGAGCCAGCCGGCGACGTTCTCCTTGTCGAGCAGTTGGCCTCCGACGATCACGGCCAGGAGGACGACGACTCCGCCGACGATGAGCGCGCCGACGTGTCGCCTCCAGAACCGCCTACGCCTTTCGTCGACCGCCGATCGGGCTCCCTTTGCAGATCACGTTCCTACCGCCAACCCGGAAGGCGCATTCTGGATGCGCTGGTCCCGTCCTCTCTCATCCTGAACGCATGACGCTCGCACATCGTGATGGGTCGAATCGCGCGCGCCCCGCGACATCGGCCCGACGTTTCATGCGATTTGGGTGAGTTCGGGGGCCAGACGGGTGGCATAGCCTCGGTTGGCTGGACCGACATCGACAATGCTGACCAAGGAGATGCGCGTGAGTTCGTTGTCCGTTCCTCCAGGTTGTCTGTCCAAGTACGTCTCCGGCGGAGACTGAAGGTTGGGCGGCTCGGGTCTCGTCGCGATTGCGCTTCTCGTGCTCGCATACGCGGCGGTCTCGCGGCGATTACTGGGGACTGTGGTCACTCCGGCGATGGTGTTCGTCGCTGGCGGCATCGTGGCGAGCGCGGACGTTCTGGGTTGGCTCGACCCGACGATCGGGAGCGACTCCGTCCGCTGGGTCGCCGAGGCGACGCTGACGGTCGTGCTCTTCTCGGATGCGTCGCGGATCGACCTCGCAGCACTGCGTCGCGAGTACGTCGTACCTCTGCGGTTGCTCGCGATCGGGCTGCCGCTGACGATCGTGGCCGGCGCTCTCGCAGGTGTCGCCCTGTTCGGTGAGCTCGCGTTCATCGAGGCCGTGCTGCTTGCGATCGTGCTCGCCCCGACGGACGCTGCGCTCGGGCAGGCAGTCGTAACCGACTCCCGGATTCCGTCGCGCATCCGCCAGGGCCTCAATGTCGAGAGTGGGCTCAACGACGGCATCTGCGTCCCGCTGCTCCTGTTCGCGATCACGATCGCCGAGGTGCAGGAGGATGCGATCGGAAGCGGCACCGCGGTGCATCTCCTGCTCGAGGAGGTCGGCTACGGGATCGTTGGAGGCGTGCTCGCGGGTCTCGCAGCAGCAGCCGTCATCCGGCTGGGAGTCGCACGCCGCCTCATCGATCCGACCTGGCTGCAGGTCATCCCGGTCGCAGGGGCCGCGCTCGCGTACGGACTCGCAGTCTGGATGGGCGGAAGCGGCTTCATCGCGGCCTTCGTCGGCGGCGCCGTCTTCGGAGGGCTGCGCCGCGAGGTCGGAGGCGAGGTGACGCTCTTCCTCGAGGAGACCGGCGGCCTGCTCGGTGCGGTCACGTTCGTTCTCTTCGGCGCCGTCATGCTCGTCCCGGTCCTCGACGACCTCTCCAGCGCTGTCGTTCTCTACGCGCTCCTGAGCTTGACGCTAGTCAGGATGGTTCCCGTCGCCCTGGCAATGCTCGGATCGAGTGCGAGGCCCCCGACGGTCGCCTTCCTCGGCTGGTTCGGGCCGCGCGGCCTAGCCTCGATCGTATTCGCCGTGATCCTGGTCGAGGATGCCGACCTCGCACACGAGTCGGTCTTGCTGAACACGATCTTTCTCACCGTCGCCCTCTCGGTGCTCCTGCACGGCGCGACCGCGACGCCGCTCGCCGCGCGTTACGCAGCGTGGTTCACGGCCCACCCGCGTGAAGCCGTGCCGGCGTTCGAAGCCGTCCCGGCTACGGACCAGCGCCTGCACCGGTGGCCGGCCGGGCTGCGGCAGCGCGATCGGGAGATGGAGGACCGCTCCGATCTCACATGACCGCTGCCGATCTCGGTGGTCGGAATCACCCCCGCGGGCATCCCCCTGGTCGGGGGTCGGTCCGGTTCTTGTGCGAGCTACGCTGCTTGTCGGCAAGGTCCGCAGTTGCGGTTTCTTGCTCGCGGGAGGGCGGCGTCAGAGTGACTCCCGTATCCGCACCATCAAATGCGGCGTTGAAACCATTGACATTGACTCTCGGCCAGGTTCGACAAGGAGGCCAAGACGGCTAGCACTCGACCTCTCTCTCGCCGGCCCCTCCGCTTCTTCGCCGCAATCGGTGCTGCACTTGCAGCCTCGGCTTCGATCGCCGTAGGTCAAGCCGGCGCATCCACGAGCGTCTCGGTGCTCCCGCTGAGGATCACATGCGCTGACCCGGCAGTGGCGGCGAATCCGTTGACCGACTTCACCTACGGCGTGACCACGAACGTCGGTGACACCTCGGCGCCGTCGACCTACGTCTGGGCCTTCGCCTTGCCCTTTGGCGCCTCTCTTCAACTCCTGCCCAACGGGAGCGTTGCGGTCATACGTCCGGAGAGCCCACCATCGGACCTGGGCGAGATGACGGAGGCTGAGCTGGACGTGGCGGAGAGATTGTTCGCCCAGGAGAGGAACAGGAGTCCGGATCCGCCGGTCTCACCAGAGGACGAGCAGGCCGCTGCAGCCCTGGACACATACGCCCCGCTACCTGAGGTTCCAGAGAC
>DASTYD010000021.1:0-7639 GCA_035765175.1 Gaiellaceae bacterium
ACGGCTTGGCCAGCTCGCCCGCGAACATCGAGCGCGACCAGGGGGTGGGATAGGACGTACGCTCGATTTCCTCGATTGCGGCCAGGTCGCGCAGTTTCAGCTTGCGGAACTCGATCATCATCGGAGCGACCGGTCCGCGTCCGGGGCGCGCACGTAGATGGGCTCGACGAGCTCGGCAGGGCCGAAGTCCGTCGCCAGCCGGGCATGGACTCCCGCTCGCGGCACGTGGAGCTCGCTGTCGTCGGGGGGAACCTCCGCGCCGGCCTCCTCGAGCACCTCTCGATACCGGACCGCCCCACTTCCGACACACACCCGGCCAAGTAACAGACTGTTCCTTAGTTGGCCCGGTCTCGTCGCGACGGGTTGGCCGTCGGCGAGGGTGAAGACCTCGCGGCGGCGGGCGTCGATCACGGGCAGGGCTCCCGGGGCGCCTGCGGCCAGCGCGTCGAGCGTCGAGACGCCCGCGACCTGCACGTCCAGCGCGAGCGCGAGGGCTCGGCCCGCAGCCAGGCCCATCCGGAGACCCGTGAAGCTCCCGGGACCGGTTCCGACGACGATCCGCGTCAGCTCCTGGGGCTTCGCGTCGTGGTCAGCGAGCAGCTCGTCCACGCCTTGGAGCAGTGTCTGGGGGCGACCGGTTCGCTCGCCGAGCACGTCGCCGTCCTCGAGGAGCGCGCTCGTCGCGACCTCGGTCGCAGTGTCAAACGCGAGCGTCAGCACGTTCGATCTCGATCATCCTCCGGTCTTCTCCGGCATACCGCAAGGTGACGCGGAACCGTGGGGCAGGGAGCGCCTCCCCTGCGGCCTCGGGCCACTCGACGAAGCACACCGCTCCGTCGAAATACGGCTCGAGGTCGCCCCACTCGGCCGGCGTGACGCTCTCGAAGCGATACAGGTCCAAGTGAGACACGTCCACCTCTCCACGGTACCGATGCCCAATGGTGAAGGTCGGGCTGGTCACGGGCCCCTGGACGCCGAGGGCACGGCACGCGCCTCGCACGAATGTCGTCTTGCCGGATCCGAGCTCGCCCGAGACCGTGACGACGTCTCCGGGCGCCAGCTCCGCCGCGAGCTCGGCGGCGACGAGCTCGGTCTGCTCCGGCGTCAGGGACTCGAACGACTCGCTCATTCCGCGAGCACCCGTTCGATCAGCTCGCGCTTGTCCACGCCCCGGTACCAGCAGCCGCGCTGGAGGAGGCTCCGTTTCAGCTCCTCGTACTCCGAGGCGAGCTCGGGGTCGGCCCTGAGCGCGTCTCGAAAGCGGATGAGCTCACGCCACTTCCAGCCTTGCCAGGCCACGACGTGGACGATGACCGCACGGGGGAACTCGTCGCCTTTGACGTACCGCCGCTCCCACGGGCGAGTCTCATCGGGCTGGTGGCGAAAGCCCACAGCTCGCATCGACTCGACTGCCTCCGGAGGGAGCTCGATCGCGTCGACGCCGACGGCGATGTCGACAGTCGGCTTCCCGGCGAGACCGGGGACGGCGGTGCTCCCCACGTGCTCGATCTGCCGGACGCGGCCGCCGAGCGCCTTCACGATGAGCGCAGCTTCCGACGCGAATCGCTCGACACGAGCGGCGTCGTACTCGGCGAGCTCGAGCCTTGCCACGCGGTAAGGCTAGTGACGGCTAGAAGAGGCCGAGCTGGACTGCAGGCTCCGCGGCGAGCAGCGGCTCCGGCTCGGGTACGGGCTCGATGACGCGGCCCAGCAGCTCCGGGATGCGCGCGAAATCCTCCTTGAGCACGTTCAGCATCGACGGCGTATAGAGCGCAGCGGCCGGGTGGTAGAGCGGGTAGAGCACGACGCGCCGGCCGCCGAGCGTCACCTCTTGCGGCTGGCCGTGAACGCGTGTGATGCCGGTCGGCTTGCCGGACAGGAGCTTCGTCGAGAAGTTGCCCAGAGTGGCGACGACCTTCGGCCCGATCAGCTCGATCTGGCGGAAGAGATGCGGCTCGCAAGACTCGATCTCGTCCGGCATCGGGTCGCGATTCCCCGGAGGGCGGCATTTGAGGACATTGGCGACGAAGACCATGTCCCTTTTGAGCCCGATGCCAGCAAGGAGCTGGTCGAGGAGCTTCCCGGCCTGCCCGACGAATGGGAAGCCCTGCTTGTCCTCGTGGAAGCCGGGCGCCTCGCCGACGAACATCAAGTCCGCGTCAGGGTTCCCGTTGCCGAAGACGACCTGCGTCCGGCCTTCGGCGAGACGGCAGCGCGTGCAGCCCGCGACCTGCGCGGCGAAGGCGTCTAGCTCAGTGGCAGCCACAGCTCCCGCCACAGCAACCGCCGGAGGGCATCGTCCCGCCGTAGCTCGGCTGCTCGGCGGTGCCGTGAGTCGCGAAGACGGAAAACTGCTTGCGCACGTTCGAGGCGTCGCAGTCGGGGCAGCTCACTGCCTCGCCGTTCCGGACGAGCTCCTCGAAGTGCGACTCGCAGTCCATGCACACGTACTCGTAGATCGGCATCGCCGCGGCAGTTTAGGCAGACATCCGGACGCGGCGCAGAGACGGCGCCTCGAGCAGGTGACTAGCGGCACTCACCGCCCAGCTGCTCGAGGCGCGTCTCGCGGCAGGAGGGCATCGGGGCATCGGACCTCACGGCTTCGACGACGAGTTTCGTCGCCTCGACGACGAGCTTCGTGACACCGGCAAAGAGGACAAGCGCGACGAGCAGGCTTCGCACGACCGCACACTATGTACCCGGGCCCCCCGGCTAGACTTCCGTGTGCCCGGTATCCGCTACGGAACTGGAGCTTTCAGTGGTGAAGACGATCCGGATCATCGGCTCGGGACGAGTCGGCTCGGCAGTGGCCGCGCGGCTGCGCGGGCGCGGTCGTGCGCTCACCGACGACGAGGCAGACCTCGTCCTCCTGTGCGTGCCCGATCGGGCGATTGCGGAGGTGGCGGCCGAGATTCCCGTCGGGCCGTGGATCGGGCACACGAGCGGCGCCACCCACCTGTCCGCGCTCGATCCGCACACGAGGCGCTTCGTCCTGCACCCGCTCCAGTCGTTCACGCGCGCGCGTGGACCCGAACAGCTCGACGGCGCACACGCGGCTGTGTCCGCGGAGAACGACGAGGCCTTGGACGTCGGCTTCTGGCTCGCGCGCGAGCTGGGGCTCGAGCCGTTCGCGCTCGACGACTCGCAGCGCGCGCTCTACCACGCGGGCGCGGTCGTCGCGGCGAGCTATCTCGTGACGCTGCACCAGGCGGCGGCCGACCTCGTTCAGGCAGCAGGTGCTCCGCCCGAGGCGCTTCTCCCGCTGATGCGACGCGTGATCGAGAACGACTTCGAGCTGACCGGGCCGGCGGTGCGTGGGGACTGGGAGACCGTCGAGGCGCACCTGGAGGCGATCCGAGAGCGCCTGCCCGGGCTGGAGCCGCTCTACCGGGCGCTGGCGGACGCGACCGCGGAGCTGGCCGTCCGATGAAGATCGCCCGGACGATCGCCGAGCTGCCGCGCTTCTCGGACTCGGTGGGCCTCGTGCCGACGATGGGGGCCTTCCACGCCGGTCACCTCGCCCTGTTCGAGGCGGCCGGTCAGGAGAACGACGTCGTCGTCGCGAGCCTCTTCGTCAACCCGGCTCAGTTCGGCGAAGGCGAGGACCTGGCCCGATACCCCCGGGATGAGGAGCGCGACGCCGAGCTCGCGGAGGAGGCGGGCGTCGACGTCCTCTTCGCGCCGTCGCCCGAAGAGATGTACCCCGAGGGCTACGCGACGTGGGTGGACGTCGGCGAGCTCGGGCGGAAGCTGGAGGGCGAGTTCCGCCCCGGCCACTTCCGCGGCGTCGCAACGGTTTGCACGAAGCTCTTCAACATCGTCCGGCCCGTTCGCGCCTACTTCGGCCAGAAGGATGCGCAGCAGGCCGCGGTGATCAAGCAGCTCGTCCGCGACCTCAACCTGGGCCTCGAGATTCGAGTGGTCCCGACGGTCCGCGATGCGGATGGCCTGGCCCTGTCCACCCGGAACGAGTACCTGTCGAAGGCGGAGCGACAAACCGCCCTCGCTCTGCCGAAAGCCCTGTGGACAGGACGTGACGCTTTCCTCACGGGGTCTGACCCCGTTACGGAAGCGAGACATTTGCTCAACGGCCTCGACGTCGACTACCTCGAGGTCGCCGACCTGAACGGCCAGAAGGTGCTGGCCGCGGCCGTCCGCATCGGCAAGACCCGGCTCATAGACAACGTGATCCTGGAAGGAGAACCGAAGTGAGCACACCGCCCAAGGGGAAGCTGCCGCTGCCCGAGCTCGCAGAGATGAAGCGGCGCGGCGAGAAGATCGTGATGGTCACCGCGTACGACGCGCCCGGGGCGCGGTTCGCCGAGGACGCGGGCATCGACATCATCCTCGTCGGCGACACGGCCGCGATGGTCGTGCTCGGCCACGAAGGCACCACCCTGCCGGTGACGATGGACGAGATGCTGTTCCTGACACGCACCGTGGCCCGCGCGGCGCGGCGACCCGTGATCGTCGGCGACATGCCGTTCGGCTCGTTCCAGGTCTCGGACGAGAAGGCGGTCGAGAACGCGATCCGCTTCGTCAAGGAGGCCGGCGCAGACGCCGTGAAGCTCGAGGGCGCCGGGCCGAGGCTCACGCGCGTCGAGGCGATCGTCCAGGCCGGGATCCCGGTCATGGGCCACGTCGGGCTCACGCCGCAGTCGGCGACGATGCTGGGCGGATTCAAGACGCAGGGGAAGACCGCCGACGCGGCACGGCAGCTCGTCGAGGACGCGCTCGCCCTCGAGCAGGCCGGCGCGTTCTCCGTCGTCCTCGAGGCGGTCCCGGCACCGGTTGCCGCCGAGGTCACAAAGCGGCTCTCCGTCCCCACGATCGGCATCGGCGCGGGGCGGGGCACCGACGGCCAGGTGCTCGTCTACCACGACCTGCTCGGCCTCACCGAGGGGCACCTGCCCCGCTTCGTCAAGCGCTACGCGAACCTGTCACGGGAGATCCGCGACGCGCTCGAGGCCTACGCCGAGGAGGTTCGCGCCGGGACGTTCCCGGAGGACGCGCACACCTACGAGATGCCGGGCGACGAGCTCGAGCGGTTCCGGAGCTCGAGGCGCCCGAGGGCGACGAGCCCGAACGTCCAGACGTAGGTCGCGAGGATCAGCAGGTCGAAGAGCACATCACCGGTGCCCGTGTCGGAGCCTCCCGAGCGGAAGACGTCGTCGCCGTAGATCGCCAGTCGCACCGGCCACACGAGGAGCAATGACAGCGCGAGCGGCGCCGACGCGAAGCCGAGCACATGCCTCGCCTGGCGATACGAGCTCCCCGCGCGCAGGGCGCTCGCGAGCGCGTGAACCAGGAGGCCGCCGAACCAGTAGACGACGGTGCCGTAGACGAGGCCGCCCAGGAACGCCCACGAGAGAACTGCGAGCACGGAGTTCGAGAAGACTGGGTCGTCGAGCACCCGCCCGGCGAGTGAGGTCGACAGCACCGCCGCGATCCCCGCCAGCGTGATCGTCGCGAGCAGCGGTTCCTGCCGCGCCTCGACGGCCTCGGCGGAGTCGTCCCGGAGGCCGGCGAACACCATGCGCGGCCTGTGGAAGATCCCGAACGTCCGGAGCCACCACTCCTTCTGGAGCGAGGGCGTCGTCTCCGCCGCGGCGTTCACGCCCTTGAGCGTACTGTTCAACCCGTGCCCGAGAGCGCGCTCATCGTCGAGGTCCCCGAGGCGGAACCGCTCGTCGCGGACTGGCGCGCCAAGCACGACTGGTCGGCCCAGCGGGGCGTCCCCGCCCACATCACGGTGCTCTACCCGTTCGTGCCGGCGGAGAAGATCGACGAGCGTCTCCACGTCGAGCTACGCGAGCTCTTCGCGACCCACCCGGGCTTCTCGTTCAGCCTCCCCCGCGTCGCCCGGTTCCCGGAGGTCGCGTGGCTCGCGCCCGAGCCCGCCGAGCCGTTCAAGCGCCTCGTCGAGCTAATCGCGTCGCAGTACCCGGACTATCCGCCCTACGAAGGAATCTATGACGAGGTCATCCCCCACCTGACAGTCGCCGAAGGCGGGGCCGAGCTCCAGGACGAGGTCGATGCGGCGCTGACGCCACACCTTCCCATCGAGGCCACGGTGCACGAGGTCGCCCTGTTCGTCGAGGACGGGAACGAGCGCTGGCACCGCGCCGAGCGGTTCCGGCTGAGCTAGAGCGTGGAGATCGAGTTCCGGCACGACGGAGAGCGAGGCAAGGTCTCGGTGTCGTGCGTTCCGAACGACGACCCGGCTGGGGTCGGCAAGGGTGAAGATGCTCGGGGCCTGCCCGTGTGCACGGCGACGATCGAGTATCCCGGCCGTGGGTATCGCGGCTTCTTCGGCTGGGTACAGCTTGTGCGCTCGGACGACAACGCATCCGGGGGGCGTGCGTTCGAGATCGATCCCGCTCGATTCTTCGAGGATTCCCCCGCGCCCTACTGCTGGTACGGATTCAAGCCCACCCTCTTCGATTCGCCGTCGCGAGACGTCAGGCAGCCCCTCGACTGGCTAGCCCACAGCTTCCTCGCCTACACGCCCCGCCCAGACGACGCCGAGAAACGAGTCGTCCCGCTGCTCGGATTCTCCTGGGGCTTCGTGATCGGCGACGAGGGTCGCGTCACCCTCACCCCGGTCCAGCAACTCACCGAGGACGATTGGAAAGACCATCTTCCTTACCTCGGCGAGCGCTACCCCGGATGGAGCTTCGCCGGCCGGCTCTGACCCCGTGGTTGGAGCTCAGGCTGCGGCTTTCGCCGCCTTGCGCGGCGCCTTCTTCGGCAGCACCTCGCGGAGGTAGCGGCCGGTCGCCGACTCGTCGACCTCGGCAACCTGCTCCGGGGTACCCGTCGCGATCACCTCGCCCCCGGCCTCGCCCCCTTCGGGCCCGAGGTCGATGATCCAGTCGGCCTGCTTGATCACGTCGAGGTTGTGCTCGATCACGAGCACGGTGTTGCCCGCGTCGACGAGCCGCTGCAGCACTTCGAGGAGCTTCTCGATGTCCGCGAAGTGCAGGCCGGTCGTCGGCTCGTCGAGGATGTACAGCGTGCGACCGGTCGCGACCTTCGAGAGCTCGGAGGCGAGCTTCACGCGCTGCGCCTCGCCGCCGGACAGCGTCGTCGCAGGCTGGCCCAGCTTGATGTAGTCGAGCCCCACGTCGTGCAGGGTCTGGAGCCGCCGCCGGAGCTTCGGGATCTTGGCGAAGAAGCGGAGCGCCTCCTCCACCGACATCTCGAGCACGTCTGCGATCGACTTCCCCTTGAAGCGGACCTCGAGCGTCTCGCGGTTGTAGCGCCGTCCGTGGCACGTCTCGCACGGCACGTAGACGTCCGGCAGGAAGTGCATCTCGATCTTGATCGTCCCGTCGCCCTTGCACGTCTCGCAGCGCCCGCCGCGGACGTTGAACGAGAACCGGCCCGGTTTGTAGCCGCGCACCTTCGCCTCCGGAGTCATCGAGTACAGCTCGCGGATGTGATCGAAGAGCTTCGTGTACGTCGCCGGGTTCGACCTCGGCGTGCGCCCGATCGGCGACTGGTCGATGTCGATCACCTTGTCGAACGCCTCGATCCCTTCGACCGAGTCGTGCTCTCCGGGCTTCACGCGGACCCGGTGCAGGCGGTTCGCAAGCGCCTTGAACACCGTCTCGTTCACGAGCGTCGACTTCCCCGA
>DASTYD010000022.1:0-7789 GCA_035765175.1 Gaiellaceae bacterium
GACGTCGCGCACGGCCTGCTCGAGCTGCACGTCGCGACCGGCGAGCTGCGCTGGCTCGAGGAGGCGAACCGGCTCGCGCGCCTCGCCGTCGACCTTTTCGCCGACGAGGAGCGCGGCGGTTTCTACATGTCCGCGGCGGACGCGGAGCCGCTCGTCGCACGCAAGAAGGACCTCGAGGACCAGCCGACGCCGTCCGGGAACTCGATGCTCGCCCAGGTGCTGCTGCGGCTGTCGCGGATCTACGGAGACGAAGAGCTCGAGAAGCAGGCGGTCGGCGTCTTCCGCCTACTCCACGAAGCGATGGGGCGGGTACCGCTCGCGTTCGGCCATGCCCTCGCCGCGTTCGACTTCCATTTCTCGGCTCCGCGCGAGATTGCGATCGTGGGGCCGGTCCACTCGCCGGTGGCGCGGGCTGCTCTCGGGCCGTTCCAGCCGAACACGGTCGTCGCGGTCGGCCCCTCGGACGACGTGCCGCTCCTCGCCGGCAAGGGGCCTGTCGACGGAGAGCCGGCGGTCTACGTCTGCGCGCGCTTCGCCTGCCAGGCCCCGGTCACCGACCCGGCAGACCTTGTCATCGCCTGAATCGAGGCGGCAGCGACTCCGAGGGCCCGGCGAGCAAGCCCTGGAAGAGCCAGCCCAAATCCAATCAGCGCGACCGCGAGCGCCCGAGTCCTGAATAGGTCTCGCTGTAGCTACCGAAATCTGCCGCGGGTCGTACGAAAGGTTGACCGCGTCCTTACAAAGACTTCACGGGCGGGGGAGAAACTCCGCCCAATGGCAGCCTCGAATCGTTGGATTCTGACGGCGGCCCTCGTCGCAGGGATCGCTGCCCTGGCCGCGCTCAACGGTGCCGAAGGGCAGGCGCAGAGCTCACCCGCGCTCCGCCCGAACGTCGTCATGATCATGACCGACGACCAGACGCTCGAGTCGATGCGCGTCATGCCCAACGTGAAGACGCTGCTCGCCGACCAGGGCGTCACGTTCGACAACAACTTCGTCTCGTACTCGCTGTGCTGCCCGTCGCGCGCGACCTACCTCACCGGGCAGTACGCCCACAACCACGGCGTCTGGGGCAACTCGGCGCCGAACGGCGGGTACTACAAGCTCGACTCGACGAACACGCTCCCCGTCTGGCTGAACCGCGCCGGCTACCAGACGATGCATATCGGCAAGTACCTCAACGGCTACGGCACGCGGAACGCGAGAGAGGTGCCGCCGGGCTGGGGCCTCTGGTACGGCTCCGTCGACCCGACGACGTACCGCTACTACAACTACACGCTCAACGAGAACGGGACGACGGTGAACTACGGGACGGGCGTCGCGAACTACCAGACCGACGTCTACGCCCGGAAAGCAGTCAGCCTGATCGCCGCGCAGGCCGTCGACCCGCGCCCGTTCTTCCTCTCGGTCGCGTTTCTCGCACCGCACAGCGGCGGGCCGCGTGACCCGGATGACCCCGCCGGCCAGGCGACGCCGTCGCCTGCGCCGCGCCATCGGAACCTCTTCCGGACGCAGGCGCTTCCTGTGCCGGCCTCGTTCAACGAGGCCGACGTCTCCGACAAGCCGGCCGCGATCCGGAACCGTCCGCTCCTCACCACCGCGCGCATCAACAGGATTCGCGAGAACTACCAGCAGCGCCTCGAGTCGCTGCTCGCGGTCGACGAAGCGGTCGCCCAGATCGTCAACCAGCTCGCCGCGATCGGCAAGCTCGACCAGACGTACATCATCTTCACGTCCGACAACGGCTTCATGCACGGCGAGCACCGCGTGCCGCAGGGGAAGGTCGTCCTCTACGAGCCGTCGATCCGCGTCCCGCTGATCATCCGCGGGCCGAACCTTCCGGCAGGCGTGCACCGGTCGCAGTTCGTCGAGAACATCGACCTCGCGCCGACGATCGTCGACGTGACCGACGCGCAGCCTGGTCGAGTGATGGACGGGAAGTCACTCATCCCGTTCGCGAAAGACCCGATCCTGCACTCCGGCCGCGACCTGCTGCTCGAGACGCCGACCTACGCTGCGATCCGGACTCCGAACTGGCTCTACGCCGAGCACGTGACGGGTGAGAAGGAGCTCTACAACCTCGCCCGTGACCGCGAGGAGTTGAACAGCCTGCACAACGACCTTGGCCTGACGGCCACCAGGACGAATCTCGCCATGCGGCTCGCGCGCCTGCGCGGCTGCTCGGGTGTGACTTGCCGCCGCGGCCCCCAGATCGGGCTCCGCTCGACGCTGCAGCGCCGCCGGCAGGGCTGCCGCCGCTCGCGGCTGTTCGTCCGCGTGGGCGGGCCGTCCTCGGGCCGCGTCCTGCAGACGGCGTTCTACCTCGACGGGCACCTCCTGAAGCGAGACCGCCGCCGCCCGTTCACGGTCACGGTCCCGAAGCGCTTCGCGAAGCCGGACGGGTCCCTGTTCGAGGCGCTCGTCACGCTGACCGACTCGCGCCGCATGACGCTCGGCCGCAACATCCGCGGCTGTTCCTTGTAAGCGGCGGCCCGCGGCTTCAAGAGCAGCAGCGTGCCGTCAGGTGCGCAAGCCCGTACCTGCTCAGCCGTAGCCTGGAGCGTGAGAACAGAGAGAATCGCGCGATGCGCGTTGCGACGCATCGTGCGCCGCACTTCGTGTTCGTCGAGCACGAGTTCGAAGTGCCGCTCGATCACGAGAACCGGCGGGGCGAGAAGCTCACCGTGTTCGCGCGCGAGGTCGTCAAGGCCGGACGCGAGGGTGACGACCTGCCGTGGCTCGTCTTCTTCCAGGGCGGGCCGGGCAGCGAAGCGCCGCGCCTGCTGAAGCTCGTCTCCGAGACGTGGTGGGACCGGGCCCTCAAGGACTACCGCCTCCTTCTCTTCGACCAGCGCGGAACCGGGCGCTCCACGCCGGTCGGCGATCTCCCCGGGATGACTCGCGAGCAGCAGGCCGAGTACCTGACGCACTTCCGCGCCGACTCGATCGTCCGCGACGCCGAGCTGATCCGCCGCGAGCTGGGTGTCGAGCGCTGGAGCGTTCTCGGCCAGAGCTTCGGCGGCTTCTGCGTCGTCAGCTACCTCTCGCAGGCGCCGGACGGCCTCGCCGAGGCCTTCCTCGCCGGCGGCCTGCCCCCGCTCGACCGGCATCCCGACGACGTGTACCGCGCGACGTACAGCCGGATGCTCGACCGGAACCGCCGCTACTACGAGCGCTACCCGCAGGATCGCGGCCGCGTGCTCGAGATCCTCCAGAGGCTCGACTCCGAGGAGGTCCGTCTGCCGAGCGGCGACCGGCTGACGTCACGGCGCTTCCGCCAGCTGGGCAGCCTGCTCGGGATGAGCGACGGGAACGAGAAGCTCCACTACGTCGTCGAGCTCCCGTTCGGCTCACCCGCATTCCTGCACGACGTCGAGGCCGAGCAGACCTTCGCCAGGAACCCCTTGTACGCGGTGATCCACGAAGCGTGCTACGCGAACGGCGCCGCGACCCGCTGGTCGGCCGAGCGCGTCTACCCGCCCGAGTTCCGCGACGACCCGACCTTGCTCACGGGGGAACACATCTTCTCGTGGATGCTCGAGGACTACGGCGCGCTCCGACCGCTGGCCGAAGCGGCGCAGATCCTCGCCGACCACGAGTGGCCAGAGCTCTACGACGCCGCCCGGCTCGCCGAGAACGACGTTCCCGCTGCGGCGGCGATCTACGCTGAGGATCCGTACGTGGAGCGCGACTTCTCGGAACAGACGGCCGCGCGGATCCGCGGGTTGCGCCCCTGGCTCACGAACGAGTTCGACCACGACGGCCTGCGGGCAGACGGGGAGCGCGTGCTCGGACGCCTCCTCGACCTCGTTCAGGGCCGCGCCTGATGGCCCCGCTCCTCGAGCTCAGCGACGTCACGCGACGCTTCGGGGGCGTCGTCGCCCTCGACGGCGTCTCGCTCACGGTGCAGCAGGGCGAGATCGCGGGGCTGATCGGGCCCAACGGCGCCGGCAAGACGACCGCCTTCAACGTCATCACGCGCCTCTACCGTCCCGAGTCCGGCGAAGTCACGTTCGACGGCGAGAGCCTGCTGAAGACTGCCCCGCACAAGGTCGTGCGCCGAGGAATTGCACGCACCTTCCAGAACGTCGAGCTCTTCCCGACGATGACCGTCCTCGAGAACGTCCTCGTCGGCGCCCACACGCGCAGGCATGCGCGCGCTCGCGCGCGCGAGGTCCTCGAGTACGTCGAGCTCGAGGACCTCGCCGAGCGCCCCGCAACGGGGCTTCCCTACGGGACGTTGAAGCGAGTCGAGCTCGCGCGCGCCCTGGTCGCCGAGCCGCGGCTCCTGCTCCTCGACGAGCCTGCGGGCGGCCTCAGCCACGAGGAGGTCGAGCGGCTCGGGACGTTCATCAAGAAGACTCGCGACCGCTTCGAGCTGACGGTGCTGCTGGTCGAGCACCACATGAACCTCGTGATGCGCATCTCCGACTCGGTGACCGTCCTCGACTTCGGACGGAAGATCGCCGCCGGCACGCCGGCCGAGGTGCAGCGAGACCCGGCGGTGATCGAGGCCTACCTGGGAGTCGCCGACTGATGGCGCCGCTCCTCGAGCTTCAGGACGTCGAGGCTCGCTACGGGCCCGTGCAGGCGCTGCACGGCGTTTCGCTCACGGTCGGCGAAGGCGAGATCGTGGCCGTCCTCGGTGGAAACGGCGCCGGCAAGACGACGACGCTCCGCGCCATCTCGGGGCTCGTGACAAAGTCCGGCGAGGTGCGCTTCGCCGGCCGGCGGATCACGCGCGCTGCGCCGGAGCGGGTCGCCAGGATCGGCATCGCCCACGTGCCCGAGGGCCGCGGCATCTTCCAGGAGCTCTCGGTGCACGAGAACCTGAGGCTCGGCGCCTACCTGCGGCGCGACGGGTTCGACGAGGGCTACGAGCGGGCGCGCGCGTACTTTCCCTGGCTCGACGACCGACGGGGCCAGCAGGCCGGAACGCTCTCCGGAGGGGAGCAACAGATGCTCGCGCTGGCGCGGGCGCTCATGTCGCGACCGCGGCTGCTCTTGCTCGACGAGCCTTCGCTGGGCCTGGCGCCGATCGTCGTCCGCGAGCTCTTCGAGATCGTCCGCCAGCTGAACGAGAAGGACGGACTCGCCGTGCTCGTCGTCGAGCAGAACGCAAAGCTGGCGCTCCGCTCGTCGAACCGCGCGTACGTGCTCGAGGTCGGCCGCGTCGCGCTCGAGGGCCCGAGCGCCGAGCTGGAGCAGAACGACTCGGTGAGAAAGGCGTACCTCGGTTACTAATGGCCGAGTTCTTCCAACAGGTCGTCGCGGGACTCGCCTCGGGATCGATCTACGCGCTGCTCGCGCTCGCGATCGTGATCATCTACCGCTCGACCGGGGTCGTGAACTTCGCCCAGGGCGAGATGGCGACCTTCACGACCTTCATCGCCTGGACGCTCGTCGACCACGGCCTCGGCTACTGGCCGGCGTTCGCCCTCACGCTCGTGATCGCCTTCGTCGGCGGGATCGCGCTCGAAAGGACGATCATCAGGCCGGTCGAGGGGAAGCCGGTCGTCACGGTCGTGATCCTCACGATCGGCCTCTTCATCATGCTCGGCGGGCTCACGAACTGGATCTGGAAGGCCGAGGTGCGCTCGTTCCCGCCGAGCCGTCCCTTCCCGACCGACGCCTGGCACATCGGCGACGTCGCGATCTCGAAGCAGGACGTGGGCATCCTCCTCGTAACCATCGGTCTCGTCGGCGGCCTCTGGGCGCTCTTTCAGCTGACGAAGCTCGGCCTCGCCCTGCGCGCGTCCGCCGTCAACCCGACCGCGAGCCGGCTCGTCGGGATCCGCGTGGGGTGGATGCTCGCCTTCGGCTGGGGGCTCGCCGCCGCGATCGGCGCCGTGGCCGGGCTCTTCACCGCCGCAGCGTCGCCCCCGCTCGAGCCGAACATGATGCGGCCGATCCTCATCTACGCCTTCGCGGCGGCCGTCGTCGGTGGGCTCGAGAGCGCGGTCGGCGCCGTGATCGGCGGCCTTGCGATCGGAGTCGCCCTGAACCTGATCGCGACCTACGACGAGCACCTGCACATCGAGCTCGACCGGGTACGGCTCCCGATCGCGCTCCTGCTCATCCTGACCGTGCTGCTCGTCCGGCCGGCGGGCCTCTTCGGGAAGGCGGTCCTGCGCCGTGTCTAGGCTCGTGGCGGCCCGAACGGCGGTGACCGCGATCGCCCTCGTGCTGGCGATCGTCGCCATGTTCCTCGCCCCCCGCTGGGACAAGATCGGCGACATCAAGGGCCAGCAGATGGGCGTCTACTTCATCGCCATCCTCGGCCTGAACATCGTCACGGGCTACACCGGCCAGATCTCGCTCGCGCAGGGGGCGTTCATGGCGGTGGGCGGCTACACGACCGCGATCCTGGTCGTCGACCACGGCGTCCGCGACCTCTGGACGATCCCGATCGCCGCGCTCGTCGCCGGCGTCGCGGGTTTCCTGGTCGGCATCCCGGCGCTCAAGCTCTCGGGTCTCTACGTCGCGCTCGCCACGTTCGGGCTCGCGGTGGCGATGCCCGACATCCTGGGCTGGGACAAGCTCGACGCGGTCACGAAGAGCGGCCACGAGATCCAGCTCTTCAACAGCCCGGACCTGATCGGCAAGGGGTTCGAGGACGTGACGTTCCTCGGGCACACGCTCACCTTCACGCGCGCGACCTACTACCTCACGTGGGCGATCGCGCTCGTCATGCTCGCGGTCGCCTGGCTCGTCCTCCGCGGCGGGCCCGGCCGCGCGTTCCGAGCCGTGCGCGACAGCGAGCTCGCAGCCACTTCGTCAGGCGTGCACATCGCGGCGTACAAGACGTTCGCCTTCGCGCTCAGCGCGGCGTATGCGGGGGTTGCCGGCTCGCTGCTCGTGATCGCGGTTGCCTTCGCCGATCCGAACTCGTTCCCGGCGAAGCTCTCGCTGACGATCCTCGTCGGGGCGGTCGTCGCCGGCCTCGGCTCGCTGTGGGGCGTCCTCATCGGCGCCGCGTTCGTCCAGTTCCTCCCCGATGCGGCGGTCCACATCTCGAAGGCCCAGGGCGTGCCGGACGCGGTGTACGGCGCGGCGCTGATCCTGATCGTTCTCCTGCTCCCCACGGGCTTCGCAGGCGGCCTGCGCCGTCTTTTCTCCCCGCTAACAACTCGGCTATACACTCGGTCTTAGTCGTGGTGCGGCGTTTCCTCCTCATTGCTTCGGCCACTCTGCTCGCGCTCGGAATCCCGGTTGCCTTCGGCAGCAGCTCCGCTGATCCCGGAATCACGCCGACGTCGATCCACATCGGCGGCACGACGCCGCTGACCGGCTCCGCGCAGGCCTTCCAGTCGGTCGCCAAGGGCGCGGAGGCCTACTTCAAGTACGTCAACTCGCGCGGCGGCGTGAACAAGCGGAAGATCAACTACGAGTACCTCGACGACCAGTACCTGCCGTCGGAGACCGTCCGCCAGACGCGGATCCTCGTCCAGGACAAGGACGTCTTCGCGATCTTCAACTCGCTCGGCACGGAGCACAACGAGGCGACCCGCCCGTACCTGAACGAGATGAAGGTCCCGCAGATCTTCGCGGCGACCGGGGCGACGACGTTCGGCCGCGACTACCGCCAGTACCCGTGGACGATTGCCTACCAGCCGACGTACATCGCCGAGGGCGCCATGTACGGCAACTACATCCGCCGCACGAGCCCGACGGCGAAGATCGCGATCCTCTACCAGGACGACAGCTACGGCGCCGACCTGATCAAGGGCCTCGAGCGCGGCCTCGGCCCGCGGAAGGGCAACATCGTCGCCAAACAGGGCTACAAGGC
>DASTYD010000023.1:0-6352 GCA_035765175.1 Gaiellaceae bacterium
ACGAGGAGCTCGCGCTTGGCCTTGGGAAGCGGCGGCCGGCGCTCCGGCTGGCGGCGCCGCTGCTGGCGCTGTTGCGAGCGCTGGCTGCGCTGTCCCGGCTTGCGCTCGGGCTGCTTCTTCTTCTCCTCGGCCTTGGGCTTCTCTTCGGTCGCAGCGGCCGTGCCTGCGCCGGCAGGCTTGCGCCGGTTACGTCCGCCGCGTGATCCGCGTCGCCGCCGTGGCTTGGTCGATGTGGGTTGTGCGCCCGCCTCAGCAGGCGGCTGGGTTACTTCAGGTGGTGCCGGTGGTGCAGTTTCACTGGGTGCCTTCTCCTGGCGCAACTTGCGCCGAAACAACTTCAGCAAACGAAATCTCCTTCTTTGGCGCGCGCGCAGTCGACGCCCGGAGGGCGGTGCGCGCGCTGCATGTGTAGATGGTGCAGGTCATAGAAACCTCGTCTTAGGCTAGCAGGAGGCGCGGAGCAGGCCTGGCTCAGCGCCGGCGGATACGCCGAGCCCAGTCGCGCTCCGCGAAAGCACGTCGCATGGCCGACAAGCTGGTCCTCGAACCGGCCCCAGCCCTTTCGGCCTCGCACCAGCGGCCCTTTGGCGGCCGCCCGACCCCACGAAGAGGTACTGGCCCTGTAAGTCGAACTCTGTTCGCCTAGGCTCCTTGCCTCGCGAGCTAACTGCGCGTCGGCTGCCTTCGGGCTGTCGGCCGGGGTTCTGGCCACAGGGCCAGTGGAACCAGTCTACTCCTTTGGACCGCAGGCCGTGTCATCGCTCACTCGCTCTCGCGGCTGAGCCAGACGAGGTCCCCGCTGCCGACGCCGAGGCCCTCGGCGGCATTCGCGGTTTCGCCGCGGATCACCGACAGCCAGCCTCGCGGGTCGACCATCAGGCCCCACTGGTCGCCGGACAGGTCGGCATACGTCGAAACCTGCCTGGCGAGCCCGCCGCCGGACGCTGCCTCCACGAGGATGCGGTCGGCGCGGTCGAGACCGGACGCCACCAGATGGGACGGCCGCACGTTGAGCTGCACGTTCCCGAAGCGGTTCAGGTCGAGCACCTCGCACGCGATCTTGCCTGCCTCGACGGAGGGCTCGGGTACACGGACCTCGGCCAGGTTCGACGGATCCACGGCCTCGCCGAGGTCACCGAGCGCCGCGCCCGCCGCGAGGTGCGCCGCCGCAGGGGCGAGCACGTCCCGCGCATGGAAGGAGGGGGCGACGGGCTCGAGCAAGACCTCCGACGACGTGATCGAGACCGCTTCCGCGATCCCCTCGGACGCGTGCCAGGCGGGAGCGAGCAGGCCGTTGTCGGGGCCGACGAGAAGCCGGCCGTCCCCGGTCCGAAGGGCGATGTCCAAGTCGCGGCCCACCGAGGGGTCGACGACGGCGAGGACGACGGCGTCGTGCCGGATGTACGGCAGGGAGTCAGCCAGCTCGAGCGCGCCGGCGCGAATGTCGAGCGGCGGCACGCCGTGTGAGAGATCGACCACGTTGACTCCCGGCGCGACCTTGTCGATCACGGCGTGGCAGACACCCACCCACTCGTTGCGGTAGCCGAAGTCGGACAGGAAGACGATTGAGCGGCTCATGGCTCCTGCGCCGGTCAAGCTTCGCGCGTGGCCGGGGCCGATGCAAGACGGACTCTCCGCATCCTGAAGACGAGCACGGCCGGGATCAGCAAGGCGAAGCCGACCAGAACCGCGACGTCCCCGAGGCTGAACGCCAGGCCTCCGGCAAGGATCGGGTCCGGGACCCCTGACAGCGAGGGCCACAGCGCGAACGAGAGCAAGTTGCCCGCCGCCCCGCCGAGGACGATGCCGCCGGCGAACGCAATGGAGCTCGAGCGGGTCAGCGCGACGGCGCCTGCCCACCCGAGCGACAGGACCGCGCCCGCGACCACGTAGCGCGTCGGGCGGTCGTGGAGGAGCACGGCCCCGCCTCGCTCCGAGATCGCATAGGCCTTGTGCGCGAGGTCGAGCAGCGCGACCACCGTCGCGGCGCCGAGGAGAAGGGCCAGGACCCGCGTCATGTCACAACGCTATACGCGAGCACGCCGCCGAAGAAGAGCAATGCGATCCCGGCGACGAGATCGACCACGCGCAGGAACCTCTCGCCCACGTAGCGGCCCGCGAGAGCCGTTGCAGTAGCGAGCGCCACGTCCCAGGTCGCGCTCCCCAGGCCGACTCCGACCACGAGCAGCACCGCGCCCGAGAACGAGCTCGCCGCGCCCGCCGCGCTCGCGGCCGAGAAGATCGCAGCCCAGGAGGCGATCGTCAGGGGATTGGCCGCGGTCATCGAGAGCGCGACCCCGAAGCCGCGCGCCGGGCTCATTGGCGGCGCGGCGTCCCCGAGTCGGATACGGAACGCGCTCCGCATCGTCCGGACCCCGAGGAAGACGAGCACGGCGGCCCCGAGCAGGCCCAGGATCGTCTCCAGCGGCCCGATCGTGAGCAGCGGCGCGACCCCGGCCGCCCCCAGCGCCGCGTATGCGAGGTCGACCAGCGCGATTCCGGCAGCGAACGCGAGCCCGACCGCCAAGCCGTTCCGAAGCGTCGTCCGGATCTGGTACAGCGAGACCGGCCCGAGCTGCAGCGCGACCACGAAGCCC
Source organism: Gaiellaceae bacterium (assembly GCA_035765175.1). Taxonomy (GTDB): domain Bacteria; phylum Actinomycetota; class Thermoleophilia; order Gaiellales; family Gaiellaceae; genus VAXT01. The sequence goes on from DASTYD010000023.1 coordinate 2,598, forward strand.
AACCCGAACCCGACCCAGAAGGCGTGCATGCCCGGCGAGTCTGGCACCGGGCTCGCCCGGCTGACAGGATCCAGCCCCGTCTACGACGAGGAGGTCAGCAATGGAGAACCAAACCCCGGCTGCCGCAACCTATCCCGTGCGGCTCTCCGTCGACTACCCGGACCGGACGCTGAACCGGCTGTCGACGGCGTTCCGGATCTTCGCCGCGATCCCGATCCTCATCGTCTCGGCCCTGCTCACGAGCGGCGGCTGGCACTGGACGATGGCCGTCGGCGCCGGCGGCGTCACCTTCCTGCCGACGCTCCTGATGGTCCTGTTCCGCCAGAAGTACCCGCGCTGGTGGTTCGACTGGAACCTCGAGCTCCTCCGCTTCCTGAACCGAATCGGCGTCTACCTGGCCCTGATGGACGACCGCTACCCCTCGACGGACGAGAAGCAGAGCCTCACGCTCGACTTCTCCTACCCCGACGCGCAGCGCGACCTCAACCGCTGGCTGCCCCTCGTCAAGTGGTTTCTCGCGATCCCGCACTACATCGTGCTGGTGTTCCTCTGGATCGCTTCGTTCTTCGTTGTCATCGTCGCGTGGTTCGCGATCCTCTTCACCGGCCGCTACCCGCGGGGCCTGTTCGAGTTCGTCGAGGGCGTGATCCGCTGGGAGACGCGCGTCGTGGCCTACGCATTCGTGCTCGTGACCGATCAGTACCCGCCGTTCAGGCTCAGCCCGTAGCACCAGCGTCGCTCGCCGGCCGCACGGCGAGCGACGCTGTTCCGGAGCATCGCTCTATAGGCGTGACTCGATCGAGCGCGCCCGGTCGAGCCAGCGGTCGAGGCTGTAGAAATCGAGGCCCGTGCCGCCGAAGACGACGTCGGCGCGGCGGTCGAGCGCGCGGAACTGGTCGTTGCCCGAGTCTCCGCTCAATACGTCGACGCCGTGACCGCCCGTGAGGAGGTCGCTGCCGGTCCCACCGTGGATGCGATCCCGACCGTCGCCGCCGAACAGCCGGTCGATGTTCCTGCCACCTGAGATCCGGTCTGCGTCGATGCCGCCGTAGACGATGTCGCGACCCGATCCGCCGTCGACTACGTCGAGGCCCGCGGCGCCGTAGAGCACGTCGCGCCCACGATTGCCGCGGAGCAGGTCGGAGCCGAGGCCGCCACGGATCACGTCTCGTCCGCGACCGCCACTGATGCGATCGCTCCCTTCTCCTCCGTAGATTCGGTCTGAGCCCGTGCCGCCGATGATCACGTCGCGCCCCCGACCGCCGTAGACGATGTCGCGACCGCCGCGCCCGTCGATCACGTCCCGGCCGCCGTAGCCGTAGAAGACGTCGCTGCCTGGAGTCCCGACGAGGCGATCCGAACCGGGAGTCCCCCTGAAGGTCTCGCCTTCGAGGTCTCCTTCGTCTTCTCCCTCGTCCTCCTCCTCGTCCTCTTCCTCTTCGTCGGCCTGCTCCTTGTAGGTGTTCACGTCGTACGAGACGGCCTGGACGAAATCGCCGGCCTCGCCGTTTCGCACCCAGACGGCCGTCGCGTTCTCGGGCCTCTGCGTCGTCACGGCCGGCTGCGCGGTCGCGTGCTCGTACTCGGAGAGCAGGAAGTTCGGCTGCCAGGCTTCTCCGGCCGGCTTGAACGAGGCGGAGGTCGTGAAGGACCCTGCCCAGAGGGCGGTGGCGTTCCCTTGCTCGTCGAGCGCAACGCGGGCTTCGAGGCCGTACCAGCTCTCCGTGACCTGCGTGCGGGCCCACCCGTTGGAGCCGGCCTTGCGGAACGCCGACCAGAGGTTGGCGCTCGAGGCCAGGAGGGTCTGCGTCCACGTGACGATCGCGTCACCGCGCGAGTTCACGGCCAGGTCGAGCCGCCGCGCGTTGCCGCCGCGTTCGGAGAGGTTACGCGCCTCTCCCCAGTTCTCGCCGGCCGGACGGGATACGACTTGTGCCGCCGTCCAGGAGCCGTTGAAGCGAAGCCAGGCCACGAGTGCGTCCCCGTTCGCGTCCATCGCGAGCAGTGGCTGGGACGCGCTCCGCCCGGGGCCGGAGAGGACCTCCGGCGTCGCCCAGACCCCGTCTCTCGAGCGGGTCGCGGCCTGGACGACGAGGAACGCGCCGTCCGACCAGCGCCAGGCAGCGACGGCTGCGCCAGCGTCGTCGACCGCGACCACCGGAGCGGAGGTGTTGCCGATCGGTCCGGAGATGGTCTCTTGGGGCGCCCAGGCGCCGTCGATCGCACGCGAGGAAGTCTTGATGCCCGTCCGACGATCGTCGAGGGCCATCCACACCGCTGTCGCCCGACCGGCTCTGATCGCGACGTCCACGTTGAACGCGACCTCGCCGGTAGCCGAGAGGTTCTGCGGGTCGCTCCAGTCGCCGCCTGCAGGCCGGACTGCGGCCTGGACGACGCTGTCATGCCCGGTCGATCGCTGCCAGACGGCGACAGCGTTTCCGAGCGCGTCCATCGCGAGCTTCGGCGATTCCGTCGCCGGAGCCGGCTCCGAGATCCGCCGCGGAGAAGACCAGGCCCCGCCCGCCGGACGGAAGGCCGCCCCGATCGCGGACGTGTCCCCGTCGACCTCACGCCAGACCGCGACGATGTTGCCGGACCCGTCGGAGGCGATTCGCGGCGTCGATCCCGAGACCCCGGCCCGTGAGATGTCGTTCGGCTGCAGCTCCCCCGCCGCCGACACAGGGAAGGCGACGATGGCGAGGGCAGCCACGAAGAGCGCCGTCCGTCGCATCGTGATCCACTCCTTTCGTGCTGTTGGTCGCCCAGAGAGCCTCGTCGAAGCTGTAACAATCGTCATCAGGGGCATCGCGGATCCGAAATCGGGGCCGATGCCGATCCGGGAACCAGTCGAGATGCTGATCCGGCTGTGTGTTGTCCGCATGGACAACGTCCTTCGACTCCGCCTCGACCGAGCACAAGCAGTGCAGCTGTTCACGCCGTCAGCTTGCAGCGAGCCGCTCACACGGGACTCACACCGCGCTCACGCCGAAAGAGTGATTCAAATCTTCTTAACAAACTACGACGACATTCCTTACATCCCCGGACTCTTCTGAGAAGAGACCACTTCCCACCCTCTCGGAGGCCCCCCAACGATGAAGAAGTTCCTGATCGTCTCAGTCCTCGCAGCCTTGATCGTGCCGGCGGTGTCGCTCGGCGGCCCGACGGGACAGGACCGCGAGAATGCGTCCCGCGCGTGTCGCGACCTGCGCGCACGGCTCGGCGTAGAGCTATTTCGCCAGACGTACGGCACCGTCCAGAGCAACCGGCGGAATGCCTTCGGCAAGTGCGTCTCCCAGTGGACGCGAACCGAGCACCAGAACCGGATTAGCGCCCGCTCGGCGTGCAGTGCTGAGCAGGCCGATGCGAACTTCGCGGCCACGCATGACGGCAAGACGTTCGCCGAGTTTTACGGCACCGGACCGAACCACCGCAACGCCTTCGGCAAGTGCGTCTCCTCGAAGGCGAAGGCCAGTTCCGACGAGGCGCGCCAGAACACCCTGAACGCGGCCAAGGAGTGCAAGTCCGAGCGTGCGCGGCTCGGCGCCGGCCCGTTCCGGGAGAAGTACGGCAGGAACGCGAACGACCGCAACGCTTTCGGCAAGTGCGTGTCGCAGCTCGCGAAGGCCAAGACGGCTTAGGCCCAGCACGCGGCATGCGGAGGCCCGTTTCGCTGGCGGCAGCGAGGCGGGCCTCCGCATTTCAGGATTCCTAAAGCGCGCGGGGGCATGATCGCAGCGCGATTTAGGCCCAGCCCC
>DASTYD010000024.1:0-33832 GCA_035765175.1 Gaiellaceae bacterium
CTTCGTAGAGCGCAGCGACCCGATCGCCGGCCTCCGGATCGAACGAGCCGATCACTATCCGATCGGGACTCATGAAGTCCTCGACCGCCCTGCCTTCCGAGAGGAACTCGGGATTGGAGACGTAGCCGACTCGTTCGAGCCCACGCTGCCCGAGCGTGGCCCGGATCTGCTCCCCCGTCCCCACCGGGACGGTGCTCTTCATTACGAGCGTCGCCTCGCCCGGATCGCCGAGATCGTCGATCACGGACCGGACATAGCTGAGATCCGCGTCGCCCGAGGCCGTCGGCGGCGTGTCGACACAGGCGAAGAAGATGTCGGTGCCGGTTCTCAGCTCGGCCGCGTCGAGCGTGAACGTGAGTCGCTCGCGGTTGCGTTCGATCAGCTCGGCGAGGCCAGGCTCGTGAAATGGTAGGCGGCCGGCGTTGAGGCTCTCGATCCGTTCGGGAACGACGTCTCGCACGACGACCTGATGCCCCCGGTCTGCGAAGCAGGCCCCGGTCACGAGGCCGACCCAGCCCGCGCCGAAGATGCCCAAGGGTGCCTTGGTCCCTGAGTGCATGTCAGACATTGTGGTTATCCCGGGATTCTGGAGCGCCGCTGACAGTGCGAGGCCGGAGGGCACATATTCGCAATACGGGCCTGGAGAGCATCGTTCGGTCAGCGGCGCTAGATCTTCGCGGAGCCCGGCTCCGCCGGGCGGGAGCGATGACCGGCCAGGGGCGCGGGGTTACTTGTGCATGGGGCGCAGGCCCTTGGCGATCTCGAGCATCGTCTCGTTCGAGAGCGAGTCGAGGATCGTGTTCACGACCCAGTAGCTTGCGCCGCCGGCGCGCAGGACGACCATGTGCAGGTTCGGCCCGGAGTAGTAGAGGTCGTACTGGCGCCCCTTGATCACGGCGCTGAAGTTCTTGTCCTCGAGGGCGGGCGCGTCATCCCAGTCGGCCTCCTGGATCCCCCAGTACTCGTTGGCGCCCGTCCGGAAGGTGAAGCGGACGGTCTTCGAGTCGTCGTCGAGCTTATAGACGCGGAACGGGACTTCCGAATCGAGGACGGACGAGCGCTCGATCACGGTCGGGATCTGAAGCGGGAAGCCGACCTTCCACGCTGCCGCGCGCCGAACCGCGGGCAGGACCTCGGATTTCGCGTCCCGCACGTACGGAGGCTGCTTGGGGGGCGTCCGGTCGACGGGCGTCGGCGTCAGATTGCCCGAGAACGTCTGGCCGACGATGACGGTGATCATGGCGTGGTTGGCGAGGGTCCGCAGCTCTAGGTTGCGCGGCAGGCGCGCGACGTCGGCCGAGTTGAACAGCCCCAAGACTGCCCGAGCCGCGAGCTGCGCCTTCGCCTTGCCCTGGTAGAAGATCTTCGTTCGGAACGTGCGGCTCCACCGGCCCGGAGCATTCGCCTGGAAGCCTTCGGGCGGGAGGATCACGCGATACCCCTTGTCGGCGAGCTTGGAGCTCGTGTTTGCTGCCGCCCCCGGCTGGCCGTTGCCGTTCAGCACGACGAGGGAGACGTCCTTCGGGTTCGGCGCCGCCTCCTTCTTTCGCTTGCGCTGGCCGGGCAGGACCTGGTCGGTCGCCTTTCCGGGCGCCTCGACGTCGGGATGCACGAACTCGGCGATCGCCTCGTCGATGTCCGTCGTCGAGGTCGTGAGCTCGTTCGTCCCTGTAAGGCCGCCGATCTTCACCTGGAAGAAGTTGCCCGCGGGCATCTCGTACGCGAAGCGCGCGTACCGGTGAAGCGTGTCGGGCGAGATTCCGCGACCCCCGGCGCGGCCGATCTGCATGTTCTTCGTCATCGCGTTCACGACCTCGAACACGTTTCTCGGGTCTCGGAACTTGTGTCTCACGACCTGCTTCATGGCCTTCACGAACTGCTGTTGCCGGCCGAGCCGGAACAGGTCGGAGTCGGTGTGCCGGTAACGGACGAAGTCGAGCGCTTGCCAGCCTTTGAGGCGCTGGTAGCCCGGCCAGAGGTTGATCGTGGCGTAGTCGCCGCCCTGGAGGTTCACGTACCGGCGGTCGACGTCGAGCCACACACCCCCAAGCTTGTCCACGCTCTGGCGGAAGCCGTCGAAGTTGACCCCGATCAGGAAGTGGATCGGCAGGCCCGTCAGGTGCCGGACGGTCTCGAGCGCGCCCTGGGGCCCGCAGTAGAAGTACGCGGTGTTGATCCGCTCGCTGCCTCTCGGGCCGTCCTGGCAGTAGATCGGCACGATGAGATCGCGGGGGAAGGAGAGCATCGAGACCGTGTCGTTCGTCGGGTCCGTGCGGAGGAGCATGAGGGTGTCCGAGCGCGAGGAAGCCGTGCCGTCCTCAGGCCGGTGGTCGTAGCCGATCACGAGGGCGACACTGGGTCGATTCGGCCTTGCGACGCCGAGCGACTTCGATGCCTCCTTGAAGCGCCCGACCGGCGTCGTCCTGTTCAGGCTCTCGAGCTCCCAGAGGTAGGTCCCGCCGGCCATTCCACTCACGGCGGCGAGGGAGAGCGCCAGCAGCACGAACAGGATCATTCCGAGCCTGCGCAAGGGGCCTCGCCGACGCTCCGGCTGGCGGTACCGCGTGACGGGGCTGAGCGCCCCGGGCGGCAGAACAGCCTGGCCGTTGCCGTTGCCGACCGCTACCCGGCCGATTCCTCGCTTGAGCGTGGTGCGCACGTGGGGTTCTCAGAAAGACGCGAACGCCGTTCGGCGTTCGCAACAGCAGGATAGCCGACTCGGCGGCTGGTTTCGGGCAGGAACGGACACCTCCTCCCAGTACGGCGTGAGCGAGATGTGAGCGCCGCGTGAGCCGCTCTCTCGATCCTCTTCGAAGCGTGACGCCTCGAGAAAGGAGCGACAGATGACCAACCTACGCGTGACCGCGCTCCTGCTTGCGCTGGTCACCACGATTGCGATCGCGGCCGCAGCCCCGGCCGCTGCGGATCCACCCGAAACCTACGATTGCGGTCTGCTCGCGGCGAACGAACGTGGCTGCGCAGACGATGAGTACCACGGGCACCGCGAGTGGACGCTCGATCCGAATTGCCGCCTCCCCGTCGAGGCGGTGTCCTGGACCGGCGCCGACTGGATCCGGCTCTCCGAAGCGCTCGCCGACAACCGCTCGCCGTGCGGCGAGTACTGGGTCTCGATCCCGCCGGCCGCTGCAGACAAGAAGCGACTCCGCTTCGCACAAGACGACCTGATTCGTGCTCTAGGAATCCACCCGGTCGCGGAGATGACCCTCGGCGACCCAACCGGCTGGGCGAACTGGGTCGAGGAAGGCCACACCTGGTACGAGGCTGGGGTCGAGTTCCGCCGGCGCATGGCCGACGCTGGCTACGACGTTACCGCCGGCGAGACGTACTTGATCAACGAGTTCGACCAGACGACGATGCGCGACGCCGATCGCACGGACGGCCGCCCGTGGCCGGCGTTCCGCCGAGCAGACATGCGCGAGCTCATGCGCGGGCTCTACTACGGCGTGCCCGGGATGCCGACCTCCGCAGGTGCCGCCGAGTTCGGCATCGCGTTCCGCCACCAGGACATCCCATTCGTCGAGGCTTACCGCACGGAGCTCGAGGCCTTCCTGGCCGACGGCGCCTTCTGGGCGGACGTGGATCGGTACATCCGCTGGGTTGCCGTCGAGAACTACGCTGACACGAGGCTGTGGGGCGTACCGGGCTCGGGTCGCGACGAGCGTCGCCGCCACCTGGAGGACTATGTCTTTCACGTGATGGAGCTCGTGCGAACGGGGCCCGAGGAGGTCGAGATCGCGCGCGACGTTCTCGAGCGCAAGTTCCTCCCGCTCCTCAATGCCGGCTGGCGTGCCCGTGGTGGTGACCAGTTCCAGTGGGTCACCGGGCACGGGAACACGATCGTCGACGAAGACACGATGAAGCATTTCGTCTCGGAGCAGGTCTACGCGACGCGGCATCACGCCGGATCGCATCCCCAGGGAGCGCCGGCCGGGCGGCTTGGCTTCTCGTGGCAGCCGTGCAACCGAGCAAGCGCGGCCCAGGCCGACTGCGGGCCCATGAATGCGGCCTTCGTCCGTAGCCTGGACGCGATCACCGCCCGGATTGCCGAGGCCATTCACTATTCGTACCGGCAGGGCGGCGCCAGCCCGGTTGGCGCGTGCCATCCGCCTGGATCTCCGTTCAACTGGTGCGACGGAATGCGCCCAGAGGCGAGCTTCACCGAGAGCTGGTCGGACTTCGTCTGGCAGGACTGAACGACGAGTGGGGCGGGGTGCGGCCCCCGCCCCGCTCGAGCCGTTACCTGGCTCCGGCGTGCGCGCGGTTCAGCGCCTCTTCCGCGAGGCGCGTGCCCTCGACCATGTTGCGGAGCTTCTCGTAGGCGACGTCCCAGCTCCGGGTGCGCAGGCCGCAGTCGGGGCACACGTGGATCCGGGACGCGTCGCCGAAGACATCGACCGCGTAGAGGATCCGGTCGCGCACGAGCTCGGGCGACTCGATGAAGTCCGTGTGGATGTCGAGCACGCCGAGGCCGAGAATCGGGTCGTACGGCAGGTCGCGCCACTTCGAGATCACTTCGTACCCTGGGCGTTCGGCGCCGGAGGTGCCCAGCTCGGTCGAGTCGTAGTTTGCGAAGCCGACGCAATACTGCCGGCAGCCGCTCATGCCCTCGATTGCCGGGAAGAAGAGGTTGTAGTCCGAGAAGCAGAGATGCGTCGAGAACGTGCAGCCCTCGAGCCCCTCGACCGAGACGTTGAAGCTCTCGACGAAGACGTCGAGCTCGTCCTCCTCGGTCGACGCGCCCGGCTCGTCGATCTGGATCCAGGTCGCACCGAGGTCGATGAGCGCTTCGAGGTTCGGCCGGATGATGTTGCGCGCGATGTCGAGGGTCAGCTCGCGGCGTGCGTCGACCTCGTCCCGGCGGGAGAGGCCGCCGCCCAGCCGGCCCGACTTCGGCAGATGGTGCTCGTCGTACGACCACACGGCGAGCGTGTATGCGCCCGTGATCGGGATCTTCAGGTCGTGCTTCGCAGCCGACTTCAGGAACGAGAACTCGTCGTTGTGGTACGGCTCGCGGAGCGAGACCGGGCCCACCGCAGCGGACTTCGAGTAGTACTTGTTGTCGAAGGAGCGAACGGTGCCGCGCGGCTCGAAGCCGTTCGAGTGCGCGATCGCCCACGCGTACATCTCGCTGCGCTGCTGCTCGCCGTCCCAGATCCAGTCGACGCCGGCGGACTCCTGGAGGCGGATGCAGTACCGGCTCGACCAGCGCGCCACCTCGTCGGGATCGCGATCATCCTGCTGAAGGAGGTCGACGAGCTCCTCGTAGCCCTCGACGCCGACCTTCTCCCCCCAGACGCGGGCATGCTCGACGTCGCTCTCCTCGAGCGGCTTGCCGGCGGACGTCTTGACGAGCCACGACGGCTTCGCCAGCGACCCGACTTCGTGCGTCAGGAACTTCAGCTCGTCATTCATGCTGCGGCCTCCTTCGCCTGCCCGAGCCGCGCGACCTTGTCGCGGGCGACCGGCTCCGAAACGTACTGAAGATCTCCGTTGGGGACGAGTGCGACCTCCTGCGCGCCGCGCTCGTGGAGCTGCGGAACGAAGGCCGCGATCTCACGCGGGTCCTCCGGGACCGAGCTTCGCGCATCGAGGACACCCGCAAGGAGGAGCTTGTCGAAGCCCTCGGGGATCGCGCTCACGCTGGTCGCGTAGAAGTCGACGCCGATCCCGTCCACCGGCAGCTCGGCGAGCCCCTGCTCGAACAGCGGCTGCGCGTCGCCGAACGTCAGCCAGAGCGCGAGCTTCGGGCCGCCGGCGAGCTTCTCCAGCGCCTCCCCCACGCCGTTCAGGTCGACGGACTCCGCGCGCGCCAGAAACGGCTCCTCGAGGACGACGAGCTCGGCGTCGGTCGAGTCGATCTGCGGCTTCAGGACACCCTCCGCCACGGCGCTCGGCTCGACGCCGGTGCCCTGGGCGAGCGCGAACGGCGCCGGCAGCGTGACCAGGCGCGGCGCGGGCAGCGGGGCGAAGTACCGGCCGTTGAGGGCCTGAGGGAGCGCCGGCGTGGCCGTCGTCGCGTTCGGCGCCCGGAAGAAGGTGTTCGTGTCGAGAAAGCGCGTGAGCGCGCCGGTCTCCAGGCCGTCGGCCGTCTCCACGAAGGGGCGGAAGACGTCCTGCCAGCGAAGCATCCCGTCGGCGAGGAGGTCGAGGCCGGCGGCCTGCTGGACGGAGACGAGCTCGGCGAGGTCGCGCTCGACCTGCTCGTCGACCGCCTCCTTCGTCGTGCGCCCGCGATCGAGGTCGCGCGTCGCCTGCACGAGCGCCTCCGAACGCGCATAGAGCCCGGGGATGAACGCCTTCACTTCGCCTCCTTTACGACAAACGCCCCCGCCTAAAGAGGTCGGGAGCGTATCGCTCCGGGCTCTTTAGGCGTTTTTTATGACCTGGTCGCCAAGCTGCCTTTCAAAGCTCTCCAGGTGGCGTGAGACTATCAGCCACGAGGGATCATGCCCTCACGGCGAACCGCAAATGTGCCTCGCACGGTCCGCACGACGAGGTACCGGCCGCCGCGGGCGCCCTGCACCGTGGTCTCGCAGGCGAGCATGTCGAGTGGAACGACCTTCCGGCACTGAAGGCTCCCCAGACGGGCGTCGTCCGGAAGCGCAAGAGCTCGGCGGATCTGCGACCTGACGTCCTGTTCGGGCGTCGTCTCGTCGCTTCCGCCGCAGCCCACGAGGCACGGAACGAGCATCACCAGCGCACCGGCGATGCCCACGAGCCTCATCCCCGGCCGACCACCGTCAGCTGGTTCTCCGCGTGCTTGATCCGCTGCTCGATCTGCCAGCGGTCGGCATCCGACTCGCCACGTTCGATCCGCTCGAGCTCTGCCTGGGCCTCCTCGAGCTGCGCGCGCGCCCGCGCGTCGTCGATCTGCTTCGCGTCGACCGCGTCGTCCACGAGCGCCAGCGCTCGGTCCTGCTCGACCTTGAAGAAGCCGGGGCCTGTCGCGAACTCCTGCACCTCGGTGTCGCGCTTCACGTGGACGCGGGTCGAGCCGGCCTTGAGCATCGCGATCAGCGGCGCATGGCGGGCCAGGACGCCGATCTCGCCATCCGCCCCGGGAACGATGAGCATCTCGACCTCGCCCTCGAAGACTGGCCCGTCGGGCGTGACGAGCGAGACGTCGAACGTCGCCACTTAGCGCACCTACGCCGGCGTTGGCTCGGGCTCGCGCTCGGCCGGCTCGGGCTCCTCGTCGGCGGGCTCCTCCTCCTCGGCTTCGCCGCCGCCGGCCTTCGCCACCGCCTGCTCGATCGTGCCGACCATGTAGAAGGCCTGCTCCGGCAGCTCGTCGTGCTTGCCGTCGAGGATCTCCTGGAAGCCCTTGATCGTGTCCTCGAGCCGAACGTATTCGCCCGGTGTCCCCGTGAACTGCTCGGCGACGAAGTTCGGCTGCGACAGGAAGCGCTGGATCTTCCGCGCCCGGGTCACCGTCAGCTTGTCCTCGTCGGTGAGCTCGTCCATGCCGAGGATGGCGATGATGTCCTGGAGGTCTTTGTAGCGCTGGAGCACCCGCTGGACGCGCGTCGTCACGTCGTAGTGCTCCTCGCCGACGATGTCGGGCTGAAGGGCGCGGGAGAACGACGCGAGCGGGTCCATCGCCGGGTAGATGCCCATCTCGACGATCGAGCGCTCCAGCACGACCGACGAGTCGAGGTGCGCGAAGACGTTCGCCGGCGCGGGGTCCGTGTAGTCGTCGGCCGGGACGAAGATCGCCTGGATCGAGGTCACGGAGCCCTTCTGCGTCGAGGTGATCCGCTCCTGGAGCTGCCCCATCTCGGTGCTCAGCGTCGGCTGGTAGCCGACCGCGCTCGGCATACGGCCGAGCAGGGCGGAGACCTCGGAGCCGGCCTGGACGAAGCGGAAGATGTTGTCGATGAAGAGCAGCACGTCCTGGCCCTCGTCGCGGAAGAACTCGGCCATCGTCAGGCCCGAGAGCCCGACCCGCAGACGCGCGCCCGGCGGCTCGTTCATCTGCCCGTAGACGAGCGCGACCTTGTCGAGCACCTTCGACTCCTCCATCTCGAGGAGCAGGTCGTTGCCTTCGCGCGTGCGCTCGCCGACACCGGCGAAGACCGACACGCCGCCGTGCTCCCTCGCGACGTTGTGGATCAGCTCCTGGATCAGGACCGTCTTGCCGACGCCGGCGCCGCCGAAAAGGCCGACCTTGCCGCCGCGGACGAACGGTGCGATCAGGTCGATGACCTTGATCCCGGTCTCGAAGATCTCGAGCTTCGCGGAGAGGTCGCTGAACTCGGGTGGGTCGCGGTGAATCGGCCAGCGCTCGACGCCGTCGGTGGGCGCGGGCTTGTGGTCGACCGGCTCGCCGATCACGTTCCAGACGCGGCCAAGCGTCTCCTCGCCGACCGGAACGGTGATCGGGCCGCCGAGGTCGACGACGTCGAGGCCGCGGGAGAGCCCGTCGGTGGAGTCCATGGCGACGGCTCGCACGCGGTCGTCCCCAAGGTGCTGCTGCACCTCGGCGATGATCTCCCGGTCGTCGACCGAGAGCCGCACGGCATGGTAGATCTCGGGCAACTCGTCGGGGAACAGCGCGTCGATGACGACGCCCTTGACCTCGATCAGCTTGCCGACGTTTTGACCATTTCGTTGCTCAGCCATGCGACTCCTGGAGAGAGGTGTTCGGGGCACGGCGCTTCCAGCGCCCTCCCCTGACGACGTGGCGGAGTCTACCCAAGCCGCGCCTGCCCTCGGCCGGTGAATCCGAGGGTTGGGCTCGACTCAGCGCGGACGCCACACGGGCGTCGTGGTCGAGGGTTCAGACGTGCGAGGTGACGAATGAAGGGAACACTCAGGAGACAGTATCGCCATAGGCGGAACCGTTACGTCGAAGCGCCTCCGGACGCCATGGGTTCGCGTCGCTTACGCGACGCACGCCTCGGGACGCCATTGGTTCGCGTCGCTTACGCGACGCTCACGATAATTTCGCGTCGCGAAATTATCGATCGCGAATGACCGGCCCGCCGCGAAGCGAGCCTTGCGCGCGGACGGTCAAAGTGCGAAGCCCGGCAGAGCTCGTCGAGGACTGCGTGAGGGCCTCCAGCTTGCTGAGGTTCATCGTCTCCGCGGAGGAGAGCCTGGCCACACCGTCCACGCTCGAGCCTGTGTCCCCGACTGAGCCGGTGCGGACGCTGGAAGAGACGACGCCGCTGCCGAGCACGACGGCGGCGACTGCCATGGCTGCGGCCGCCGGGGCCAGCCGCGACCGGATCCGCCAGCGGAGGCGCCTGACTTCGATCGCCCGCTCGAGGCGCTCGAGCGGCGTGGCGCGCAGCGTCCTGGTGATGCCGCCGACCGCCACGTGGAACTCGCGGCACGAAGGGCAGGCGTCGAGGTGCGCCCTCAGCAGGACGATCTCGAACCTCGACAGCTCGCCGTCGACTTCGGCCGTCGCCCATTGACGGGCGCGGTCACAGGCTGCGTGCATGACTCTCACAATAGGTTCTGACGGCTTTACCAATCGGAAGTTAGTGGAAAGTCAGGACAGAGTCCAAACTCCCTCACACGAGTGACTGCTGCGTGTCGAGCACGATTCCGAGCAGGACGAGGACGAGGCCGAGGCAGATGAACACGGCCGAGTTGTTGATCGTCTCGTTCTGCTCTCGGAGACTCGCCCAGCGCAGGCTCCGCGTGCCGATGCCCATGAACGGCACGACCACCCCGGGTGACTCCGATTCCACGCGCGTCGGGCCTCGATTGCCCACGAAGAAGCCACAGATGAGCAGGAAACAGCCGGCCAGGTAGAAGCCGAGCACGAGCGCCCGGTTGAGGGAGCCGCCGGCCAGGAGCCCGAAGAGCAGCGACAGGGCGACGGTCAGCACGACGGCCCCGAGCGCGAGAAGCACGAGACGGCGAAGCGCCGCGAAGAACATGCCGCGCTAAGCCGGCGTCGGCTCGCGCGACGACCCGGACGCGCGGCGCATCTCGTCGGCCTTCATCGGCCAGCGTTCGAGCGGGTAGTGGCACGCGGCGACATGGCCTGCGCCGAAGGGATACAGGGGCGGGTCCTCGACGTCGCAGTGCCCCTCGACGAAGCGCGGGCACCGCGGATGGAAGCGGCAGCCCGACGGTGGGTTCACCGGGCTCGGGACGTCACCCTCGAGGACGATCGGCTCGCGCTGCCGGCCGAGCTCGGGATTCGCAATCGGCACCGCCGAGAGCAGCGCGCCGGTGTACGGGTGCTTCGGCTCGCGGTACAGGGTGTCGCGGTCCGCGACCTCGGCGATCTTGCCGAGGTACATCACCAGAACGCGGTCGGAGATGTGCCGCACGACGTTGAGATCGTGGGCGATGAAGACGTAGGTCAGGCCGAAGTCGTCCTGGAGGTCCTTGAGGAGGTTCAGGATCTGCGCCTGAACCGAGACGTCGAGCGCGGACACGGGCTCGTCGCAGACGATCAGCTTCGGGTTGACCGCGAGCGCGCGCGCGACGCCGATGCGCTGTCGCTGGCCGCCGGAGAACTCGTGCGGGAACCGGTTGTAGTGCTCCGGGTTGAGGCCGACGACCTCGAGCAGCTCTTGGACGCGTGTCTTCACCTCCGCCGGCGTGCCGAGCTTGTGCACCTCGAGCGGCTCGCCGATGATGAAGCCGACGCGCTTGCGCGGGTTCAGCGAGGCGTAGGGATCCTGGAAGATCATCGTCATCTCGCGCCGGATCGGCCGCATCTGCATGCGCGAGAGCTTCGTGATGTCGCGCCCCTCGAAGGTGATCGAGCCGTCGGTCGAGTCGAGCAGCCGCACGATGCAGCGGGCGAGCGTGGACTTCCCGCAGCCGGACTCGCCGACGATGCCCAGTGTCTCGCCCTGCTTGATGCCGAAGGAGACGCCGTCGACCGCCTTCACCGAGCCGATCGCCTTCTGGAAGATGATCCCGCGCGTGATCGGGAAGTACTTCTTGACGTCCTGGACGACGAGGAGCTCGTCGCCCGCAGGGGTGAACTCCTCGCTGCGCGTCGCCACGTCCGTCGTCGCCACCTAGCCGGCCTCCGCCAGAGTCGCTTCGAGCAGCTTGCGGGCCTCACGCTCCTTGGTCTCCTCGTCCAGGTGGCACCGCTGGAGATGCGCGGGGTCGTGCTGCGTCGACTCGAGCTCGGGCTCCGTCTCGCGGCAGATGTTCATCACGTACGGACAGCGCGGATGGAAGCGGCAACCCCGCGGCGGCCGGAGCAGCGACGGGGGCTGGCCCGGGATCTGGACCAGGCGCTCCATGTCGGCCTCGAGACGCGGCAGCGAGCCCATCAGCCCCCACGTGTACGGGTGCTGCGGCCGGTTGAAGAGGTCGCTCACGTTCGCCTGCTCGACGACCTTCGCCGCGTACATGACGAGCACGTCGTCCGCGGTCTCGGCGATGACGCCGAGATCGTGCGTGATGAAGATGATCGCGCTGCCGAAGTCCTGCTGGAGACGCTTCATGAGACTGAGGATCTGCGCCTGCGTCGTCACGTCGAGCGCCGTCGTCGGCTCGTCGGCGATCAGGAGGTCGGGGTCGTTGATCAGCGCCATCGCGATCATCACGCGCTGGCGCATGCCGCCGGAGAACTGGTGCGGATAGTCGTCGATCCGCGCCTCGGCCTTCGGGATGCCGACCGCCTTCAACAGCTCGAGAGCGCGAGCGCGGGCAACCCGGCTCGTGACGTCCCGATGCAGCTGGACCGCCTCGACGAGCTGCTTGCCGATCGAATGGACCGGGTTCAGCGACGTCATCGGGTCCTGGAAGATCATGGACATCTCGTCGCCGCGGATTTCGCGGAGCTCCCGCTGCTTCGCGGTGAGCAGGTTCTTGCCCTTCCACAGAGCCTCGCCACTCGAGACGGTGTTTCGCTTCGCGTTCAGCCCCATGATCGTGAGGCAGGTCACGCTCTTGCCGCAGCCGGACTCCCCGACGATGCCGAGCGTTTGGCCCTTCTCGACCGAGAACGAGACGCCGTCGACAGCCTTGACGACGCCGTCCTCGGTCTTGAAGGACGTACGAAGGTCCTTGACTTCGAGGAGTGCCACGGGTGGGTCGCTAGCTTAGCCGGATCCGGGGGTCGATCCAGGCATACAACACGTCAACGACCAGGTTGAAGAAGAGGATCGCAATCGTCGAGAAGACGACGATCGCCTGCAACGTCGCGAGATCCTGCGCGGCGATCGCCCCGACCGCCTCCCTCCCGAGCCCAGGCAGCTGGTAGACCGACTCCGTGAAGATCGCTCCACCCAGAGCGACACCGATGTCCATGCCGAGCATCGTCACGACCGGCAGCATCGCGTTCCTGAGTACGTGCGAGAAGAGAACACGGCGTTCGGGCGCGCCTTTCGCCCGAGCGGTCCGCACGAAGTCCTCGTTCAGGGTCTCCATGACGTTCGCCCGGATCATGCGGACGTAGAGCGCGGCGAAGAGGATCGCGAACGTCGCCCACGGCAAGATCATGTGGTAGAACCACTGCCAGGGCCCGCCCGGGAGCCCCGAGTCCGGAGGCGCACCGAAGAAGTTCGCGTAGTTTGCGATCGGCGTGATCCCCCACTTGACGCCGAAGAAGTACGAGAAGATCAGCCCGATCCACACCGGGTGCGCGGACACGCCGACCAGGACGAAGACCATCGCCGCCCTGTCGACGAGCGATCGCGGCCTCAACGCTGAGTAGACACCGACCGAGAGCGCGATCAGCATCCAGAGGACCGCGCCTCCGATCACGAGTGACGCCGTCACGCGAGCGTCCTCCATGATCGCCTCGTTCAGGCTCGCCCGCGTGGCGTACGAGTAGCCGAGCGAGTGGTCGACGACCAGTGTCTTCAGGAAGTTCTTGTACTGGATGTAGATCGGCTTGTCGAGGCCGAGCTTCTCGGTCGCGAGCTCGAGGCAGGCCCTCGACGCCTGGTCACCGCCGCACTGCGCGCGCGCCGGGTCTTGCGGCGCCATGAAGAAGATCACGAAGGTGACGAACGTGATGATGAGGAAGAGCAGCAACGCCCACAGAATTCGCCTGACGAGATATCGGAACATTTCTCTTGCCCTTCCTCTCTGTCGTCCCTCTTGGCGCCGGAATCCTAACTAGTCGCTCGAAACACGTGGGGCGCCGGTTGTGCCGGCGCCCCACGAACTTCCTTCGTGCTTCGTCGAACCTCCTACTTCAGGGCCAGGGCCGGAATGCTCCAGTCCTGGTAGATCCCCTGGTAGACGAGGCTCTTCGGGTTGACGCGGTTCGAGAAGAAGTACCGGTTGTTGTACGTCCGCTCGATCGCCATCGGTGCAGCCTTCTTCATGATGTCGATGTCCATCTGGCCATAGACAGCGAGGCGCTTCGGCCCCACGAGGCGGGCTGCCTTCTCCATCTTCCTGTTCCAGGTCGGATGGTTGAAGTACGAGTAGTTGACGTTGTTCTCGGCCTCAATCGTCTTGCCGTACAGCAGGATGTTGATCCAGTCGTACGGGTCCGGATAGTCCGAGCACCAACCCATCGATACACCGATGTCGGCATCGTTCCCGCGGACTCCCATGGCGGTGTAGATGTTCCCGCCCGAGAAGCCCTTCATGGTGATGTTGTTCTCCTGGAACCCAATGTTCCTCAGGTCCTGCTTCACGATCTGGGCCTGAGCCGGGTTTGTCGTACCCGACGAGCGGAAGTAGACAGTGATCTTCCCGTCCTTCAGGTGACCCGAGGCAAGCCGCCTTGCGGTGGCGAGGTTCGGATTCACCGGATACGGGTTGACCTGCTTCCAGCCCGGCACGCCTGGGTTGAAGAGGTGCGTCCACGCGTTGCCTGCATACGGCCCGGCCTGGGCGACGTACGCCTTGCGGTTGACGGCAAAGTTCAACGCCCTCCGCAGGCTGAGGTTGCCCTTGAACAGGTTGTTCGCCGTGTTCATCGGCAGGTAGCCGGTGCAGTTCTGGGACTTCGCCCAGAAACGCGTCTTGTTCACGCCGTACTGGTTCGCGACACCCTGCACTTCAGCAGCAGGGAGCGGGCCCTCGTCGAGCTCGTTGTTCTTCGTCTGGTTGAACGCCGTCTGCTCGTTGAGGTTCCACTGGATGTCGAGACCGGTCAGGTTCCGCGGCCGGGTGCGGCCGGGGCCTGGCTTCCAGTTCGGGTTCTGGCGGATCGAGGTCAGCGTGTTGACGTCGTTCCGCGTGTACGTGTACGGACCAGCCGACGGGAGGTCGCTGGCGTTGTTGACGTTCACGACTTCGCGGTTGAGCGGGAGCTTGCGAGAGGTCGCCTGGAAGAACGGCATCGTGATCTTCGACATGAAGGTTCCGTCAGCCTTGGTCATGTTGATGATGAGGCGGTTGCCTCTGACCTGGACGCCACGGACGTCCGTGCCCTGACCGTTGTTGACTTCCTGCGCGCCGATGATGTTCGTGCCGTTCTCGTCAGTGATGAACTGCGCGCCCGGCGAAGCGAGGTCCTTGTTCGCGACACGGTTGATCGCGTACTTGAAGCTCCCCGCCGTTACCGGCGTGCCGTCACTGAACTTGAAGCCCTTCCGGATGAAGAACGTGTACCTCTTGCCACCGTTCGAGACGGTGAACTTCGAAGCGACCTCGGGCACGAGCTTCGTGCCGGCGGGGCCCGCCTTGTCCGGATAGTTGTAGAGCTTCGCTGCGGTCGCGTACTCGAGCCACCACGCCGTGGTGATGTAGGCGAGCTGCGGGTCGACCTGGACCGATGCTCCGGTCGTGCCGACCTTCCAGATCCCACCCTTCTTGAGCGCACCCTGCATCGTGCCGGCGCTCGCGAAGCTCGCTGCGACCAGAAGGCTCGCCCCAGTCGCAAGCATCGCGACCGAAAGCCATAGCCGTCTGTGCATGTCTCTCCTTTCCGTGAACACCGAGCCAGGCGAACCCGGCCCGGGACGGGTTCCTCCCCGTCCACACCTTGAGACGTGCTCGTTGAAGTTTGGTTAGTAGCTCGTGACGCGCGCCGCGAAAGCGCTTCGTTCCTCGGGTTTCAGCGCGAGGAGCGCGGGTCGAACGCGTCGCGGAGGCCGTCGCCGAGCAAGTTGAACGCCAGCGTGGCGAGCAGGACGGCGAAGCCTGGCCAGAGCATCAGGAGCGGTCGCGTCGTGTAGTACTCGGGCGCGGTCGAGAGCAGGTTCCCCCAGCTCGGAGTCTCGAGCGGAATTCCGACTCCGAGGAACGAGAGGCCTGCTTCGGCGAGCACGTAGCTCGCGACGATCAACGTCGAGTAGACGATCATCGGCGCGACCAGGTGCGGGAGCACGTGGGAACGGATGATCCGGCCGTCGCTCGCGCCGATCATCCGAGCCGCCTCGATGTACTCCTTCTCGCGGATGGACAGCACCTGGGCGCGCATGATGCGCGCGGGATAGAACCAGCCGAAGAGGCTGAAGATCAGGACCAGGGTTAAGACGCCTTCCGGGAAGAACCCCAACGTGATCTGGTTCAGCCTCGGGCCGACCGTCGCGGCCAGGGCGATCACGAAGAGCAGTACCGGAAACGCCATCGCAATCTCCGTCACGCGCGAGATGATGGTGTCGGTCCAGCCTCGGAAATAGCCGGCGATGGAGCCGAGGATGACCCCGATGATCATCACTCCCATCGTCGAGAAGAGCGCCACCTCGAGCGAGACGCGGGCTCCGTAGAGGAGGCGGAGGAATTCGTCCTGGCCGAGCCGGTTCGAGGCGCCGAGGACCATGACGTTGTCCTCGCCGGTGTACGGGTTCTTGAACTCGGTCCAGAACGGCGAGGGCAGAAGGCCGACCGTTTCCACGGGCTCGTCCTTGCTTCCCGGGCAGCAGGCGAGGGTGAAGATGTCGTTGGGTCCGTGCCCCGAGTAGTGCTGCGCGATGGGCGCTCCGACGAACGCGGTCATGAGCATGAGGATGATGAAGATTCCGCTCCCGATCGCGACCTTGTCGCGCCGGAACCGTCGCCAGACGAGCTCCCAGTAGCCCCGAGCGCGAACATCTTCTAGCTCGCCGAGCTCTCCGCCGCTCTCGCTGGCGACCGCCGCGCCTAGACCGGCTTGCGAGCCGAGAACGTCTGAGGGTTTTTCTGGGGTCGACACCGCGAGTCGGAAAGCATAGTCGGCGCCACGGTCCCGCGCCGCATCAGTACAGACTCGGAAACCCGCCTGGTTGTTAGGCGGTTTCGTGCAACGGCGCCGGCGGCGAAGCCCCTGTCCGCGGATCGGACCAGGGAAGGGGTCTGGGGGAAAACGGGAGCTCCATCCAGGTACAGCGAATCTAAGCCGTCAGCGCGTCGGCGCCGGCTACAACCTCCAGGATCTCCTGGGTGATCTCGGCCTGGCGGGCCCGGTTCATTTGAAGCGTCAGCGCGTCGATTAGCTCGCCGGCGTTCTTCGAGGCGTTGCGCATGGCGGTCATGCGCGCCCCCTGCTCGGAGGCGGCCGACTCCAGGAGCGCTCGGTAGAGCTCCGTCTCGACGTAGACCGGGAGCAGGCGCTCGAGGATCTGTTCTGGCTCGGGCTCGTAGATGAAGTCGCCGAGGAGGGCTCGGTCGTGCTCGTCCTGCTCGCCGCCCTCGAGCAGGCTCTCCGGGATCGGCAGGACCTCCTGCGTCACGACCCGCTGCGTCAGCGCCGACACGAAGTGGTTGTAGATCACGACGACCTGGTCGACCTCCTCCTCCGCGTAGAGCTCGGAGATGCGATGGGCGATCGCCTGGGCGTCCGCGTAGCGCGGGCTGTCGCTGAAGCCGGTCCACGCCTGCGTCAGCTCGTACCGGCGAAAGCGAAGCGTCGAGGCGCCCTTCTTGCCCGCGACGAGCCAGCGGGCCTCGACGCCGTCCCCGCGCAGCCGGCCCTCCGCCGCAAACGCCTCGCGGAGGATCTGCGCGTTGAACGCCCCGGCGAGCCCGCGATCGCCCGTCAGCGGCAGGATCGCCGCCGTCCGGACCTCACGCCGCTGGAGCAGAGGAAGGCCGCGCAGAGATGTACTCGCGCGCGCGACCCCGACCATCAGCTCCTGCATCCGCTCGGCGTACGGCCGCATCGACTCGATGCGTCCCTGGGCCCGCCGCAGCTTCGCGGCCGCCACGAGCTCCATCGCCCTCGTGATCTTGCGCGTGTTCCGGACCGAGCGGATCCGGCGGTTGATGTCCTGGACGGAAGCCATCGACCTCTAGGCGCTGGCTCCTGCGAGCTCGGGCTCCTGCGAGACGTTGAAGCCCTGCTTGAACTTCTCGACCTCCTGCTCGAGGCGCTCGCCGAGCTCGTCCGGGAGATCGCCGCTCTCGTGGATCTCCTTGTAGATCGTCCCCTCGGCGCGGAGGAACTCGCGCAACTCGTCCTGGAAGCGCGGCACGTCCTCGACCGGGATGTCGTCGAGGTAGCCGTTGATGCCGGAGAAGATGGCGACGACCTGCTCCTCCATCGGCCAGGGTTGGTACTGCGGCTGGTTCAGCGTCGCGACCATCCGCTCGCCGCGCGCCAGAGTCCGCTGCGTGTCGGGGTCGAGCTCGGAGCCGAACTGGGCGAACGCCTCCAGCTCGCGGTACTGGGACAGCTCGAGGCGGAGCCGGCCGGCGACCTTCTTCATCGCCTTCGTCTGGGCGCTCGCGCCCACCCGGGAGACCGAGCGGCCGACGTTGACCGCCGGCCGGACGCCCGAGAAGAAGAGGTCGGCCTCGAGGAAGATCTGGCCGTCGGTGATCGAGATCACGTTCGTCGGGATGTACGACGCGATGTCGCCCGCCTGGGTCTCGACGACCGGGAGCGCGGTCAGGGAGCCGCCGCCGCGCTCGTCGGAGAGCTTGCTCGCGCGCTCGAGGAGCCGCGAGTGGAGGTAGAAGACGTCGCCGGGATACGCCTCACGGCCCGGGGGCCGGCGGAGGAGCAGCGACATCTCGCGGTACGCGTCCGCGTGCTTCGTGAGGTCGTCGTACATGCAGACCGCGTGGTCGCCGCGGTTCATGAAGTACTCGCCCATCACGCAGCCGGAGTACGGCGCCATCCACTTGATCGGCGCGGCCTCCGACGCCGGCGCCGTGACGATGATCGTGTACTCCATCGCGCCGCGATCCTTCAGCAGCTCGTAGATCTGAGCGACGCTCGACGACTTCTGGCCGATCGCGACGTAGATGCAGATCACGTTCTGGTCGTGGGAGTTCAGGATCGTGTCGATCAGGATCGCGGTCTTCCCCGTCGAGCGGTCGCCGATGATCAGCTCGCGCTGTCCGCGGCCGACGTTCGTCATCGTGTCGATCGCCTTGATGCCGGTCTGGAGCGGCTCCTTCACCGGCTGGCGCTCGACGACTCCCGGCGCCTTGATCTCCAACGGGAGACGCTCCTCGGTCTCGATCGGCGCGCCGCCGTCGAGCGGGTTGCCGAGCGGGTCGACGATGCGCCCGACGAGCGCCTCGCCGACGGGGACGCTCGCCACACGGCCGGTCCGCTTTGCCGTCGAGCCCTCCTTGATGCGCTCCCAGTCGCCGAAGAGAGCCGCGCCGACGTTGTCCTCCTCGAGGTTGAACGCGAGGCCGGTGACGCCGTGCTCGAGCTCGATCATCTCCAGCGCGACGGCGGACTCGAGGCCGTAGAGGCGTGCGATCCCATCACCGACCTGGAGGACGGTGCCGACCTCGGCGAGGTCTGTGTCGACGTCGTAGCGCTCGATCTGCTCGCGCAGGATCGAAGTGATCTCTTCGGGACGGATCTTCAACGGACTACTCCTTGTGGATCGTTTGACACGGGGTCTGACCCCCGCGTTCGTGGATGAAAGCGGGTTCGGGCCCGTTTCCGGGGTCAGACCCCGAAAAAAGATTGAGGACGATGTGTGCCGAAAGCGTCACACGGCCCCTAGGTCGTCGCTCCGGCTAGCTCTCGGCGAAGACGGTCGAGGCGGCCGCGCACGCTCGAGTCCACCTCGAGCGACCCGACCTTGAGGACGACGCCGCCGATCAGGTCGGGATCGACGGTGCGGTTCGCCTCCACGCGACGGCCCGACGCCTGCTCGATCTGCTCGACGATCGAGCTCGCCTCGTCGTCGGAGAGCTCGAACGCCGTCGTCAGCTCGACGTTCAGGATCCGTTCCTCCGCGGCGACGAGCGCGTCGTACTCGCGCGCGATCTCTTCGAGCATCGGCGCCCGGCCCTTCTCGGCCACGAGGCGCACGAAGTTGCGAAGGAGCTCGTCCGCGTCCTTCAGGATCGCCGCGAGCGCGTCGGCCTTCTCCGGCGGGTCGAGCTCGGGGTTGCGGATCATGGCCTGGAGCTCGGGAACCTCGCGAATCGCCTCGGCCAGCGTGTCCAGCTCGTCGCGGACCTCCTCGATCCGCCCGTGCTCCTTCGCAGCCTCGAAGAGCGCTCTCGCGTACGTACGTGCGACGACCGCCATTAGTTGCGCGAACCTTCGAGGACTGAGAAGTCGAGCTCGCGGATCGCGTCTTCGATCAGCCGCTTGTGATCCTGCTCGTCGAGGACCTTGCCCGTCACTTTCTGCGTCGCGACGACGGTCAGGTCGGCGACCTCGGCCCGGATCAGCGCGAGGGCGCGCTGGGTCTCGGCCTGGATCTGCCGCTCCGTCTCCTCGAGCCGGCGCTGCCGGTCGACCTCGAGCTCGTCGCGGAGGCGCTTGCGCTGCGACTCGGCGACCCGTCGGGCCTCGGCGAGGATCTCCTCGGCCTGGCCGCGCGCCTGCGCCATCATCGTGCGGTGCTCCTCGAGCATCGACCGTGCCTCGGCGCGCGCCTGGTCGGCCTCGGCCAGCGCTTCGCGGATCCGCTGGCGGCGCTCGTCGATGATCTTCTGGATCGCCCCGAACGCGAACTTCTTGAGGACGAAGAACGTCGCCAGGAAGCACAGGATGGTCCAGATCATGAGGCCGGGCGTGACCTCGATGAGCGGGTTGGCTGCGAGAACCGACATCTAGACGAGGACGAAGGCGAGGATCGAGCCGAGCAGGCCGTAGAACACGACGGCCTCGGTGAGCGCGAAGCCGAGCCACTGGATTCCCGTCAGCTCGCCGCGGAGCTCCGGCTGCCGGGCGACTGACTGGATCATCGACGAGAAGATCAGGCCGATGCCGATGCCGGCGCCCGTGGCGCCGAGCCCGACGCCGAGCGCCAGGCCGATGGCCTTCCCGGCGTCAGTGATGTCGCCGGTCGCTTCTGCAAGGACGATGTCGATCACGTTTTCCTCCTAAGGCACCGCTTGCGGTGCCGTCGTTTGAAATGACCGGTCGAACCGTACAAATTCACCTCCACGCCGTCAGTGCTCGGGCTCGATCGCCGAGCCGATGTAGATGGCAGACAGGGCGGCGAAGATGAACGCCTGGATGCCGACGACGATAACGACCTCGAAGAGGTAGAAGGCCGTCGCCACCGGGATGACGATTGGAGCGAGGATCACCGTCTCGAGGATGAACATGAGGCCGATGAAGGTGAGGATCAGGATGTGGCCCGCGAGCATGTTCGCGAAGAGACGGACGCTCAGCGAGATCAGGCGCATGAACTGCCCGAGGATCTCGAGCGGCACGATCAGCGCGAGCAGCGGCTTCGGCGCCTCGGGGATCCAGCTCTTGAAGTAGCGGGCCGGCCCGTTCCAGCGGACGCCCTCGAAGTGGGTGAAGACGAACGTCAGCAGGGCGAGCGCGAGCGTCACCGAGAGCGAGGAGGTGGCCGCGTAGATGCCCCAGACGGGAAAGCCGTGATAGGTCTCGCCGGTGAGTGGGAGCGGGATGAACCCGAGCAGGTTGACGACGAAGATGAACAGGAAGAGCGTCGCGACGTACGGGAACCAGCGGCCGATCGCCTTCGACGGCAGGCCCTGCTCCGCGATCTGCGTCTGCGCGACCTCGTAGATCTGCTCGCCGAAGGTCTGCCTCGTGTCCGGCTCGACGGCCACTCGCCAGCGCATGAGGAGGATCCCGAGCGCCATCGTCAGCACGGAGCCGAGCATCAAGTAGACGACGGCCTTCGTGATCGACAGGTCGAGCGGGCCGATGTGGATCGGGACCCATTCGTTCTGCTCGAACTCGTGCGTCGGGTCGAACTCGCCGCGGGCGAACGCGGTCGACGGAGCAAGCAGCGCCAGCGTCGCGACGAGGAAGAGCGCGCGCTTCACAGCGGCTCGTTTCCGAAGTACGAGACCAGCGACAGGAAGAGCTCGATCGTGTAGGCGAACCCGTACGTGATTGCGGCGGCGAGCCCGAGCCACGGGTCGGAGACGGCCACGGCGAAGGCGACGAGCATGACCGCGATCCCGCGCGTCATCATTCCCACCCCGGCGACCCCGGCCGCGGCGAGATTGCCCCTCGTGCGCAGGCGCAGGAGCAGGTACCCGAACGCCTGGCTCGCGACCCAGAGCGTGGCGGCGAGAGCCCAGCCGCCGAGCCGCCAGCCGGCGACGAGGTACACGGGGAGCGCGGCGGCAATCGCCGCAGCGCCGCCGATCGCGGGCAGAAGCACATTCGGCGCGGGCCGGGGCGAGGTGACGCTTCCCGTGCTCACAACGCGTCCCGGTAGCGGCGGTAGACGACGAAGATCCCCGCGGGGATGCCGACGGCAGCGCCCGCGAGCGCACCCAGGGCGGCCGAGCCGGCCGACCAGCCCACGAGCGTGCCGGCGCCGATTCCGGCGGCCGTCGTCCCGATCAGGAGCCCACCCGCGCCGGCGGGGTTGAACGACGAGGGGCGCGCGGGCTCCATGCGCGGCGAGCATAACAAACCTTGTAACACCGAAAAGCCGCATGGTTTCGCCGAATCGGGCCGACCTTGTACGCACGGCTGCGTCGTTCTGGCAGGCCCCGAAAAATGAGGACGCGGCCTCACTAACAATCGGCTAATCTGAGCGTCTACTACCTCTGACGCGCATGAACGCAGTCTCGACCGCACTTTCCTCACCACGCTTCAACCGGATCCTTCTGTGGGCTTCGGCGCTCGTGCTCGCCGCGGGCGTCTTCGTCGTCGTGGCCAAGCTCGCCGGCGGCAGCGACCGCTCGGCCCGCGGGCCCGACCCCAACTTCAAGCCCGCGCTGCCTGCGAAGCAGGTGCAGCTGAAGAACGCACAGGGCGTCCCGATCAGGAAGTACCAGCAGCTCGATCCCGCGACGAAGTCCACGATCCGCACGTTCCTCGGGACCGCCGTCGCGCGCGAGCACCTCGACAAGTCCTGGGCCACGATCGCCCCGTCGATGCGGAAGGGGTACACCTACAAGCAGTGGGCGAACGCCTCGGCGTTGCCGATCGTCCCGTACCTCAACGTCGATCTGAACACGGTCCAGTACTACCTGGACTACGCGTCGACGAAGGAGATCCTGCTCGAGGTCGGTCTCTCCGTGCGACCGGAGATCAAAGGCGAGGCAAGGACGCGTCCCGTGGCCTTCCAGCTCGGGTTGAGGCCCGTCGGCAAGGGCGCCCAGAAGCGCTGGCTCGTGAGCTACTGGATGCCGCGCTGGACACCACCGCTGCCGATTAACTAGGCCGCTAGTGCACGTCAAGGTGGTGGGGTCGGGCCCGCGGCTCGTGCTCGTCCACGGATCGGGCGGCAACTCAGGCTGGCCGGCCCAGCGACCGCTGGCCGAGCGCTACACGCTCGTCATGCCGACCCGTACCGGCTACCCGCCGAACCCGCCCCTCGAGCGGATCGACTTCGACGTCCAGGCCGGGGAGCTGCTCGAGCTGCTCGAGCCGGGAGACCATCTGCTCGGACACTCATACGGCGGCGTTGTGGCCCTGCTGGCGGCGAAGTCCGCCGACCTACGCTCGCTCGCAGTGACCGAGCCGCCGGCGTTCGGGGTCGCGCCGGATCATCCGGCCGTCGCCGAGCTCGTGGGCAAGCTCGCTCCGCTCTGGCCGCCCGAGCTCGAGCCGGAGCCGTTCCTGCGCACGTTCGTCGAGCGGATCGGCGCCGGGCCGTACAACGCCCCGTCGCCGCTGACGCCGGAGATCGAGTCGTCGGTACGCGCCCTGATGGCCGAGCGCGGGCCGTGGGAGGCGGAGATCCCGTTCGCCGAGGTCGCGGCCACGCCGTTTCCGAAGCTCGTCCTCTCCGGCGCGCACAGTGAGGCGTTCGACGCTGTCTGCGACGTGCTCGAGCAGCGCCTCGGCGCCGAGCGGGCGGTGCTCCCCGGCGCCCGCCACTCGATCCAGCGCGCGCCGGGCTTCAACGAGTGCCTCGAAGAATTCCTCCGCAGCGCCGAGCGCCAAGACTCCAAGTAACGGACTCTTATTGAGTCACCCGGCGGCTCCGTGGTCGAGGAGGAGCTTCCGGAGGCGCTCGTCGCCGTGCTGGTCGGCGGCCATCAGCGGCGTGTAGTCGTCCTGCTGGCGGACGTTCGGGTCGGCGCCGTGCTCGAGGAGCAGCTTCGCGAGCTCGTACCGCACCTCGGGATCGCCCGTGGCAGCCGCACTGTGCAGCGGCATCACCTTCATGTCGTTCCGTGACGCGGAGTTGACCTCCGCCCCACGTTCGAGGAGCAGGCGCGCGGCTTCGACCTGGCCGAAGAAGCTCGCGAGGCCAAGCGGCTGGAAGCCGTCGCGGGCCCACGCGTTCGCGAGGTCGGGGTCCTCGTCGAGCAGTTCGCCCAGGCGGTCGGTCCTTCCCACGGCGGCGGCCTCGAAGACGTCGAGCTCGGGATCCGCGGCGAGCAACTCGTCGGCTCGGGCTTGGTCCCCCTGGTAGATCGCCTGCAGCAATTCGGACATTCCGTCCTCCCTTCGTGCTAATGTTTAGTTAGGCTAACTAAATGAGTGACGACCTGTCAAGTGCCGCCGCCCGATTCCATTCCGCGGCCATCCACGCCCTTCGCTACGCGGCCCGCGAGGATGCGGCGAGCGGCCTGAGCGCGGCGCGCCTCTCTGCGCTTTCCGTGCTCGTCTTCGGCGGCCCGAGGACGCTCGGAGAGCTCGCGGCGGCCGAGCGGGTCCGTCCCCCCACGATGACGAGCATCGTCCACGGGCTCGAGGAGGACGGCCTCGTCGTGCGGTCGTCCGACCCCGCGGACCGCCGTGTCACGCACGTCCGCGCCACGGTCAAGGGAAGACGGGTCCTCCACCGAGCGCGGAAGCGCCGCATCGAGAAGCTCGCGGAACGACTCTCGTCCCTCGACGCGAAGGAGCTCGCCGTCGTCAGAAAGGCGGCGACGCTCGTCGACGACGCGCTCAGGCGGTCTTCCGCTGCGCCTGCGCCTCCTGCTCGCGGCGGCGAACCCTCGGGTTCGCGAGCTTGACGATCTCGAGCAGGTAGATGGTGTAGATCGAGGCGGCGAGGGCGGCCGCGCCGATCAGAGCGACGGCGACCGTCGGCCAGAAGTGCCAGTAGCCGTGCGCGCGGAACGGGATGAACCGCGTCGACAGCGCGGCGCC
Source organism: Gaiellaceae bacterium (assembly GCA_035765175.1). Classification (GTDB taxonomy): domain Bacteria; phylum Actinomycetota; class Thermoleophilia; order Gaiellales; family Gaiellaceae; genus VAXT01. The sequence continues at coordinate 24,308 of DASTYD010000024.1, forward strand.
GGCCAGGATCGCGCACCAGGCGTACATGTAGAGCGCCGCCCTGCGCTGCGAGAAGCCGATGTTCGTGAACCGGTGATGGAGGTGTGTCCGGTCCGCCTCGTACAGCGGCCGCCGGTACTTGAGCCGCTTCGCGAGGACGAACGAGGTGTCGACGATCGGGATCGCGAGCACGAGCAGCGGGAAGAACAGGGCGACGGTCGCGGCCGTCTTCAGAAGCCCCTGCACCGAGAGCGTCGCCAGGATGAACCCGAGCAGCATCGCGCCCGAGTCGCCCATGAAGATCCGCGCGGGGTAGAAGTTGTGGCGCAGGAAGCCGAAGCAGGCGCCCGCCACGATTGCGGAGAGGATCGCGGCCTGCGGCTTGCCGAGCGAGAGGGCGATCACGGCGAACGTCGAGCCGGCGATCGCGCAGATGCCGGCTGCCAGCCCGTCCATCCCGTCGAGGAAGTTGACCATGTTCATGATCGCGACGATCCAGAGCATCGTCGCCGGGACGCCGACCCACGCCGGCAGGTCCTGGATGCCGAGGAACGGGAACGTGAAGCGGTCGACCTCGACGCCGGAGCCGACAGCCACGGCCGCCGCCGCCACCTGGCCCGCCAGCGTCCCCCACCAGGGCAGCCCGCGGAAGTCGTCCACGACGCCGACGCAGGTGGCGATCGCCGCGCCGAGCAGGATGCCCCGGTAGGCGCCGCCCAGCTGGAGGAAGGCGAGCGCCGGGACGAAGATTCCGAGCAGGAGCGCGATCCCCCCCAGCCGCGGGATCGGCCGCACGTGGAGCCGCCTGGCCTCACCCGGTTGGTCGACGACGCCGAGGATCCGCGCGAAGCGCCCCACAGCCGGCGTCAGGACGAGCACGACGCCGAGTGCGAGCAGGAAGCCCCAGACGACCTCCAGGTTGTCTCGCAGCGTCTGCCACATGGGTGTGGAGGTTACTTCGTTCCGTAGAGGCGGTCGCCTGCGTCGCCAAGCCCCGGGACGATGTAGCCGCGATCGTTCAGCTCACGGTCGATCGAGGCGGTGTAGATCGTCACGTCCGGGTGCTCGCTCTGCAGGTGCTCGATTCCTCGGGGCGCCGAGACGAGGCAGATGAGGCTCACCGACCGCGCACCCGCCTTCTTGATCGCGCTGATCGCCGCCGCGGCCGAGTTGCCGGTCGCGAGCATCGGGTCGAGGACGATCGCGTCCCGCACGTTGAGATCCGCGGGCAGCTTGACGTAGTACTCGACCGGCTCGAGCGTCTCCTCGTCGCGAAAGAGGCCGACGAAGCCCACGCGCGCTCCGGACACGAGCTCGAGGAATCCGTCGAGCATGCCCATTCCGGCCCGCAGGACCGGGCAGACGGCCAGCTTCTTCCCGGAGACCCGTTCGACCTCGGTCCACTCGAGCGGCGTCTCGACACGAACCGTCTCGGTCGGCAAGTCCTTCGTCGCCTCGTAGGTGAGGAGCGCGGTCAGCTCGCGGACGAGCCGGCGGAAGTCGCCGGTCGACGTGCGCTTGTCCCGCAGGTACGAAAGCTTGTGCCGGACGAGCGGGTGGGCTACCTCGACAACGGTGCTCACGCGTACGTGGGGTAGCCGCGGAACCCCTCGTACAGCGGGCGCTTCTGGCAGAGCGCCTCGCTGCGGGCTGCGAGAGACGGCAGGTCCGGCGACTCGCCGAGCGCGCCGGCGATCACGTCGCCGACCTCCTTGAAGTCCTCCTCGTCGAAGCCGCGCATCGTCGCCGCCGGTGTCCCGATCCGGATCCCGGACGCGACCGTCGGCGGGCGCTCGTCGAACGGCACCGTGTTCCGGTTCACCGTCAGCTTGACCTCCGCCAGCCGCTCCTCCGCGTCCTTGCCCGTCCACTCGGTGCTTCGCAGGTCGACCTGCAGCAGGTGCGTGTCGGTGCCGCCCGTCAGGACGTCGAGCCCACCGGCCTGAAGCGTGTTCGAGAGCGTGTCGGCGTTCGCGCGAACCTGCTGCTGGTAGTCGCGGAACGCCTCGGTGGCAGCGATCTTGAAGCAAGCGGCCTTCGCGGCGATCACATGGCAGAGCGGACCGCCCTGCATGCCGGGGAAGACCGCGCGGTCGACGGCCTGCGCGTGCTCCTCCTTGCAGAGGATGAACCCGGCGCGGGGGCCCGCCAGGGTCTTGTGCGTCGTCGACGTCACGAAATCGCAGTGGGGCACGGGATTCGGGTGGAGGCCCGCAGCGACGAGCCCCGCGAAGTGGGCCATGTCGCAGAGGAGCAATGCATCGACCTCGTCGGCGATCTCCCGGAACCTGTCAGCCTCGACCGTCCGCGGATAGGCCGACCCGCCGCAGATGATCAGCCTCGGCTTGTGCTCCCTCGCGAGGCGGAGGACCTCGTCGTAGTCGACCATGTTCGTCTCGCGGCTCACGCCATAGTGGACGATCGTGTACAGCCGGCCGGAGAAGTTGACCTTGAGGCCGTGTGTCAGGTGCCCGCCGTGCGAGAGCTCGAGCGAGAGGATCGTGTCGCCCGGCTGAAGGGCGGCGAGGTAGACGGCCATGTTCGTCTGGGCGCCCGCGTGCGGCTGGACGTTCGCGTGCTCGGCGCCGAAGAGCTCCTTCGCGCGGTCGATCGCCGTCTGCTCGATCTCGTCGATCACCTCGCACCCGCCGTAGTAGCGGCGCCCGGGGTAGCCCTCTGCGTACTTGTTCGTCGGCACCGAGCCGACGCCCTCGAGGACGCTCGGCCAGGTGAAGTTCTCGGAGGCGATCAGCTCGATCTGGTTGCGCTGCCGCTCGAGCTCCTTGCCGAGCAGCTCCGCGATCTCGGGGTCGATCTCGGCGAGCCCGGCGCTGCGCAGGTGCTGAAGCGTCTCGTGCGCGACGGCCATGCCTGGATCGTACTTACCTCGGCGGTGGACGACGAATGCCCCTGGAACGAGGGATGCCGCCCGGGTCGCGAGCGCCCGACGCACCATTTGTGAAGGCCGGCGCCGCACGAGCCGCCTTGATCGCCGCTGTCGCGGCGAGCGGTCTCGTGATCCCCGCAGCGGCGAGCGCAATTGATTTCTCGCCCTACCAAGCCTACGAGGTAGGCACCTGGCCCGCCGAGTCGGTGGCCATCGCAGATGTCAGCGGCGACGGGCGTCGCGACGTGCTGGTGAGCACCACCGGCGATTCCGTTTCGGGCTTCGAGCTGCTCGTCTTCGTTCAGCAGGTGGACGGAAGGCTCGTCCTGTGGGACCGGCAGCCAACGAGCCAGCCACACAGCAGTTCGGACATGGGCGTGGCGACCGGCGATTTGGACGGAGACGGCAGACAGGACGTGGTCGTGGCGGGCGGCGCGGGAGTCGAGGTCTACATCCAGAGCGGCGGGACCCTCCATGCGGAGCAGGTGATCGGCGGGACGCAGGGCGCCCGGCAAGCCGAAATCGCGGATCTCGACGGCGACGGCGACCGGGACATCGCGATCCAAGCGGGCCAATCCGGCGTCCTCGTGGCCCGCCGCGGTGGGCCCTGGCCCTTCTACACGGTGGCAACGGTGGCGGCGACGTATCTCCGTGAGATCGAGCTCGGCGACGTCACCGGTGACGGACGTGTCGACATCGTCGGCGTTGAGGGCAACTTCGTCCGTGTCTACCCGCAACTCGCCAACGGGTCATTCGGCGAGGCGATCGTCTATCAGTTCACGGGCGTCATGGGCGACGGGCTCGAAGTCGCGGACGTAACCGGCGACGGCCGTAAGGACGCCGTGGTCGCTGTCAGCGGCAATTGGCCCGAGTCGACCATCGACGTGTTCGCGCAGAACTCGGTCGGGTCGCTCGAAGATCCGGTCGCATATCCCTCGTACGACCTGCCGAGCGCTGTCGAGGCTCTCGACATGTCAGGAGACACCAGGCCGGATGTCGTGACGGTCCATCACGCCTGGCTGCAGGTCGGCTACTACTGGAATCTGTTCGATCGAACGCTGGAGCCGGAGCAGCTGTTCGGCATTCCGGAGACGGATAGCTGGAACGCGAAAGGGCTCGCTCTCGGCGATGTCAGCGGCGACGGGTTGCCGGACATCGCGCTCACGGATTCCGAGGAAGGGCTTCTCGTCCTCCGTCAGGCTGCCGCACCGCCACCCCCTCCGCCTCCACCTCCACCTCCACCTCCGGCACCACCTCCGCCTCCGCCCGGCCCACCGCCCCCGCCTCCCGGACCGCCTGCTCCACCGCCACCGTCGGGCCCTCCTCCGCCGGCTCCACCGCCGCCACCCGAGCCGCCCCCGGTTGTTCCGCCACCTCCCCCTCCGCCGCCTCCGACAGTGAAATGCCTCGTCCCTCGGGTGGTCGGTCAGTCGCTGGCGAGCGCCTCTCACATGATCCGGAGGGCCACCTGCTCGGTTGGGCGCGTCCGCCGCGTCCGCTCGACGAGACGCCGCGGCCGCGTCGTCTCCCAGTCGCCGCGGCCCGGCCGGATCGTCCCCCGCCGAACGCGCGTGACTCTGCGCGTCAGCCGCGGGCGCTAGCGACTCGCTCGAGCACTTCCCCCGCGGGAACCGCACCTTCGCGGAGGATCTTCGGCTCGTCGCCCGTGAGGTCGACGACCGTCGACGGAGCCCCCGGAAGCTCTCCGCCGTCGACGAGGACTGCCGCTTGGCGGATCTCGTCTGGGATCTCTTCGAGCCGGCGTGGGTCGGGCCCGCCGTGGAGGTTCGCGCTGGTCGCCGCCACCGCCCCGACGCGCTCGACGATCTCGCGGGCCGCGCCTTCGAGCTCGGGGACGCGCACGCCGATCGCGTCGTGCCGGTCTCCGGTCAGCCAGTCGTAGCGGTGGGCCGGGTTCGGGAGGATCAGCGTCAGACGCCCGGGCAGGAGCGTGCGCACGACCGTCGCCTGGTCTCGGAGCTCGGGAATCTTGCCGAACAGCGTGTCGACGTCGGCCGCGAGCAGCGTCAGCGGCTGCTTGTCGTCCCGCCCCTTCAGCCGTGCCAGCGTCGCCGCGGCATCCGGCCTCGCGCAGAGCCCGTAGACGGTGTCCGTCGGCAGAACGACCGGCCTCCCGGCCTCGATCGCCTCGACTGCCTCGTCAACGAGGCGCGCGTCCGTCGACGACTCGCTCACGTCCCGCGAGATCCTCCCCGATCCGCGCGTCCTCGTAACCCAGCCCGGTGATGAGCGCCGCCACAGCGCGCGCCTCGCCGTCGGCGGTCTCGAGAACGAGCGGCGCCCCTGGTGCGAGCCTCGGCAACGCTTGCGCGGCGATGGCCTCCGTCACACCGTGGGCGACGAGCGCCTCGCGGGGCTCGAAGCGTGCGACCTCCGGCTCGAGAGACTCCACCTCCTCGGGCCGGACGTACGGCGGGTTCGAGACGACGAGGTCGAACGGCCCCTCCAGTCCGGCGAAGAGCTCGCCGTGGACGAGCTCGACGCGGTTGTCCAACCCGGCCCTCGCCCGGTTCTCTTCCGCAACAGCGAGCGCGCCCGGCGAGTTGTCCGTCGCCACGACCCTCGCGCCGGGATGCTCGTCGGCAATCGCGAGGGCGATCGCGCCCGAGCCCACCCCGACGTCGAGCACCCGCGGCTCGGCCGCGTCGGCGAGCAGCTCGAGGCAGCGCTCGACGACCGCTTCGGTCTCGGGCCGCGGGATGAGCACGCGCGGATCGACACGGAGCGTGAGCCCCCGGAATCCCCACTCGCCGAGCACGTACGCGAGCGGCTCGCGGGTCGCGCGGCGGGCGACGAGCTGACGGAACACTCGCTCGCGGTCGGCCGGCGCCTTGTCGCCGTCCACGTAAAGCTCGGTGCGAGAGATCCCGAGCGCATGGGCGAGCAGCCACTCGGCGTCGACCCGCGGCGAGGGCACGCCCGCGCGCTCGAGCTCCTCCGTTGCGGCGACCAGCAGGTCGCGGACGTTCACGCGGGTTCCTGGGCATCAGGCTGCCGCGGACCCCGGCTCCGCCGGGCGGGAGCGTCAGCCGGCCAGGGAGGCGCGGTCACGTCTCGAGGGCTCGGCGCCGATCCTCCGCGGCGAGCGCCTCGGTGAAGTCGTCGAGCTCCCCCTCGAGGATCGCGTCCAGCTTGTGCTGGGTGAGCTTCGTCCGGTGGTCGGTCACGCGATTCTCGGGGAAGTTGTAGGTCCGGATCTTCTCGGCGCGCTCACCGGTGCCGATCTGCGACCGGCGCGTCGCCTCCTGCTCCTCGCGCTGCTTCTGGCGCTCGAGCTCGTAGAGCCGCGCCCGGAGGACCCGCATCGCCTTCGCCTTGTTCTGGAGCTGCGACTTCTCGTCCTGCATCGCGACGACGAGGCCGGTCGGCTGGTGCGTGATCCTGACGGCCGAATCGGTCGTGTTGACGCTCTGCCCGCCGGGGCCCGTGGAGCGGTAGACGTCGATCTTCAGGTCGTTCGGATCGATCTCGATCTCGACCTCCTCCGCCTCGGGCATGACCGCGACGGTGGCCGTAGACGTGTGGATCCGACCCTGGGACTCGGTCTGCGGCACGCGCTGAACGCGGTGGGTGCCTCCTTCCCACTTGAAGATCGAGTAGGCGCCGTCGCCCTTGACCGCGAAGGTGACCTCCTTGAAGCCGCCGCCCTCGCTGGGGCTCGACGAGAGGCCCTCGGTCTTGAAGCCGCGGCGGTCCGCGTACCGGGTCAGCATGCGGTAGACGTCGCCCGCCCAGAGCGCCGCCTCGTCGCCGCCGACGCCCTGGCGGATCTCCAGGAGCACATCCTTCGAGTCCGCCGGATCCGACTCGACGAGCGCGAGCTTCAGCTCCTCCTCGAGCGCCGCGAGCCGCTCCTCGAGCTCGGGCACGAGCTCCTTCAGGTCGCCGTCGTCGCGCGCGTCGCCCAGGTCGTCCCGGACCGCGCGCCACTCCTCGGCGAGCCTGTGCGCGCCTTCGAGGTCCTTGAGCCGTCGCCCGATCTCGGCCGCCTCACGGTGGTCGTTGTAGACCGCAGGATCGGCCATGCGCTCCTGCGTCTCACGGTACGAGCGGTCGAGCTCCTCGACGAGGTTCTCGATCGCACTCATCGAGCGAAGCGTAGCGAGATCAAGGGACACCCCCACGGCGCTCCAGGGCAAGCCCCGATGCGGCACGGCGACACGGGATCTACGGTCGAGGACATGAGCGAAAGCGAGCCCTTGACTTTCATAGCATCTTTGCTATCAATAGCAGATATGCGATACGAGGAGGACCTGCGATGACGGTTGATCTCGGCTTCCGGCTCGACGACTTCGCGCGGCGCCTGGAGGCGCTCGAGCGCGAGCTGGCGGAGCTCCGGCAGCTCACCTTCCCTGAGCCCGTGGTCCCCTCTGCGCCCGCCGTCCCTCCAGCTCCGGCCCGGCAGCCGGCTCCGCCCCGGACGCCCCCGCCGGCTGCGAAGCCGAAGCCTCAGCCCTTGCCGCCCATGCCTGCGCGCGAGCCGCGGGAGATCGACTGGTCGGTCTTCTTCGGAGCCAAGGCGCTCGCCTGGGCGGGCGGCGCTGTGACGCTGCTCGGGATCGTCTTCTTCTTCGTCATGGCCGTGAACCGCGGCTGGATCGGCCCGGTCGCGCGTGTGTCCCTCGGCGCGATCGCCTCGGCACTCGTCTTCGGCGCCGGCCTCTACGTGAAGCGGCGCTACGAGGAGCTCTACCACTCGGCGCTCGCAGCCGTCGGGACCGGGATCGGCGGCGCCTACATGACGCTGCTCGCCGCCAAGGTCCTGTACGACCTCGTTCCCGACTGGGCGGCCATGCTCATCGCTACCGGGATCGCGGCCGTCGGCGTCGCGACGGCCCTCGCCTGGTCGTCCGAGCTGATCGCGGGCCTCGGGCTCGTGGGCGCCACCCTCGCTCCTGCCGCGCTCGGGCTCGAGAGCGGCGAGCTGAGCGCCGCGGGCACCGGGTTCGCCGCGCTCGTCTTCATGGGGACGGCGATCGTCGCCGTCGGGCGGGGATGGTCGCGCCTGCTCGGCGTCGGGGTCGCAGCGAGCCTGCCTCAGGTCGCGATCCTGCTCGCCCAGGCCGAGCCGACCGCATGGGACGTCGTCGCGGCGAGCGCGTTCTTCTGGCTTCTCTACCTCGGCGCAGCGATCGGCTGGCAGGACCGGCTTGGATCGCCCGCCCTCGCCTCCTTCCCCGCGTCGCTGATCGTGCTCAGCGGCGTCCTCGCCGGCGCTGCCTCGGCCGCGCAGTTCGACGGCCGCTCCGAGGGCTGGGCGATGCTCGTCGCCGCGGCCGTGTACGGCCTGGTCGCCGCAGCCCTCTTCCCCACCCGCCGGCATCGCGATCTCAGCGCGCTCAACGCGGCGATCGCGCTCGCGCTGGCCGCGTTCGCCTTCGCCGACCTGCTCACCGGGCCCACGCTCGCAATCGCCTGGGCGGCCGAGGCCGCGGTGCTCGCATGGCTCGCCAGGGTCGTCCGCGACGTCCGCTACCAGCTCGCGTCCCTGGCGTACCTGAGCGCGGCCCTCGTCCATGCGCTCGCGATCGACGCGCCGCTGACCCAGCTCTACGAGGCCGTCTCGAGGCCCGCGGAGGGCTCCGTCGCAATCGTCGCGGTCGCCGTCTCGGCCGCGATCGGTGCCTGGTACTGCCGGGCCTGGGGCGAGACCGAGCCCGCCCGGGGCGTGTTTGCGCCGCTGGAACCGCTGTTCGCCGGCGTCAGGCAGAGCCAACCCGGGTGGCGCACGGCGCTCGCTGCGACGAGCGCGCTCGCGGCCGTGTACGCCGCCTCGCTCACCGTGCTCGGCGTGGCGCAGTGGATTTCGGACGGTGCCGTCGAGCCCGCCTTCGAGTGGGGGCACGTGGCAGTCACCGGGTTGTGGGGCCTCGTCGCGATCGGCGTTCTCGCCGGCGGACACCGCTTGGGTCGATTCGATCTCCGCGCCGCGGGTCTCGTCTGGCTCGGCGCAGTGTTCGTCGAGGTGTTCATGTTCGACGGCGTCGAGCTCTCCGGCAGCCCGCGCGGGTATGCCTTCCTCGTCGGCGCTGGGCCACTGCTCGTCGGTGCCTTGGTCGACCGGCTGAGCGTCCGCGACGGCGTGAGCCTCTCGTGCTCGGCCGGCGCCTCCGTCGCGAGCATCGCCTTCGCCGTCGCGGGCCTGTTCGAGCTGGTGGACGACGCTGAGACGGAGAGCCTGGCACTGCTCGGCTTCGTCGCGCTCTATTGCGCGATCGCCGCACTCGTGTTCCTTCGCGACCGCGACCTGAGCCTGTTCCTCTGGGCGCCGGCGCTCGTCGTGGCCGGGTACGCGTCGTGGCAGCTCCTCGACGGGACGTGGCTCGTGCTCGCGTGGTCGGCCGGATCCGCCGCGCTGATCACCCTCGCCCACTACACCGGGGAGAAGCGGCTCGAGCTCGCGTCGTTCTCGTTCCTCATCCTGGCGCTCGGCCGGGCCCTCTTCTTCGAGGCGCCGCTGGGCGACCTGTTCGAGGCGAACCGGCATCCGGAAACCGGCATCCCGAGCCTGCTCTGCGCCATCGGCGCGGCCGCGGCCTTCGCGCTCCTGCTCCCGCGCACGCCCAGGCGAAGCACCCCGGAGCCCGGAGCAAACGCGTACGTCGAGCTCGCCTACGCGTTCGACTCCCAGCGCGAGC
>DASTYD010000025.1:0-17784 GCA_035765175.1 Gaiellaceae bacterium
GGACCCTGCGCACCGTTCCGACCGAACAGCCGGCGCGCCGGATTCGCGTTCGCGCCGCCGGGAGCCTCAGACCGACGACCCGCGGAACGCGGCAGCGCGGCGGCGCCGGAGGCGGAGGCGGAGGTGGCGGAGGCGGAGGCAGAGGCGGAGGCGGGGGTGGGGGTGGCGGTGGCGGCGGAGGTGGCGGTGGCGGCGGCGGTGGCGGCGGAGGTGGCGGTGGCGGCGGAGGTGGCGGTGGCGGTGGCGGCGGAGGTGGCGGGGGTCCCCCTGAGATGTCGATCGCATACAGGAACGAGGTCTCGGGCCGGTCGAACGTCGCCGTTCCGACGTACGCGGTCGTGCTGTCAGCTGAGAACCCAGGCGGCGTGAACACGATCTGGAAGCCGCTGTCTCCCGTCGGCAACTCGACCTGGAAGCTCAGTGCACCGGTGACCGCATTCCAGCCGCGCAGTCGGCCTGGCTCGCCGAAGTTCGGCCGGTCGCCCGCGACGACGAGCGCCCCGTTCGGCGTCACCCTCGGCAGGTCGATGATCGAGCCGTCGAAGAACGTCCAGCGGCCGTCTCCGGCAGGGTTGACCGCGTCGAGATAGCCGAGGCTCCGCGAGAGGTAGATCGAGCCGTCGGGGCCGACACTCGGCGGCGACATCCCGTTGGCCGGGGAGCGAGAGTACCTCCAGATGACCCCGCCGGTGGCCGGGTCGAAGCGGATGAGCTGCCAGCCTTGCTGGGTGTTCAAGCCGGTCAGGTACAGGCTCGCGTCAGCCCCGACGGCAGGTTGCGCCTGGCGCTGCATGAAGATGTCGTTCGACGTCGGGACGGGAACCGCCCAATCCTGGGTCCCGCCGAGCCCGAGCCCGTAGAGCATGCTCGTCGGAGCGCAATTCAAGCCTTCATCGAATGCCGCGAAGAGCTTCCCTGCGCCGAAGACGATCTCGGCCCCGAGCTGCCCGTACTCGCAGAAGACTGGGTTGCCGGGATTGCTCCACGCGAGCTGGCCCTGCGGTGTGAGGGCATACGCGCCCAGCCCGCCGACATCCGAGACGACATAGATCTGTCCGTCCGGGCCGACCGTCGGCCCCGCGATCACGCCCTGGCCGCTGGTCGGCTCGACGAAGGTCCACCGAACCGTCCCCTCCGGCGCGACGGCGGTCACACGGTTCCCGCTTCCGACGTAGACCGTGCCGTCAGGACCGATGCTCGGCCCCCCGTCGCCGCCGACGCTCGGGACCGACCACCTGAGAGCGCCGGTTGGCGTCAGCGAGTACAGCGTGCCGCTCGAGCCGACGACGGCGACGTTCCCGTCCGGCGCGACGGCCGGCGGCTGGAGGATGTACTGGCCGTCGACCTCGAAGCGCCACTTCACGGACGCGGCGCCTGCATCTGCGGTGAAGAACCCCGCGAGCAGAGCCAGAGCGATCAGAAGCAAGAGGGGCCGAGATCGCACGTGGCGAGAATTGCAAGCCGTACGAATGGGTCGCAATTGGACATAGGTCGTAAGACCTCGGCTCCGCGGTCTCGCGCCCTCTCCCATACCGACCCCCACTCTCCCGCGTGGTCTGCCCGGTGAAATCCGTCTCCAATCCTCTTACGGATCGACGGCCTGTACGGATTGCTAGCTCGACGGTTGCAGGTCGACGAGCAAGCGCTCGCCCACCAGCTCGACCGAGCCGCCGGTCGCCTCCACGAGACGACGCGCAGCGGCCGCGCCGAGGTCCTTCAGGTCATCGCCGAGGATGATCGGGCCGGCGTTCTCGAGGACCGGCGAAATCGCGATCACCGCTCCGTCTGCGGTCAGCTCGACCTGCTCGAGGCCGCCGTGGCGGAGCGCGCAACGCGCAAAGGCCGCGAGCCCGCGCTCGGTCGCATCTCTCTCGACGAGGACCTCTGCGCCCGTTCCACCGGCGACAGCCTTCTCGCCCACGCGCTTCGCGGCGGCCTGCGCCAGCTCGAGCGTGTCTGCATCGGTCACATTCGGCGAGTAACGCCCGGCCTCGATCCGCGCCGCCAGCCCGAGGTCGTCGAGGATGTCCGCAAGCTGGCCGGCGGCGGCCTGGATCATCTCGACGTAGCGGTCGGCCGGCTGCCCGATCTCGTTCTGGCGGAGCGTGTGCGCGAAGCCGGACACGGTCGCGAGGGGCGTCCTCAGGTCGTGACAGGCGAGCGACACGAAGCGAGCGAAGCTGTCGTCGGCCACGGAAACGGCACAATATCCGGCCTCATGGACGATCTCACGCGACTACTGGACGACGACCTCCAGGCCTCGCATCCCGAGGTGAGGCTCGGCCTTTCCCGAGCCGGGGTGACCGGCGTCGAGAAGACGATCCGGATCAGCTACGCGGGAAGCGAGCAGCAGGTCGCAGCGGAGATCGAGTGCACCGTCGACCTGGACCCAGCTCAGAAGGGCGTCCACATGTCCCGCTTCCCCGAGCTCTTCGAGGAGGCGATCGACGAAGTCGTGATCGGCGAGGCGTTCCTCGTCGAGGTGCTCGCCGAGCACATCGCGGCCCACATCGTCGAGCGCCAGCAGGCTCTGCGCGCCCAGGTTCGGATCGCAGCGCGGTACCCGATCGAGCGCACGACGCCCGTCACGGGACTGCCCACGCAGGAGATGGTGAGCCTGATCGGGATCGCGGCGACCTCGAAGGTGGGAGTGCGCCGGCTGATCGGGGTCGAGGCGGCCGGGATCAACGCCTGCCCGTGCGCCCAGGGCCTCGTGCGCGGGCGCGCGAGCGAGCGGCTGCTCGAGGCGGGCTTCGACGGCGACGACGTCGAGCGGATCCTCGAGCTCGTCCCGCTCGCGACGCACAATCAGCGCGGCCGCGGGACGCTCTACGTCGGCACCCGGGTGAGCGTAAACGCGGAGCAACTGGTCGAGATCGTCGAGGGGTCGATGAGCGCCCCGGTCTACGAGCTTCTCAAGCGTCCCGACGAGCTCTTCGTCGTCGAGCATGCGCACCTCCAGCCCCGCTTCGTCGAAGACTCGGTGCGGCTCGCGCTGAAGGGCGTCCTCGACGCCTACGGCGGGCTCGCCGACGACGATTTCGTCTTCTCACGGCAGGTGAATCTCGAGACGATCCACACGCACGACGTGCTCGCGGAGCGCTACGGCACGGTCGGCGAGCTACGCCGCGAGCTCGAGCGCGGCGGCCCACTCGACCACCACACCGAGCTCAGCGAGTGGCTCAGGCGCAAGCCCACCAAGTAACAGGCTGGTACTAAGTCGTGGTCGCGGGCTTGCGGCGGAGTTGGACGCGCGTTTCGGTACCGGCTCTCAGACGGGCAAGGTTCCCGCGGTGTAGGACGAGCACTCCCAGCGCGGCGGCGCTCGAGAAGACGAGCACGGGCCACGGCTCGTCGAGGAGGAGCGCGGAGACGGGCAGCGAAGCCGCGGCGAGGATCGAAGAGACCGACGCGTAGCGAGTGATCGCGAAGACCAGGAGCCATACGACAGCCCCGATCAGCCCGACAACCGGTGCGAGGCCGAAGAGCGCGCCACCGCAGGTCGCGACCATCTTCCCGCCCTTCGCGAACCGCAGGAAGAGCGGACGCCAGTGGCCGAGCATCGCCGCGCCGCCGGCGAGTGCCCCGGCGACATGGCCGGCGACGAGGGTAGCGGCGAGCGCCGGCACGAAGCCCTTGACCACGTCGAGCACGATCACGGGGATCGCGTACCGGGGGCCGAAGCTCCGCCAGACGTTGGTCGCTCCGATGTTCCCGCTGCCGACCCGGCGGATGTCCTCGCCGAGCGTCCAGCGGACGACCCAGTACCCGGACGGGATGCTGCCGGCCAGGTAGCCGAGCGCGATGAAGGCGAGCGTCTCGATGGCTACTTGAGGGGGATCGCGTACTTCGACACCCAGTCGTTCACGGTCCCCCAGTCGAGATTGTCGAAGAACGCGTCGATGTAGGCGGCCCGGTCCGTCCGGTAGTCGAGAAAGTACGCGTGCTCGTAGACGTCGAGGGCGACCAGCGGTGTCGCATTCCAGATCGGGAACGTGTTCTGCGTGTCGCCGATGTAGTTGAAGAGCCGACCCTCGTCCCAGTCGTACGCAGTCCAGGCCCAACCGCGTCCCGACATGCCGGTCGCCTTGAGGTCGGCCCGCCAGTCCTCTGCGCCGCCGAAGTCCCGCTCGATCAGGTCGGCGATCGGCCCGGTCGGGTTGCCGCCGTCTCCGCCCAGGTGCTCGAAGTAGATCTCGTGGTTCTTCACGCCGCCGACGGCGAACGAGAGCTCGACCTTGAGCGCCCGGACCTCGGAGTACACCTGGTTCCCGGCTGACAGGTCGACGTCCGCGAGTTTCGCGAGGATCTCGTTTCGCTTCGAGACGTAGCCCTCGTAGAGCTTGTAGTGGGACTCGACCGACTCGCGCGAGATCCCTTCGAGCTCGTACAGCTCGGGCTTCAGCTCACGTGGCGCGATCTCTTCGGCGTTGAAGACAAGAGTTGCCAAAAGGGCTCCTTCCTGAGAATTCGGCGATGGCGAGTGTAACGGGCCTCAGCGAGCTCACACCTAGTTCGAGGTTCGCGCCACGGGCGCTCACATTTTTCGACCGCGCCTTCAGCGTGACCGAAAAATGGGCTCCTTCCGCGGTGGGCGACGGCGAGTGTAACCCGTGTAGCCTGCTTGTCAGCGAAACGAAAGGAGCCGGAGATGGCCTTCGAAGTCCCGCCTCTCCCATACGAGTACAACGCGCTCGAGCCGCACATCGACGAGCAGACGATGCGCCTCCATCACGACAAGCACCACCAGGCGTATGTGGACAAGGCCAACGCCGCTCTCGAGGGCACCGACTGGGCGAACGAGTCGGTGGAGCAGATCCTCTCGATCATCGAGACGCTGCCCGAGGACAAGCAGACCGTCCTTCGCAACAACGCGGGCGGCCACGCGAACCACTCCATGTTCTGGGAGATCATGAGCCCCGACGGAGGCGGCGAGCCCGAGGGCGAGCTCGCGGACGCGATCAACGACACGTTCGGCTCGCTCGACGAGCTGAAGAAGGCCGTGAACGACGCTGGCGTCAACCGGTTCGGCTCCGGCTGGACGTGGCTCGTCTACGACGGCACGGGCCTGGCCGTCTACTCGACGGCGAACCAGGACTCGCCGATCCTCCAGTCCGACGAGCCGATCCTCGGCAACGACGTCTGGGAGCACGCGTACTACCTCACGTACCAGAACCGCCGCCCCGATTACCTGGAAGCCTGGTGGAACGTGGTCAATTGGCCCGCGGTAGCCGAGCGCTACGCGAAGGCGATCGGCAAGGTCCGCACGGCCACCTAGAACCAAATGAACGAGGGGCCGGCCAGGATCGGAGTTGGCCCCTCAACGCTCTCGGAGAGCACGCCCGTCGCCGCCGGAGCCCGGCTTCGCCGGGCGGGAGGCTCGCAAGCCCGATCGTCGTGAGCGAGACCACCTCGGCCGGGTCCTGAAACGAACGAACCCGAGCCGACGCCCGCAAGGAGGGGGCTCACGGGGGAACCAGGGGTTCACCCGTGAAGGCGAGCGAAGCGAAGCCGCCGGGCAGGCCTCAGCCGCCGGCGGGACCCCGCCGCCGGCGGCTGAGGTTCCGCGGCCGCTATCGGCGGCGGAAGCTGAGCGTCTGGCTGGTGCCGAAGATGTAGCCGGCACCCGCCTGGTTGGTCGACATGAAGATCCGCACCCGGTTCATGCCGTTCGGCAGGCCCCGGAGCTTGAAGCGCTTGGCTCCCTGGCGGTTCAGGAAGACCTTCTTGATCTTCACCCAGTCGCCGAAGCGGTTGAGGCGCTGGACGTAGACGAAGCGACCGGCGAACGACTTCGCCGGAGACTGCGCGCGGGCGACGAACCAGCTACCGATGCGGGACATCGTCAGGCGAGGCGAGACGGCGACGCTGATGACCGCGCTCGTCTTGCCCTTCCACGTCGCCTTGTACGAGGTGAGAATCTGCGGCGACGTGATGAAGTCGTACACGCCGTTCGTCGTCGTCTGAACACGGGCAATCTCGACGAACGACGCCTGGCCGAACGGCTGCGCGAGAATCGCCACCGTGTCACCCACGGCAGCAGGCGAGATCGCACCGCCCACGTGGATCTGGCTGCCGGCGACCATGATTCCCGTAGACGCCCCGAGCGAGATCGACGGCGGGTTTCCGGTCACCTTCACGGCACCCCTCAGCGTTGGATGAAGAGCATCGCGGTACCCGTACGTACCCGGAATATCGAAGCGCCTCGAGTACGTCTTGTTCGGCTGGATCGTATTTGACGCGAACGATCCGTTGTTCGCCACGACTTGATGGTTCACGGTGTCGACGTTCTTCCACTGCACGGTGTCGCCACCGGCGATCGTGACCGTCCTCGGAGCAAAGCCGGTCGACCTGATGTTCACGGTCTTGGTCGCACTCAGCGAGGCGACGGCAAAACCGGCACCCGCAAGGGCACACACCGCAGTTGCTGTGAGTAACGCCTTACGCATTGTCGGTTCCCCCTAAGTGGTTGACGGCTATGTATGGAACGGGTCGGAGGTTCAGAAGTTGCGTCCTCGCTGTAAGGATTTTGTGCGAATGGCAGCCTCTCTCCGGGAGATTCCTTCCCTTCCCTGCCGATACCTATGCAACCCCGCGCGGGGGCTGATCAGCCGCGGATCGCTGCGCTTCTCGAGGCGGCGTAGCAGGCGCCTGCCTGCGGCTGGGTGAGCAGCAGCCGGAGCCGTGCGCCGCGGGTGCCGCGGGCCCGGAAGCCGGCGGAGCTGATCTGCGTCGGCGCGGTGCCGGCCTTCACCGTCCGGAGCGTGACGCGCTTCACGGTCTTCCACGCTCTTCGGACGCGGGCGTAGCGCTGGAGGACGACGTACTTGCCGACGAACGACTGGGCGGCGGTGACGGAGGCGGTGAAGCGGCCGGCGCGAACGCGCTTGAGCGAGACGGCAGGGCCGACCTTGGCCGCGAACGGGGCAGACGTCGCGTTCTTCCAGCTCGACCGGTACGTGGTGTTCATCGCCGGCTTGACGGCCGAGCTCCAGGCTCCCTGGGCAGCGGACCGGGCAGTGGCGACTCGCGTGAACGACGTCGCGCCACACTGCATCGCGTCGACGTTCACGGTCTCGCCCGCGGCGCCGCTGGACACGTTTCCCGAGAGGGTGAGCGTTCCGCCGTAACCGACCTGGGGGGCGGAGGCCTTCATCGAGATGCCCGGCCGGACGATCACCGTGCCGCGCCGTCGAGTGTTGAGCGCGTCGCGATAGCCGAAGCTGCCGGACTTCGTGAACGTGTACGAGTACGTCTGGTTGGGGGCGAGGACCGGCGAGGTCGGGAAGGCCGCCTGGTCGGCGAGGACCTGATGGTTCGAGATGTCCTTGTTCGTCCAGGTCACCGTGTCGCCGTAGGCGATCGTGATGCGGTCCGGCGTGAAGCCGGCCTGGGTGATGTCGACCGTCTTCGTCGCTGCGACGGCCGACGGGACCGAGAGGACGACGAGGGCGGCGAGGATGAGCGGCAGCCTTCTCATTGGGGAAACGTTTCGGTTCGCTGGCGCTTCTTCCTCTCCCTCCTCCGGAGGATGCGACCTCGATCCTTACACTCCCCGAACATGCGCGCTCTCGTCACCGGCGGCACGGGCAAGCTCGGCTCCGCGATCGTGGCGAGGCTCGTGCAGGAGGGCTGGCGGGTGATCGCAGCGGGTACGAAGGACGGCGACCTCGCCGATGCAGATGCGGCTCGGGCCCTGGTCGAGCGGGCGGTCGACGAGCTCGGGGGCCTCGACGTACTCGTCAACGGGGCAGCGGCCGGCTTCGAGCCGAAACCGGTGGAGGAAGTGACCGAGGAGGACTGGGACGCAGCGCTGGACGTGACCGCGAAGGGGTCCTTCTTCGTCACACAGGCGGCCGCGCCGCATCTGAGGTCGAACGGGGGCGTCGTGGTGATGCTCGAGGACGTCGCCGCCTACCAGCCCTGGCCCTCCTTCGCGCCGCACTCCGCGGCGAAGGCCGCGCAGGCGATGCTCACGAGAGTCTTCGCGAAGGCGCTCGCGCCGGAAGTCCGCGTCTGCGGCGTCGCGCCGGGCTCGGTCGCGGTCGACCGTGGGCAGGAGGAGCGCCGGGCGGCGGAGACGGTCCTCGGCAAGGTCGGCTCGCCCGACGACGTCGCGGACGCCGTGCTCTACCTTGCCGGTGCCGACTTCGTCACCGGCACGAGCCTCGTCGTCGACGGAGGCCGGCTCGTGCAATCCGGCCGTCTTCGGGGAACGTAGAAACAGATGAGAGCTCGATGTCCTTTGCGCTGTCACTCCGTAGCGGCTTGCCCGCCGCACCCCGACTCGCCACCATCCAGGTTGTGGCCGAGCCCTTGACCAACGGAGCGATGACCGACGGAGAGCTGATTGCCCGCGTCGGCGACGGCGACGCGAACGCGTTCGAGCTCTTGTACCGCCGCTACTCGCGTCCGGTCTTCGCGCTCGCGCTCCGCCGCCTGGGCGACCGTGGCCGAGCGGAGGACGCCGTCCAGGAGACCTTCGCCTCGATCTGGCGCTCCGCGGGGAGCTACCGTCGCGACCGCGGCCCCGGCGCCCCGTGGCTGTACGCCGTGGCGCGGAACGCGATCGTCGATCGGCGCCGGACGCTCGGCGCGCCGCCGGCCGAGGCGGCGGAGGAGGCCTCGGACGAAGCCGGGCCGGATGAGCGCGCCGAGGCGAGCTGGACGGCGTGGCGGGTGCACCGCGCCCTCGCCGAGCTGCCCGAGCAGGAGCGCCGCCTGATCGAGCTCGCCTACTGGGGCGGCCTGTCGCAGAGCGAGATCGCCGAGTTCCTCGCCATCCCGCTGGGCACGGTCAAGACTCGTACGAGAAGCGCGCTGTCCCGCCTGGCCGACGCGCTGGAAGGAGAGCAGCTCTCGTGAGCCGCCATCCCGATCTCCACGAGCTCGTCGGCAACGATCTCGAGCCGGGCGAGCGGGAGCGCCTCGAGCGCGTGCACGAGATGCTGATCGCCGCCGGCCCGCCTCCCGAGCTACCGCAGACGCTCGCCCAGCCACCCCGTCCGGAGGCAAAGCTGGTCGAGCTCGCGCGCCGCAGGCTCCGAACCGGTCTCGTGCTCGCGGCCGCGATCGTGCTCGCAGCCTTCGCGGTCGGCTACCTTCTCGGCGCGCGCGGCGAGGACACCTCGTCGGGCTCGTTTACCGCGGAGAAGACCGCCGCGCTGGGCAAGTCGCCCGACCGGCTGGCCGTCGTTCGCATCGGCGAGGTCGACGAGAACGGAAACCGGCCGATGGAAGTGAGCGTCGACGGCCTCGACCACCTGTCGGATGGGGACTACTACACACTCTTCATGACGCGGAACGGCAAGCCGATCGTGACGTGCGGGACCTTCAACGTCAGCGAGGACGGCGTCACCACGGTGCGCCTCAGCGTCGCGTACGACCTCGAGCGCTTCGACGGGCTGATGCTCGCGAAGTACAGCCGCGAGCAGCGCGAGAACACTCCCCTGCTGCGCGCGAAACTGACCTAGGCCGACCTCAGGGCGCCGTGCGGTCGTTCGCGACGAACGCCGCGTGCGTGATCGGCATCTGCTTCTCGAGGAAGGACTCGGCCGCCGCCGCGTACTGCCGGATCTCGAACTGCGCCGCCTCGTGGTTTCGAAGCGAGCAGAAGTGCATCAGGCTGCGCGGGTTACAGCTCCAGTAGTACTTGGTGTACGTCGAGAGCGGCAGGACCGCGCGCGCGACCTCTTTCGCGACGCCCTGCTCGAGCATCCGCTCGTACGCCTGGAAGGCACGCTCGGCGTTGTCCTCGATCTCCCGGCGCGCGTTCTCGCGAACGTCCTCGTCGACGGGCTCGAAGCTGTAGGCCCCCGGCTTGCCGACCTGCGTTCGGATGTTGTCCGGCACGTAGAACTCGGGCTCGATCTTCGAATAGCGTCCGCTCCACTCGTTGTATGAGTGGCCCGCTCTGTGACGGTGGTGCTCCCGGACGACGAAGAGCGGCGCCTTCACGACGAACCGGAAGTAGCCATGCTCGAACGGGGATCCGTGTCGCTCGCGTATCAGGAACCTGATCAGCCCCTCGTCCCGCTCCGTCATCTCGTCGGAGGCCTGGTTGAACGAGACGCGCGCGCCGTTCACGACTGCCAGGTCGGAAGCGAGTGCCCCGTCGAGCGCGACGAAGCCGTGATCGAGGACAGGAACGACGTTCTCCGCTAGGACTTCAGGAGTGACGGCCACACGAGCGAGTGTACCGGGGCTCTATGTCGGCACCTCCGGCTGGTCCTACCCGTCGTGGCGGCCCGCGTTCTACCCGGAAGGCGCCAAACCGGGCGAGTTTCTGAGCAACTACGCGGAGCGGCTGCCGAGCGTCGAGCTCAACTCGACGGGCTACCGGATCCCGGCGGAGGATCAGTTCCGGCGCTGGGCCGAGCAGACACCCCCCGCGTTCCGCTTCGCCGTCAAGATGCAGGCCTACCAGCTCCGACAGGCCGCGACGTTCGAAGAGCGGGTCCGTCTGCTCGGAGAGCGGCTCGGCCCGATTCGCCTCCTCGTCACCCAGGCGCGCGACGAGGGCTTCCTCACGCTCGCGCTCGGCTCACTGGGCTCCGATCTTCGGCTCGCGTTCGACTTCCGCCACGACTCCTGGGCCGGGATCGACCTGCCCGAGAATGCCGTCCTGATCAACGACTACGAGTCCGGGGCGCCGTTTCGGTACCTGCGGTTCCGCGATCCGCCGTACTCCGAGAAGGATCTCTCGCGTATTGCCGGCGACATCCGGCCGCTGCTCGGCTCAGGCGTCGAGGTCTACGCCTACTTCAGGCACGAGGACGAGCCCAGCGCTCCGCAGTACGCGGAGCGCTTACTCGCAATGCTGGACTAAGCCGGCGCCGCGCCGCCGACACTCGCGGTCGAGCCGGAGGTGAAGTGCTCGACCACTTCGTGCCGCTTCTTCTCGGCCTCTGGGTCCATCATGCCTTCAGCTTGCCCTCGACGATTCCGAGCGCGATCACCCAGTCGTCCGGGACGTTTGCGAGGAACCTACGCCCGGGTAGTCGAGGTGCAAACCACAACCAGCGAGAGGAGAAGGGGTCATGGCTGAACTCACGACGCTCGAGGAGAAGCTGGCCGAGGTGACGGGCCTCGCGATGGCGGCGCAGCGCGCGGGCGAGAAGGTCTCGGGGCTCGTCGACGACGACGATCTCCGCCGGACGCTCGACCGGATGGTCGCCGAGGCGAAGGAGACCGAGGAGCGCTGCACGCAGCTCGCAGAGGAGCTCGACGGCAAGAAGACCGCCGTGCTCGACAAGGCGCGCGAGACGAAGCAGGAGGCAACCGAGATGATGCGGACCTACCTCGGGCCCGATGCGGAGGGTCTCGACGGGTTCGAGTTCCTCCTCATGGCGGAGGCGGGTGAGGTCGGTCACTGGGAGGTGCTCGGGGTGCTCGGCCAGAAGGCCGGCAAGACGGGTGTCCAGGCGCTTGTCGACTGGGCGATCCCGATCCAGCAGCGCCACTTCCGGGACGTTCGCGAAGGCTCGCTGAAGCTGGCGTCCGAGGAAAACCCGAACGCGGAGAGCTGACCGGGGCTGCCGGGGCGGCGGCTTGCTCGCAGCGCGGCGGCGCGCCGCCCCGGTGCTCACAATTGACGCGAATCCGGCACGGACGAGCGCGAAAGCCGAGGATATGCTCGTACCGGGCGGCGGGAGGAACTCATTCATCCCCTCCCGGGTGGGGCCGCGCGGGCGTGTACCTGAAGCTGAAGGCCTTGTGCGAAGAGAGCTACTCGTACTGCAGCGCGCGCAGGACGTTCAGCCGGCTCGCGCGCCGTGCTGGGAGCACCGCCGCGATCACCCCGACGATCATCGCGACCACGGCGAACGCGATCAGGTTGTGCCACGGCGGCTTCAGTTGCACGTCGAACTGCGACAGCGCCTCGGTCACGAGCACGGCGAGGAAGATCCCCAGCGGCAGACCCAGCGCCGCCCCGATCAGCGCGGTGATGACGCTCTCCTGGCGCACCATCCGGCTGACCTGGTGCCGAGTCATCCCGACCGCGCGCAGCATCCCGAGCTCGCGCGTCCGCTCGAAGACGCTCAGCACGAGCGTGTTCACCATCCCGAAGACGCTGACGACCACCGACAGCGCGAGCAGCACGTAGAGCAGGATCAAGAAGTTGTCGAACTCCTCGTCCTGGGCCTTGATCCAGTCCTCGCGGCTCTGCACCTTCGCGTCGGGGAAATCGGCGACAGCCGCCTCGAGCGAGCCCTCCACGGACGGGCTCTCCGTCGTCGTGTCCAGGAACGTGTAGGCATTCTCGGGCCGCTCGTAGAGCTCGTCGAAGCGGGACTGCAGGATGCTCGCCTTCCCGAGCAGCGGGAAGAAAGGCGGCGCCTTGTAGATGCCCCGCACTGTGAGCTGCGCCTCGTTGCCGTCGGAGGTGAACAGCTTGAACGTGTCGTCGACGTGGAGATTCTTGTCCTCGGCAAATTGCTTCTCGACGATCGCGCCGTTCCCAGAAAGGTCCCGAATCGTCTCGTCGGAGCCGTCGACCCATTCGAACCTGTAGACGTCCGAGATCGTCCTCGGGTCGATGCCGGTCAAATCTCCCGACGAGCCGGACAGCCTGGCGAGCCCCTCGCGCACGCTCGAGGCGGATGTGACGACGGGCGTGTTCGCCACCGCCTCGCCGATCGAGGTCGAGAACGGCGTGAAGCCGTCGGTCGACGTCACGAGGTACTGGGCCGTCACCTGCTTCTCGATCGCGTCGCGGTTCGACCCTTTCATCCCGTTCGCGAGCACGGAGATGAACGTGACGAGCGCCAGCCCGATCATCAGCGCGGCTGCAGTCGCCGCCGTCCGGCCCGGAGCGCGGCGTGAGTTCTCTCCCGCGAGCCTGTCGGTCGCGGGATCGAACGCGACATCGGGCCGGTCGCCCGGACGGCCTTCCCCGAGCAACGCCTTGAGCAGGAGAGCGAGGACCCAGACGACCAGGACGATCTCCGTCACAGCGAGCGCGGCGAAGCCCAGATACATGAGGAACGGGCTCAAGAACTTCATGAAGTAGGAGCACAGCGCGAGAATCCCGGGCCCGATCACGAGCAGGAGGATCAGGCCGCCGAGGAAGAGACCGAGGCGGGCGAGGAACGAAAGCCCGGGGCGGAACAGCCCGCGCCGGACGATCCACGCCCCAAGCCGGGTCGGGTAGACGAGGTACCCGATACCGAGCATGAGCCACTTGGCGATCGGCCGCACGCCGAGGGCGATCCATGGCACGAGCCGCGGGGAGAGCAGCGCGACACCGACGAAGAGCAGGAGGCACCCGATCGCCAGCGAGCCCAGCCGGACGAGGACTGTCATCCCGTGGCCGAACATGCCGTACGCAAGCAACGCGACCGCGATCGCGACCACGACGAGCGCAACGTAGATCGTGTACTTCGCGAAGCGTGACGGCGGCAGCGTCGCACCCTCACGGACGGCGGCGATCGGAGGCACCCTCGTCGCGCGCACTGCCGGGAAGAGCCCGGCGACGAGCGTGACGATGGTGCCGAGCAGCAGCGAGTAGACGACGATCGAGAGCGTCAGGTTGAGCGCCGTCGCGGGCAGGTCGGAGTTCGTCGCCTTGAAGAGCGCGTTGACGCCGCGCGCGAGCAAGAGCCCTCCGATCAGGCCGACGATCGAGGCGAGCACGCCGATCACGAGCGCCTCCAATGCGACCGACCCGAGCAGCTGGCGCCGTGACGCTCCGATCGTGCGCAGCGTCGCGAATTCGCGGATGCGCTGCGCGACCGTGATCGACAGCGTGTTGAAGATGACGAACGCGCCTACGAAGAGCGCGACCCCGGCGAACGAGAGCAGGAAGTAGCGGATGTACTTGGTGAACGACACGGACTTCAGGTCCTCACGCGTCTGCTCCTTCGACGTCAGCGCCTCGGCGTTCGCGGGGAGCAACGGCTGGAGATCGTCGACGAGGGTCTCCGGGGCGATCCCGGGCTTGGCCGCGACCCAGATCGCGTCGAACTGGTTCTCGCGGTCGAACAGCCGCTGCGCCTCGGGAATCGTGAACACGGCGAACGTGGCGGTGCCGAGCGACTCCTGGTCGCCGTACGTCGCGATTCCGGCGAGCCGGAAGCTCTGGACCGGCCCAAGGCTCGCGATCTCGACCATGTCGCCGACCTTGAATCCCTGGCCGTCGGCCGTCGCGCTGTCGATCGCGACCTCCTCGTTCGAGGTCGGCCAGCGGCCGCTCTTCAGCTTCAGCGGGTTGAACCGCGTCTGGGAGAAGTCGACGCCGAAGCCGAAGGCGGGCGCACCGCCCGTGTCGATGACCTTCCCCTGCTTGTCGAGGATCTTGGCCGCCGAAGGCTCGACGACGAGCCCTGTGGCCGCTGTCACGCTCGGCTGCTGCCTCACTTCCGAGAGCACCGACGCCGGAACGGAGGGCCTCTCGCTGCCCTCCCCTTCGAACGTGATCGCCTGCTTGCCGCTGATCACTGCGTCGGTCCCCTCGTACTGCTCGGTGAAGATGTTCTTGAACGCACCGTCGATCGCGTTCGTGAGCACGAGTGTGCCGCTCGTCATCGCCACTCCCAGCACGATGGCGAACGCAGTCAGAGCCGCACGGAGCTTCCGCCCCGCCAGCCCGCGCAGGGCCACGCGGATCACGTCAGCGTGACGTCCTTGACCGTCTCGAGGATCTGCTGCTCGTCGGCGGCGCCGAGGTCCTTGACTATCAAGCCGTCGGCGAGAAAGAGGATCCGGTCGGCGTACGTCGCGGCGCGCGCCTCGTGGGTGACCATCACCATCGTCTGCCCGTAGCTCTCGACCGAGTCGTGCAGGAGGTCGAGGATCTCGCCGCCGGTCTTCGAGTCGAGGTTCCCGGTCGGCTCGTCGGCGAAGATGACTGTCGGCTTCGAGACGAGCGCGCGTGCGATCGCCACCCGCTGCTGCTGGCCGCCGGAGAGCTCGGAGGGCCGATGGCTCCTGCGATCCTGGAGGCCGACCTTATCCATCAGCTCCTCGAACTCGTGCTTGTCCGGCTTGCGGCCGGCGATCGAGAGGGGCAGTAGCACGTTCTCCTCGGCGCTCAGCATCGGGAGCAGGTTGAAGAACTGGAAGATGAACCCGATGTGCTTGCGGCGGAGCTTCGTGATCTCGGTGTCGCTCAGCTCGCCGAGCCTCGTGCCCGCGAGCGTGACGTAGCCGGTTGTCGGCCGGTCGAGCGCGGCGAGGATGTGCATGAGGGTCGACTTGCCCGAGCCCGACGGTCCCATGATCGCCGTCAGCCTCTTCGGCGCGACGTCGAGCGACACCCCGCGCAGCGCGTCGACGGCGGTGTCGCCTTGCCCGTAACGACGCGTCAGCTCGTGCGCCGTGACAACTGCGCCGTTCTGCGACTGCTCGGCGGCAGCCGCCTGCTCGTTGTGCTCGACCTGCATAGCGGCCCCCTCTCGGCCAGATTCCCGCAGTTTCGGTCTGTCGAAGCTAGTCGAAACTAGCTACGGGGGCAAATCGGAGCTTACGCGGCGAGCTCGAGTCGGTCGCCCACTGCGAGCCCGCGGCGCGCGCTCTCGCCCGCGGGGAGCTCGAGCACCGCCTTCGCCCCGCGGCGCGACGTCGCTCGCCAGGGATCGACGTCATCCGAGATGCCGACGACGACGAGCGCAGCGTCGAGGAAGACGACGTCGATCGGGAAGCGCATGAAGTACGTGTGGACGGCCGAGGCGGGCCGGAGCAGCAGGCCCTCGCCCGACTCCAGCCCGTCACGTCCGAGAAGTCCCTTCATGCGCCTGAGCGGGTTGTCCGCGACCGTGCACCGCTCGCACACGATCGTCCCGTCGGTCCGTCTGAGGGTCTGCGCCTGCATCTAGCAGCCGAATGAAACAGGACGCGGGGGCTGTGCCCCCGCGTCTGTTCGAAGGATCCGCCGGCCGTTAGAAGCCAACGTGGATGTGATCGTCGTGATTGGCGAGCGGGAACGACGGCCCGCCCATGCCGATCAGCGAAATGACCTGGCGTGCCTGCATCTCCGCCGGCAGCAGCAGGATGTTCCGCACGGCCTTCTCGGTCACCGAGGCCTGCTGCTGGTGGCCCAGGATCGAGGTGCCGCCGAGCATCGAGATGTCGGCTGCGAGGCCGTAGATGTGCGCCGAGACCACGCCCGGGCGCGCGTACAGCCGGTGCCCCGAGATCAGGGAGGAGACGGTCACCTGACCGTGTGCCTCGGCGAGGTACGCGATCAGCGCCAGGAGGCGGACGTTCACGCGGCCGAGCTGGATGTCAGTGCGGCCGCCCGGATAGATCGAGATCCGCCTGTCGTCGAGGATCCGCTTGGAGAGGGACGGCTTTGCCGACTCGAAGCCCTTGACCAGAGCCTTCAGACCGACCGCGCGATAGAGGTGCATGAGCGCCACGGTGCGGTCTGCGAACGCCGTGCGACCCTCGAGTGCGAGCACCGAGTTCCAGGCGTCCTTGTGCGACTTGCGCGCGTGTAGCGCCGTGGTCAGCGTGCGAAGCCCGGCTGGGGACGCCGGCGTCGAGCCACGCTCACCCCTCGCACGGAGCACCGCGAGCGTGAGCGCCCAGTCCACGCCGTTCCGCGCGGAGATGCGCTTCAGCTTCCGCGCGAACGCCGGCTTGAGGCGTCGCGACGGCGGCGTCGGGTCGGGCAGCGCCCGATAGAGCCAGACGGTCGCGTCGACGTTCGGCTCGTCCACCTCGGCCTCGC
Source organism: Gaiellaceae bacterium (assembly GCA_035765175.1). Classification (GTDB taxonomy): domain Bacteria; phylum Actinomycetota; class Thermoleophilia; order Gaiellales; family Gaiellaceae; genus VAXT01. Next base: position 16,673 of record DASTYD010000025.1, read on the forward strand.
GCTCGAGCGGCTTGCGCAGCGGGCCGACGTCCGGCTTCACGACGGGAGGCTGGCGCAGGAAGCTCGCCGGCGCCCAGCCCCGGGTCTTCTTCAGGGCCTTCACCTTCGCGCTTCCCTTGGCGCTCGGCCGTGCGGTGGCCATGCTCGACCGCGCGCGATGGCTCAGCGCAGCGCGCACACCAGGAGACTGCGTGTTCGAAGCCGGAGCCTGGGTCTGAGCCTGCGCTTGGGCGGCAGCCTGCGCCAGGTCTGCCGAAGCAGGTGCGGGGGCGGTGTCCGGTGCCTCCGCGGGCGCCTCGTTCTTCTTGGCTGCGGCGGCCGCGAGGTCGGCGGCTGCTGGAGCCGGACCTTCGGTCGTCGTCGTCTCGGTGGACGTCGACTCCGCCGCTGCGGACAGCGCCGCCTCGTCGGACTGGTCGAAGAACCTCGTGACGGTGTTGCCGGCGCCTGCTGAGAGTGCAGCGCCTGCGAAGAAGAGCGTCGCGAACGCGAGGCTCGCTGCGAGGCGACGCGGGGCGACCCGGACCTTCTTCGTCCGGGCCTTCGATGACATGATCAGCTGCCTGCGGTCCCGGCGCACGAGGGCGCTCAGGATCGACAGCGCAGCTGCGAGGAAGAGCGTCTGGACGAGGCCCTTCCCAGATCTTTCAGTCCGTTGTGGCATTGCCCTAGCTCCGTTTCGTTCGAGCGCCGGGGCCGCCCCACGGCGCGGATCCTTTCTTTGACATCCGCGGCCGCAACGGATCGAGACGACTATCGGCCTCCGGGACGCCCTCCGCTCACCTAAAGGGGGGATCAGGCCCGACGATCCCTAGACCGAGGGATTAGCGGCCGCCCTTCCCGGGCGATGAACGGGAGCGACTGAGTCCACAGGCGGCGCGGCCACGCCGACGACCTGCTCTTGGAGGTTCACAAGCGTGGCCCGACAAGTCGCCCTGAGCTTTTCAAACGGTTTGAACGAATCTCGATCTTCACTCGCAACGCCCACAAGTCGTAGTGCCTTGGCGCGCCGGAGGGCTCGCCTGATTCGACGAAGGGAGGTGAATCAGGTGCTGAAGCTTTTCGACGCGTTCAAGCGCGAAGACGGGCAGACGATGGCGGAGTACGGCGTC
>DASTYD010000026.1:0-13721 GCA_035765175.1 Gaiellaceae bacterium
AGCAGGTCGAACTCCTTCGGCGCCAGCTTGATCTCCTCGTCGCCGACCTTGACCTCGCGGCGGCCCGCATCGACGTGGAGATCGCCGTGCTCGAGGACCGCGCTCGCGACCTCCTTGCGGTCGGGCGTCGAGCGGCGAAGAATCGACTTCACGCGGGCGACGAGCTCGCGCGGGTTGAACGGCTTCGTCAGGTAGTCGTCGGCGCCGACCTCGAGCCCGATTATCTTGTCCACGTCCTCGTCGCGCGCCGTCAGCATCAGGATCGGCACCTCGGAGCGGCGCCGGATTCTTCGGCAGACCTCGATCCCGTCGATGTCCGGGAGCATCAGGTCGAGCACGATCAGCGACGGCTGCTGGCCCTCGGCCTTCGACAGCGCGTCCTCGCCCGTCTCGGCAACGTGAACGTCATAGCCCGCGTTCTTGAGGTAGAGCGAGACGAACGAGGCGATCGAGGCCTCGTCTTCGACTACCAGCACTGTCTGCGGAGTGGTCAGAGGCACAACCTCCAGGATGCCAGAGGGAGCTGCTATCCCGACGGAGAGGCGACCAGGTCGAACGTGTCCGGCTCGTCCGGGAGCGAACGATACTCCTCGTCGTTCAGCGAGAAGACACCGTCGTAGAAGATGTTCGCGCTCACGTCGCCGGCCCCGTCGAGCGTGACTCTGCCGCGTGCGAGAGCGCTGATGAAGATCGCCTTGCCTTCCGCGCGGACCTGGAAGAGGGAGCCGATCGCCCGGAAGCGGAGGTTCTTGCCCTGGAAGACGGTCGTCTTCTCGTTCCTGTAGATCGTCCTCGTCGCGCCGTACACGATCGCTCGCTTGGAGTCGTACGGCTTCGGGTCGGTGATCGTGATCCGGCCGTTGAGACGGCCGGTCATGCTGCCGCGCGCGTAGAGGCTGACGACTCCGCGCGCCTCGCGAATCGAAAGCGTTCCATTACCGCCGGGTGGCAGTGGGGTGCGCGTGAACGCCGTCGCGGGAATCGCGAGCGCAATCAGCCCGATGATGAAGAGCTTCCGCATCGCTGGCCCAAGTATCGCGGCTCCCCATATGGCTGGAATGAGGGAGTTGTAAGGAATCCGTTAGCGTCATGGCGTGGACGAGCTGGGCGATTTTGGGCTGATCGTGCTGGTCGTCTCGGGCGGCGTCCTGCTGGCGCTGCTCGTCCACAAAGCCTCAGCGCGGTTCCCCGTGCCCGCGCCGGCGCTCTTCCTCCTCGCGGCCCTGGCGACTCCCGTCGCCCTCCCCCACATCCGCACGGTCGAGCGAATCGGCGTCGTCGCCCTGATCATGATCCTCTTCGACGGAGGAATGGACATCGGCTGGCGGCGCTTTCGCCGCGCGGTCATACCCATCGCGTCGCTCGGAGTCATCGGCACGTTTACGACGGCGCTCGTCATGGCGGCGTGCGCGCATTACCTCGTCGGCTTCGACTGGACGACTGCCGGGATCCTCGCGGCGGCGCTCGCGCCGACCGACCCGGCCGTCATGTTCTCGATCCTCGGCAATAGGGAGATCGGAGGTCGGACCGGCACGATCCTCGAGGGCGAGGCCGGTGTCAACGACCCTGTGGGGATCGCGCTCATGATCGGAATGCTCGAATTCGCGACCGCCGACGACGGCTCGCTCTGGATGGTCGCCGAGGAGTTCGTGCTGGAGATGGGCGTCGGCCTGGCCGTCGGCGTCGCCGGGAGTGCGCTGCTGGTGCTCTTCATCCGGCGGGTGCAGCTGCCCAGCGAGGGGCTCTACCCCTTGCGCACGCTCGCCGCCGCCGGGCTGATCTACGGGCTCGCATCCGTTGCCGGCGGCTCGGGGTTCCTCGCCGTTTTCGTGGCCGGTCTCGTCCTCGGCGATCTCGACTTGCCGCACAAGCGGCAGATCCGTCGCTTCCACATGGCGCTCGCGAGCCTCGCGGAGATCGTCGTCTTCGTCGCCCTCGGGCTTACCGTCAATGTCAGTCAGCTGACCGAGAACAACATCTGGCTCGACGGCCTCGTTCTGGCGATCGCGCTCGCGTTCATCGCACGGCCGATCGGCCTCGCCCCGCTTCTCGTGCCTCTCCGGCTGCGCACCGGCGAGAAGCTCTTCATCGCCTGGGGTGGCCTCAGAGGGGCGGTGCCGATCCTGCTTGCCGCATTCGCGATCCTGGCCGAGGTGGACGATGCTCGCCGGCTCTACGAGATCGTCTTCGTCGTCGTGTCGTTCTCGGTCATCGTCCAGGGGGCGACGATCCCGTTCGTGGCCTCGCGGTTCGGTGTGCGGATGCGCCCGACGTGAGCGCGCTGGCGCTGCTCCTGGCCGTCGTCGCACCAGCACTGCACGACGTGCACGCTACGAACGGCTCTCGCCCGTACGCCGGCGACGGCCGGCTGCTGACGACCGTCTCGCCGAACGGCGACGGGTTTCGCGACCGCGCGATCGTCGGCTTCCGGCTCGACCGGGCGGCGACCGTGAAGCTCGACGTCCTCCGGACCGACACCCTCCATCCCGGACGAGCGACGAAGACGATCTGGAGCACTTCGCGGCGGTTCCGCGCCGGCCGGAGGCAGATCGTCTGGCGCCCGGCGCGCGACACCGAGCCGCGGACATATGTGCTCCGGCTCCAGGTCGGCCGCCGCGTCTACATGAACATCCCGGGGAAGCGGCGCCGCGCACCGGTCGTGCGAATCCTGGGTATCGAGGCCGCCTTCCCACGCCGGAGCTATGCGCCCGGCGACCAGGCTGACCTGCGCATCACGACGGATGCTTCGTCCCTGCGGCTTCAGGTCTTCTACTACTCGAGCGCCGCGGTGCGGCGCGGGCGTGACTTCAAGACCTTGGGCACCGCGATGACGAGCCCCGTCCGCGTCGACTGGCGAAGCCATCGGCATGCACCCGGCTTGCTGCGGGTGATTCGGGCCGGAGACTGGCCGAGCGGGCTCTACTTCCTCCGGCTCAGCGCTCCCGACGGGCGGGTCGGGTACGCACCGTTCGTCGTCCGGCGGGCGGTTCCACTCTCGCGCGTCGCCGTCGTCCTCTCGACGAACACCTGGCAGGCGTACAACTTCTGGGACGCGAACGGCGACGGCTGGGGCGACAGCTGGTACGTCAGCCCCGCGACCCGGAGGATCGATCTCACGCGGCCGTTCCTCGACTTCGGCGTGCCGTTTCGGTTTCGCGACTGGGATCTCGACTTCATCGCCTGGCTGAACCGGACCGGGAAGCAGGTCGACTTCCTGACGGACGACGACGTCGCCGCGTTCCCCAGCGGTGACGAGCTCTCCGCTGCGTACGACCTCGTCGTCTACCCGGGTCACGCGGAGTACGTGACGGAGCACGAGTACGACGTCGTCCAGCGGTTCCGCGACCTCGGCGGAAATCTCATGTTTCTCTCGGCGAACAACTTCTTCTGGAAGGTGAGGCGGAACGGGCCGCTCATGACGAAGGTCGCGCTGTGGCGGCGGTCCGGGCGCCCGGAGGCGTCGCTCGTCGGTGTCCAGTACGTGGCGAGCGACTACGGCGGGCGGCAGGGCGGCTACGTCGTCCACGGCTCCTCCTGGGCCTTCGCGGGGACGGGGCTCGGCGACGGTGACCGCTTCGGCCGCTACGGGTTCGAGATCGACGCGCGCTCGCCTGAGTCGCCGCCAGGGACTCGGGCCCTCGCCTCGATCACCGACCTGATGGGCCCGGGCCGGTCCGCCGAGATGACGTACTACGAGACACCGGCCGGCGCGAAGGTCTTCGCAGCAGGCGCGCTCAACTTCACGGCGTCGATCGGCGACCCAGCCGTCGCCCGCCTGGTCGAAAACGTCTGGTCCCGCCTCTCTGGCCCCTGAGAATTCCTCGACCTGTCAAGGCGTCCCGTAGTCGTAGAAGCCACGGCCGGACTTGCGGCCCAGGCGGCCCTCGGCTGCCATCTCGCGTAGGCGCTCCGGAGGCTTCGCCCGCTCGTCGCCCGTCGCCTCGTACATCGCCTCCGCCGCGTGGATGTGGATGTCGACGCCGACGAGGTCGACGAGCGCGCACGGGCCCATCGGCCAACCGACGCCCATCGTCATCGCCTTGTCGAGATCCTCGGGCGTGATCCCCTCGTCGAGCAGCCTGAGGCACTCGTTGAGCGTCGGGACGAGCACGCGGTTGACGATGAAGCCCGGCGTGTCGTTGGCGCGCACCGGCTGCTTGCCCGCCTGCTCGGCCCACTCGTAGGCGGCGTCGAGGGCCTCGTCGGAGCTCTTCTCGGCGCGGATGATCTCCACGAGCGGCAGCACCGGCGCCGGGTTGAAGAAGTGCATGCCGATGACGCGCTCGGGATGCTCGGTTGCCTCGGCGATCTTCGCGATCGGGATCGCCGACGTGTTCGAGGCGAGGAGCGCGTCCTGTCCCACGACGCGCTCGAGCTCGGCGAACGTCTCGCGCTTCGGATCGAGCTCCTCGACGATCGCCTCGATCACGAGATCGCAGCCGGCGAGATCCTTGAGGTCGGTGGTCAGCGTCAGCCGCTCGAGCGCCGCGTCGCGCTCCTCGGCGGTGAGCCTCCCCTTCTCGACGGCGCGACCGAGGTAGTGCTCGATCGTCCCCCGCGCGCGCTCGCAGAGCTCCTCGCTCACCTCGCGCCCGACCGTCTCGAACCCGGCCTGCGCCGAGACCTGGGCGATCCCTGCGCCCATCGTCCCCAGACCGACCACTCCCACGCGGCGAATCACGAGGCGATGCTAACTGGAAGGACCGAGGCCTCTCGCGCGTCTAGTGAGCGACATGACGCGGTTTCTCCTCGCTCTCCTCATCCTCGGCCTCTTCGCGCTGGCCATGGTCGGCGCGTGCTTCGAGGCCGTGAGAGGAAAGCGTCCGGCGATCCTTTCCCGCCGGACCCCCGCGATCGCCTAGAGACCCCGGTCGTCGTCACGTCGCGGCAACGCGGCGGCGACCGGGTCTAAGGCTTCGGGTCGTCAGAGAGCGAGCGACTCGGCTTCGAGGGCAAGTGCGGTCATGCCCTCGTCCGAGCCCGACTCGTGCTCCTCGCCCTGCTCCCAGAGCACGGCCTCGCCTGCCGCGATCGCTTCGCGTGTGCCCTCGCCGCCGCTGACCCACCCGGATCCGCGCACGACGACGAAGAGCTGTGGAACAACGGCTGGATGCCGGGCGACGACGCCGCCGGCGCCGGTCTCGATCACGACCGCATGCGCCTGACGCGCGAGACGCCGGAAGCGCGCGCCGACGCTTCCCGGCGCTGTCACCTCCCGTTCGCCGCCGAGCTCCACGCGCCTCATGCCGCGTCCTCGATCAGCCGGCACGCCTCGGCGAACTGCTCCGCGCTGAGGCGGATGTGCGAGTGCCGCCAGATGCTCTGCGGCCAGATTCCGGCGGCTTCCACCGGCGGTGCGTCGTGCAGGTCGCCGACGACCGTCAGCGGCCGGATCGGGAAGCGCCACGACCAGCGCGTCCGGGCGGGATCGTTCTCGGGATCGCCGACGACCTCGACGACACCGAAGATCGCCTGCCAGACGGCTGCATAGAGGATGGCGGAGTCACCCGGCTGGACCGATGGGCGTTTCGACGACGAGTGCGCTCGAATCTCATCGCGCCGAACGACGGCGTCCAGTGGGTTGTCACCGCGTCCGCGGATGAGGAGCCAGCGGCTCAGAGCCGCTCGATCACGCCGGCGATCGCCTGGCCGAAGCCGATGCACATCGTCGCGAGCCCGTACCGCGCGTCGCGTCGCTCCAGCTCGTTGACCAGCGTCGCCGTGATCCGCGCGCCCGTGGCGCCGAGAGGATGGCCGAGCGAGATGCCGCCGCCGTTCGGGTTCACGTCATCCATCCGCTCCTCGAGCCCGGCGTCGCGCACGAACTGAAGCACGACCGAGGCGAACGCCTCGTTCACCTCGATCACCGAGACGTCGTCCCAGCCGATGCCTGCCCGCTTCAGCGCAGCCTCGCTCGACTGCGGGTTGCCGTGCAGCATGCGGTACGGGTCGACGCCGGAGAGCCCGAATGACACGAAGCGCGCACGGGGCTCGAGCCCGAGCGCCGAGGCCTTGCGCTCACTCGCGATCAGCACGCCCGCGGCTCCGTCGCAGATCTGGCTCGAATTCCCCGCGGTGATCTTTCCGTCGGGGCGGAACGCGGGCGTGAGGCCGGCGAGCGCCTCGGCCGAAGTCTCGCGACGCGGCGTCTCGTCGACCGCGAACAGCGTCCCGACGTGCGGGTTCTGCACCTCGACCGGGACGATCTCGTTTTCGAAGCGCCCTTCGTCGATCGCCGAGATCGCGCGTCTGTGCGACTCGAGCGAGAACTCGTCGAGCTCTTCGCGCGACAGGTTCCACTCCTCGGCGATCGCCTCCGCAGAGAGCCCTTGCGGAACGATCTGCCAGCGCTCGAGCAGCTTGTCCGAGAGGTCGCCGCCGTTCGACCCCATCGGCACTCGCGACATCATCTCCACGCCGGCCGAGACGACGAGGTCGAGCTGGCCCGACCAGATCGCGGCCGCCGCGTTGAAGTTCGTCTGCATCGACGAGCCGCACTGCCTGTCGACGGTCGTCCCGGCCACCGTTTCGGGCCAGCCGGCGACCATCGGCACCATCCGGCCGATGTTCCAGCCCTGCTCGCCGATCTGGGTCACGCACCCCATCTGGATGTCCTCGATCTCGCCGGGATCGACGTCGTGCCGAGCGAGCAGGCCGTTCAGGACCTGAGCGGCGAGCTCGTCCCCGCGGATCGAGGAGAGGGTCCCGTTCTTCTTACCGATCGGCGAGCGAACGGCGTCGACGATCAGCGCGTCGGATTCCCAGCTAGGCATTCACTACAGAGTAGAGGCGCCGGGCTCCTACGCCTTTGAGCTCTTGCTCTCCGCGGTCCTCGAACGAGATCCCCGAGCCCGCGACGAGGTCCCTGACGGTCTGCGAGACCAGCACCTCTCCCGGCCCGGCATGGCTCAGGACCCTGGCTCCTGTGTGCACGGCAACGCCGGCGACCTTGTCGCCGTGCAGCTCGCACTCGCCGGTATGTACGCCTGCCCGCACCTCGAGCCCGATGCCCGGCATTGCGCGATGGACAGCCGAGGCACACCGGATCGCGCGGGCGGGGCCGTCGAACGTCGCCAGGAAGCCGTCGCCGGCCGTGTCCACCTCGCGGCCGTGATACCGGTCCAGCTGCTGCCGGACGATGGAGTGGTGGCGGTCGAGAAGCTCGCGCCAGCGCCGGTCGCCAAGTTCCGTCGCCTTCTCCGTCGAGCCAACGATGTCGGTGAAGAGGACTGTTGCGAGGACCCGGTCGGGCTCCGGCCCGCGTCGAGCGCCGGTCAGGAACTCCTCGATCTCGTCGACGATCGCATCGGTGTCTCCGGCCCAGAGCGTGTGCGCGTCGCCCGGCAACTCCACGAACTTCGCCCCGGGGATTCGGCCTGCGATCCAGCGCCCTTCCTCCACCTTCACGTCGATATCGCCGGTCCGGTGCAGGACGAGAGTCGGTGCCTGGATCGCCGGCAAGACGTCGCGAACGTCGATCTGAGTGTTCATCCGCATGAGCGCCGCGGCGGCGCCCGGGCTCGCGCTGCGGCGGAAGTACGTCGCCATCCGATCCTTGAACGCGTCGTCCTCGGACGGTGCGAGCATGTCGAGGTCCATGCGCTCCGCCCAGTTCCGTTCGAGCGCTTCGATCTCGCGCGCGCGATCGTCGGGCTTCGGCGCCCAGGGGTAGTCGGGGCTCCAGATCCGCTTGGCGAAAGCGCCGTAGAGAGCGAGTGCCGTCGTCCGCTCGGGATAGGTCGCCGCGAAGAGGACGCTCATGAGCCCGCCTTCCGAGAAGCCGAACACGGCCGCTTGCTCGCTGCCGACAGCGTCCAGGACGGCCCGTACGTCGTCCATGCGCTCCTCGAGCGTCGGGAGCCGGTCCGGCGGCACCGGATCCGAAAGGCCCGTTCCGCGCTTGTCGAACGCGATCAGCCTGGAAAACCCCGCCAGACGACCCAGGACGTGCGCGTGCGCCGGCTCATCCCACATCAAGTCGACGTTCGAGATCCAGCCGGGGACGTAGATCAGGTCCAGCGGTCCCTCACCGACGACCTGATACGCGATGTTCAGGTCGCCGCTCTTCGCATAGCGCGTTTCAGGCCGAGCTGACGGCATGGATCCTCGAGGCGCCCGGAGCTCTCTCCCCGCTCCAGGTGTAGCTGACGTCAGGGACGTCCACGGACGTATCCTCCCATCGTGGCCGCGACCGCAACAGAGCGGAAGCTGCTGATCGGCGGCGAGTGGGTCGAGACAGGTGACTGGCTCGAAGTGCGGTCGCCGTACTCGGGAGACGTCGTCGGTCGCGTGGCGAAGGCCGGCGCAGACGAGACAAGAGCCGCGATCGACGCGGCGGAACGGGCCATGGCCGACCCGCTTCCGGCGCACAAGCGCGCGGAAATCCTCGTCCGGGTCGTGGCCGGGATCGCCCGCCGCCACGACGAGATCGCGCGCCAGGTCGCCGCCGAAGCCGGGAAGCCGCTCAAGGCGGCCAAGGTGGAGACGAGCCGCGCCATGTCCACGTACACGTTCGCCGCGGTCGAGGCTCGCAAGCTCGCCGGCGAGGTCGTCCCGATGGACGCGGCCCAGGCCGGTGAGGGCAAGCTCGCGTTCACGTTGCGAGCGCCGATCGGCGTCGTCGGCGCGATCAGCCCGTTCAACTTCCCGCTCAACCTCGTTGCGCACAAGATCGCGGCGTCCCTGGCCGCCGGCTGCGCGGTCGTGCTGAAGCCGGCGAGCCAGACTCCGCTCTCGGCGCTGACGCTCGCGGAGCTGGAGCACGAGGCCGGGTTGCCGCCGGGCTGGCTCAACGTCGTCTGCGGTCCGGCGAGTGAGATCGGAGACGTCCTCGTCGACGACGAGCGGGTGCGGGCGATCACGTTCACCGGCTCCGCGGACGTCGGCTGGGGGCTCCGTCAGCGGGCCGCGAAGAAGAAGGTGCTGCTCGAGCTCGGCAACGCGACGCCCGTGATCGTGCATGGGGACGCCGACCTCGACGAGGCGACCTCCAAGCTCGCCGCGAACGCGTTCTCGTTCGCCGGCCAGAGCTGCATCTCGGTGCAGCGGATCTACGTCCAGAAGCAGGTCTACGACGAGTTCGTGAACCGCTTCGTGCCGAAGGTCGAGGACCTCGTCGTCGGCGACCCGGCCGACGAGGACACCGACGTCGGCCCTGTCATCGACGACGACGCGCGGAAGCGCATCCTGAGCTGGATCGAAGAGGCCCGCGGCGGGGGCGCGGAGATCCTCACCGGCGGCAGGCTCGAGGGCGACCTCATCCAGCCGACGGTGATCTCGAACGCCACGCCCGACATGAAGGTGTGCCGCGAGGAGGTCTTCGGCCCGGTCGTCGCCGTTAACCCGTACGAGTCGCTCGACGAGGCGATCGCGCTCGCAAACGGCACGCGCTACGGGCTCCAGGCAGGAATCTTCGTGGCCGACATACGCGCCGCTCTCCACGCCGCGCAGAACCTCGAGTTCGGCGGGGTCACGGTCAACGAAGCCCCGACGTTCCGGGCCGACCAGATGCCCTACGGCGGCGTCAAGGACTCGGGCAACACACGAGAAGGCCCGGCCTACGCCGTGCGCGAGCTCACGGAAGAGCGCGTGGTCGTAATTGACCTCTAGGCCTCCACGGCTCGTCATATAGACTCGCGCCCGCCCGATGGCACGACTTTCCCTGCTCGACAGGTTCCGTAAGCGGCCCGCGGAGGGAACCGTCGAGAGCGGTCCCCCGACACCGGCGCGAGCGCCCCGACTTCCTCCGCCGGGCGTGCTCAGGCGCGAGCGGCGCGCGCTCGTCAGGACCCGTGAGGAGCGGATTCGCGACCTGGGCGGGCTGATGCTCGAGATGTACAGGCGCGACCAGTTCAAGCAGGACTTGCTGGTCGAGCAGTGCCTCGAGGTGATCTCGATCGAGGAGCGGCTGCGCGAGATCGACGGCCTGCTCGAGGCGAGCGCCGACGCGCGGCGTTCGGGCGTCGGGGTGCGCTGTACCTGCGGCGCGCCCATCCAGTGGGGCTCGCACTTCTGCGCCAACTGCGGCCGCCCGGTCGGCGAGGAGCCCGTCGTCGCATGCCCGAATTGCGGCACCGCCATCCCTGCGGATGCGCAGTTCTGCGCCCACTGCGGTACGCCGGTGCCCGAGAGCGCCCGAAAGGGCGACGGGCAGCAAGCCGACGGCGAGCAGACGATGTACCAGCAGCAGCCGGAGCGTTCCGAACCCTGGGAGGGCTAACCCGTGGGCCTCCCTCCCGAGCCGCCTGACGAGCAGCCGCCCCCGCCGCCTCCGCCGATAGAAGCCGAAGGAGGCGAGTGCCCACGCTGCGGCACTCCGTACGAGCCCTTCCAGGAGTACTGCCTCGAGTGTGGCCTGCGCCTCCCCGTCACGCGCGGCCTGATCCCGGTTCTGTCGACAGTGTGGCGCCGACGCATTCCCTGGTACCCCGGCGACTGGGTCTGGCCCGTCCTCGGGTTGTTGATCGTCGCTGGGCTTGGGGCCGCGATCGCGATCCTCGCGACGACGGACAACGGCTCGTCGACCAAGACGACGGCCGGCACCGGCCCCGTGCCGGGGAACACCGCCGGGCCGCCGCCGCCACCGGAGACAGACACGTCGACCACGGGAACGGAAACGGCTCCGACCGAGTCGGCTCCGACCACGACCGAGGAGCTACCGCCACCTCCTCCGCCCTCCCAGGAGCTGATCGAGTGGCCGCAGGGTCAGAACGGCTGGACGATCGTGCTCGCGTCGGTGCCGCAGAGCGCGGGCCGAGCTGCGGCGACCGGCGAGGGCAGAAAAGCGCTCAATGCCGGCCTGACCGATGTCGGCGTGTTGAACTCAGACGAGTTCTCGAGCCTGCACCCGGGCTACTTCGTCGTCTTCAGCGGCATCTACAACTCGGAGAGCGAGGCCCGAGGAGCAATCGACGCCGCGAAGGCCAGCTACCCGCAGGCGTACGCGCGCCAAATTACGCAGTAAGTGAGTGGACACAGGAGAGGGGGCCCCCTGCTTCGCGGGGGCCGCTCTTTGCTGCTTGTGATTCGAAGGGTTTAAGCCGCTACTTTGGAGCGCTCCAGGTGCTGGTGCGACGGGCAGTAGTCCCGCTCCGGAAGCGGCGTGCGCTGGCACGGCTTGCCCTTGCGCGTCGTCGCGTGGCAGCGCGGCACGCCGCCGTCGAAGGCGCCGGCCTCGATCTGCTCCTCGATGAACGCCACTGCCGCGGCGACGCCCTCCGTGACCGCCCACGCCACCTGGGCCTGCGCGGTGATCGGGAAGTAGCGCCTGATGTCCTGGAACAAGGACCGCTCGGGCTTCGCGAAGTACTGCGGGTCCCGGGCCAGCCGCTCCATCGTCTGCTCGCATGCCTCGAGCACCGCCCGCCGGTACTCGGCCTGCTCTTTCATGGTCACGTACGGGTCGACCAGGTCCTTGATAGAGCGATAAATGGCTCGCGAGTACTGATACATACAGTGCTGGATGTGGCGGGCTCTCTCGTCCATCCCAAGTGTGCCTCTCACCTTGTTAATCCCCCGCAAAACTCTGTTAACCGTGGATTAACCATCATCCAAATCGGCCGCGAGGGTGCACTCTAACGTCTCTCGGCCGGTGTTACAAACTCGGCATCCTCGTTCTCAAAGCTGACAACTTGACCTGATGGGAGAGAATAGGCGCTCTACGCATGTCCCACGACACCGACAAGCTCATCCGGCAGCTCTCCCTCGTGGCCTTCCTGATGGCCGAGCGGCGCCCGCTGACCGCGCGGGACGTGAAGCAGAACGTCGAGGGCTATCAGGAGATGTCGGACGAGGCGTTCGCGCGCCGTTTCTACTCGGACCGGGCCGAGCTGCTCGCACTCGGGGTCCCGCTCGACTCCCAGCGCGACGAGTTCACCGGTGAGGAGCTCTATCGACTGAGCTCGGAGCGCTACTTCCTGCCTCCGCTCGAGCTGACCGACGAAGAGCTGGCGGCGCTCCAGACGTGCCTCTACCTCCTGGAGGGGCAGTTCGCCTACGCCGAGCCGCTCCGGCTCGCGCTCCAGAACCTCGCGCTCGGCCGGCCGGGTTTCGAGGACGCCCCCACCGAGACCGCGCGCGCCGTCGAGCTGCACGATCCCGGCTACTCGCCCGAGCTCCCGGGGAGGTTGGCGAAGCTCGAGGGCGCCATCTCGAAGAGCCGGACGCTGAAGTTCGAGTACTGGTCGATCGTCCGGGACGAACACCGCGAACGGACGGTGAACCCCTACGCGCTCCTCTTCGACCGCGGCCAGTGGTACGTCGTCGGGCTCGACCTGGACGACGAGAAGGTCAAGACCTTCCGCGTGTCGCGGATCAAGGGCGACATCCGACTCGCGACGCGCCGCGAGCGTGACTTCCGCCTGCCCGAGGGCTTCGACGCGGACGAGTACCGCCTCGGGCCGCCGTGGCAGGTTGGCGAGACGAAGGGCGAGGCCCGGATCCAGGTCGGGGGCGACACCGCCTGGTGGGTCGACCGTCTCTACGGACGCTACGGGAAGATCGAGGACGACGTCTTCGTCACGAGCTACTCGGATCTCGGGCAGCTCTCGTCCTGGATCCTCCGCCAGGACGGACGCGCACTCCCGCTCGCTCCGCCCGAGCTCCGGCGCCAAGTCCGTGCCGATCTCGACCTCGTGCAGAAGCGGCACGACGGTCGCCCGCCGCGGGTAGCGGCCGAGGCCGCCGAGGAAGTGGCGGAAGCCGAAGCCGAGGCACGTCCGGCGAGCCCGGTGCCGCCCGAGCGGTTCGGCCTGCTCCAGGCGCTCCTCGCCTACTTGCTCGACCGCTGCGGAGACGACACGCGGGCCGTGATCCCGGCAGCGGACATCGTCGAGCGGTTCCACATCCCGCCCGAGTCGCTCGAAGAGCACTTGCAGCTCCTGAACCTCGTGAACTTCGGCGGCGGCTGCTACGCGGTCTACACCGAGCTCCAGGACGCGCGTGTCTACGTCGAGAAGGAGCTCTTCGGCGACACGTTCCGCTCGCCGCCGAGGCTGACCCCGCTCGAGGCGCGCGCGATCCGGCTCGCGCTCGAGTTCGTCGGACCGATGATCGCCGCGGACGCGCACACGCCGCTCGAGCGCGTGCGGCGAAAGCTCGAGGAGACGTTCGGCGAGTTCGACCTCGGCCAGACCGCCCAGCCCCAGTCGGCGCGGGCCGAAGAGAAGCTCGTGGGGACGCTCAGCGACGGCATCCGGCGTCAGCGTCTCGTCGAGATCGAGTACCAGAAGGAGGGCGAGGAGACGCTCTCGACGAGGATCGTCGAGCCGTACGTGATCGAGCGCCAGCTGCCGTACTGGTACGTGCACACGTGGGACACGACTCGTGACGCGCAGCGCTCGTTCCGGCTCGACCGGATGCGCAGCGCGAAGCTCCAGCGCGAGACGTTCGAGCCGCGGGAGGGGTTCCGGCCCGACCGACTGGGCAGCGCCGCGGTCGCCGCCCGCATCTGGTACGCGAAGCGGATCGCCCGCTGGAAGTCGGAGGAGGGCGCGCGACTCCTGGCCGACGGCGCCGCGCTCGCCGAGAAGGCAGTCGGCAGCGAGGAGTGGCTCGTCGGCGAGATCCTCGCCGACCGGGGCGAGGCGGTTCTGCTCGAGCCCGAGAACCTCCGCACGCAGGTCGCCCGCCGGGCGAAGTCCCTCACGCGCGAGTTGAAGGTCAGCCGGGTCGCCGCAAAGGCGTAGGAGCACGGGGGAACCCCTGGTTCCCCCGTGAGCCCC
>DASTYD010000027.1:0-9287 GCA_035765175.1 Gaiellaceae bacterium
ACTGATGTGCTGTCTAGTTCTCACCGCCGGTTTCCTGGGCCCTCGAATCGCCCTCCTGCTCGTGTGGATCTTCGGTGACCGGGTCGAGCTCGCGTTCGACTCGTGGGCGTGGCCGTTGCTTGGCCTCGTCTTCCTGCCGTGGACGACGCTCGCCTACCTCCTCGTGTGGTCTCCTGTTGTCGGGGTCGACGGCGGCGAATGGATCGTTGTCGGGATCGGCTTCCTGCTCGATGTTCTCTCGTACTCGGGCCGCGCCGCGCAGTCCCGCTATCAGGCGTCGCGAGCTTACTGAGGCTTCCATCTGAGTGACGACTTCTGGCGGCCCTTTCTAGCTCGGCCTACCCCGCGACTCCTCGGCTTCCGCCCTCTGCCTCTCCTACGCGAGCGCTAAGCGCGCGCCGGTCTGCTGGCGCGTCACGCAGCCTCCAGAGGTCTCGATGCGCGGCGCGGGGCAAATCCCGTCGGCTCGTGCCGTGGCTCGCAACTCCATTCCTGGCGGGAGATTGCGAGCAGTGGAGCGGAGGGGGAGAGATTCGAACTCTCGTCGGACCTAACGGCCCGAAACGGTTTTCGAGACCGCCGCATTCGACCGCTCTGCCACCCCTCCGGGGACGGACAGGGTAGCGCAGGGGGTCATGCGTCCTCTCTCGGTCTCCCGACGCGGCGCGAGGCGGCGGCGAAGCCGACGCCGGTCACGGAAGCGAGAAACGGAGAAGGAGGGATTCGAACCCTCGAAGGAGGAAATTTCCCCCTTAACGCCTTAGCAGGGCGCCGCCTTCAGCCACTCGGCCACTTCTCCGGAGGTCACAGGATAGCCGCCCATGAACGGCGAAGCCCGCCTCGAACAACAGTGGGAGCCGCAGTTCGTTGGGCGGGCGCCGCTTGGATCAGCCGGAAGGTGTGAGGGGGAGCCGGCGATCTCATTCTCCGGACACGCCGAAGATCGAGGCATGCCCCTGAAGGGTGATTTCTCGATACTGGAGCCATGAAGCTGACGGTCGGCCGGCGCGAGGTCAACGTCTCGAACCCGGACAAGGTCTTCTTCCCGAGGCGGAAGCTCAAGAAGATCGACCTCGTCGAGTACTACCTCGACGTCGCGTCGCACGTGCTCAACCACGTCCAGCGGCGGCCGATGCAGATGAAGCGGTATCCGGACGGCGCGGAGGAGTGGTTCTTCTACCAGAAGCGCGTGCCGGCCAATCACCCGGATTGGCTCGAGACGGTGCACATCAAGTTCCCCTCCGGGAGGACGGCGGACTTCCCGGTCGCGAACGAGGCGGCTGCACTCGCATGGATCGTCAACCTCGGGTGCATCGACCTGCACACGTGGCACTCGCGCGTGGACGACGTCGACCGGCCCGACTACCTGCTGATCGACCTCGACCCGAGCGAGGGAAATCCGTGGCGGCACGTGCGGAAGATCGCGCTCGTCGTGAAGGACGTGATGGACGAGCTCGGGCTCACGAGCTTCCCCAAGACGTCGGGCTCGACGGGCCTCCACATCCTCGCTCCGATCAGGCCCGAGCTCGGGTTCCCGGAGGTGCGGCGGTTCGCGAAGGCCATGGCGCAGGAGGTCGAGACGCGGATCGGGAATCAGGAGGTTGCGACGACGACGTGGAAGGTGGCGGACCGGCGCGGCGTCTTTGTCGACTATGGCCAGAACTCCCGCGACCGGACGATCGCGTCCGCGTACTCGATCCGTCCGACGCCAGATGCACGCGCCTCGGCGCCGCTCGAGTGGGACGAGGTCTCGTCGGTGCGGCCGGAGAAGTTCACGCTGACGACGATGCGGAAGCGAATCGACCGGGTCGGCGACCTTACGAAGGGGATGTGGCGCCACAAGCGGAGCCTGCAGCCGCTCTTCTCGAAGCTCGATCTCGACCCGGCCGACCCGGACAAGCTCGAGAGCGGCCGCCGCCGAGGGCCGGCTCAACGCTGGGAGAGCGACCAGGGCGGCTGGCAGTCCCGCCGACAGCAGCGCTCACGCGCCGAGAAGTGACTCGACGGTCGGGTCGCCTCGGCGGCGCGGCGGGCGGACCTCCCGCCACGTGCAGTCCTTCGGGTCCTTGTCGGGCCGGAAGCGCAGGAACCGAGTCCCGTGGCGGAAGCGGTTGCGCTCGAGCTTGTCGAAGCGCACCTCGCAGACGAGCTTGGGCCGCACGGGGTTCCAGTCGAGCTCTCGACCCTGAGTCCAGCGGCTCTGGCCGCCGGGTATCCGCTTGTCGCTGAGGAACCCGGGCTCGCGGAGCTTCGGCAGCTTCTCCTCGAGCTCCCGCCGAAGCGGCGCGGTCAGCCCCGAGCAGTGCCCGACGAAGTCGAGCTCACCGTCAGCGCCGTAAAGACCGAGCAGGAGGGTCGAGATCCGCCCCTCCGCCTTCTCGCTGTACCGGAAGCCGACGATGACGCAGTCGGCGGTCTTGTACTTCTTGACCTTCACGACGCCGTCCCGTGAGCCGGGCAAGTACGGAACGCCGAGCCGCTTCGCGACGACTCCGTCGAGCCCGGCTGCCTCGAGCCGGTCGAGCCAGCGCTCTGCCTCCGGAACCTCGCGCGTGTAGGGCGAGAGCTGAAAGCGCTTCGCCTTCCGCTCGAGTTCCTTGCGCCGTTTCTCGAGCGGGAGCTCGTGCAGCTTCTCGCCCTTCCAGAGCAGGATGTCGAACGCGATGAACTGGGCCGGGATCTCGGCTGCCAGCTTGCGCACACGGCTCTCGGCAGGGTGGAGCCGGAGCTGCATCGCGTCGAAGTCGAGCTGCCCCTTCTTCGAGATGACGATCTCGCCGTCGAGCGCGGAGTGGGGAGGGAGCAGCTTCCCGAGCGGCTCGAGCTCGGGGAAGTACCGCAGCAGGGGCCGCTCGTTCCGCGACCAGAGCGCGAGCTCACCGCAGTCGTTCTCGAGCACGCCGCGGAAGCCGTCCCATTTCGGCTCGTACTGCCAATCGCCGGTGGGAAGCTCAGTGACGAGCTCCGCCTCCATCGGCGGGAAGGGGACGTTTCGGCCCGGCATTCGCGGCGAGGAAGGCTACCCGCCGCGCTTCCCCTTGCTGACGACGAGCCTGATCAGAGCACCCGCCGAAAGCTTCGCCCCCGGCGCAGGCCGCTGGGTGACGATGCGTCCCTTCTTGACGGTGCCGGAGTAGGCCCGCCGGACCGCGCCGAGCGCGCAGGCGGTCCTCCCCAAGTCGTCTCTTGCCGCGGCAAGGGTCTTCCCCTTCAGACGTGGCACGGCACAGCCCGACGGGCCAGAGGGCACCGCGACGGGCGTCGAGCGACCCCTCTTCGTTCCGTCACCGACCTGGCCTGTCGAGTTGTCGCCCCAACACTTCACCTCGCCCGTGGTCGTCAGCGCGCAGGTGTGCGTTGCGCCGACGCTGACGGCCGCTGCGCCGGTCTGGAAGCCGACGACGTCTGCCGGCGTGTAGCTGTAGCCGTTCCCATTTCCCAGCTGGCCACGATTGCCTTCGCCCCAGCACTTGAGGCCCCCGGAGCTCATGCGCGCACACGTGTGATCTGGGCCCCCGGTCATTGCGGCGACCCCGGTTGAGAGCTCGTCGACGGGGCCTGGGCTCGTGCACACCCAATTGGGGAACGTGCCGCAGTTGGTCACCGTGCCGAGCTGTCCGTGATCGTCGATGCCCCAGCACTTCGCCCCGCCGTCCGTCGTCACAGCACAGCTGTGGTCGCCCCCGAGCGCGATCGAAGCCACGCCGCTCGTCAGCCCCTGCACGTCGACCGGCGCGAGGCTCGATCCACCTTGGGAGCCGGTACCGAGCTGCGCGTACACGTTCGAGCCCCAGCACTGGACGCCGCCCGCAGTCGTCAGCGCACACGTGTGGCTTCCCCCGGCCGCGACTGCCGCGACGCTCGTCAGACCGGGGACGGGGACAGGCCTGGAGCTGTCGACCGTCGTGCCGTTGCCGAGCTGCCCGTGCTGGTTCTCGCCCCAGCAGGCAACCGTCGCCGAGTCGAGGAGTGCACAGGTGTGATCGAGCCCGACGGCGAGCGCGGTCGCCCGGCCGGAGAGCCCGGCCACGAGGACGGGCGTCCGACGATCGGCCCTCGTGCCGTCGCCGAGCTCGCCGCTCGAGTTGCCTCCCCAGCACCTGATGTCGGCGAGCATCGTGAGCGCGCAGGTGTGATCGCCGGCTCCCACCGCGCGGACGCCGCTCAGCCCCCGAACGCCGACAGGAACGCTTCGCGCGAGCGTCGTCCCGTCGCCGAGCTGGCCGCGGAAGTTCGAGCCCCAGCAACGAACGCCTCCGGCGCCCGTGACAGCACACGTGTGCGTGGAGCCCGCATCGACGGCCGTCGGTTGCAGCGGCGCCATGGCAACGGCGAGCGTTGCCGACGCGGAGACACCTACCCCCAGACCGGCCACGAGCAGCCCGATTGCGACCACGCGGTACAGAGGTCAAGCGTTGCATAAGCTGCGGCCAGTGCGAAGAGTCGCCGTCACGGGTCTCGGCGCGGTCACGCCGATCGGAAACGACGCGCCCTCGACGTGGCGCGCCGCGGTCGCCGGCGAGAGCGGGATCGACTTCATCAAGTCGTTCGACGCGAGCGGCTTTCCCGTGCGTGTCGCCGCCGAGGTCAAGGACTTCGACGCGAGCGGCCTCGTTTCGACCAAGGAGGCGCGCCGGCTCGATCGCAACGTCCTGCTCGCGCTCGCCGCGGCCGTGGAGGCGAAGGAGGACGCGGGTCTGAACGGCTTCGACCCGGCGCGAGTCGGCGTCATCTTCGGCTCGGCGATCGGGGGCTTCCTAGGGATCATGGAGCAACACGACGTGCTCGACGAGCGAGGGCCGGACCGTGTCTCCCCGTACTTCATCCCGAGCGTCCTCGTCGACTCTGCAAGCGGCCAGATCGCGATCTCGCTCGGGCTGCGCGGCCCGAACTATGCACCCGTCTCGGCCTGCGCCACGGGCTCTCACGCGGTCGGCGAGGGGGCAGAGCTCATTCGCCGCGGCGACGCCGATGCGGTGCTGGCCGGCGGCACCGAGGCCTGCATGCACCCGCTGATCCTCGCCGGCTTCTGCGCCATGCGCGGGCTCGCGGCCGAGGAGGAGTACCCGCCCCGGGCGTCGCGGCCGTTCGACGCGACCCGGGCCGGCTTCGTCATGGGCGAGGGTGCGTGCGTGCTCCTGCTCGAGGACCTCGAGGCCGCCGAGAAGCGAGGCGCGAAGGTGTACGCGGAGGTGCTCGGCTACGGGGCCTCGAACGACGCGTACCACATGGCCGCACCCGATCCCGAATCGGTCGGCGTCGCCGAGATGATGCGGGCGGCCCTCGCGCGCGCGCGAGTGGACCCGTCGGAGGTCGACTACGTGAACGCCCATGGAACCTCGACGCCGCTCGGCGATCTCGCCGAGACCAAGGCGCTCAAGGACATCTTCGGCGACCACGCGTACCAGCTCGCCGTCTCCTCGACGAAGTCGATGATGGGCCACTGCTTCGGAGCGGCCGGCGCCATCGAGGCGATGATGTGCGTCCTCGCGATCCACGAGGGAAAGATCCCGCCGACGATCAACTACGAGCACCCCGACCCGGAGTGCGACCTCGACTACGTCCCGAACGAGGCGCGCGAGGCCAAGGTCGAGGTGGCCCTCTCGAATGCCATGGGGCTGGGTGGGCACAACGGTTGCGTGCTCTTCGGGAGCGCCGACCGAAATGGGCGATCGCACATCTAAATCACTGTGAGGTCCGTCGGAGCCGCCGCTGTCACGGCCGGGCTGCTCTTTGTTCCCCTCGCCTCAGCCGCCACGTTCGGCCGTCCCGCCGAGATCCCGCTCGTCCGCGCGCCCGTCTCGGTCGCCGTCTTCGACGCAACGCAGGATGGGGGCGCCGACGTCGTCGTGGCGAACGCGTCGGGCCCGGCCCTGACTCTCTTGCCGGGGCGGCAGGACGGGAGCTTCGAGCGCCCGATCGACATCTCCGGCGCCGGCCGCCTGCCGCGGTCCCTCGCAGTCGGTGACTTCGACAACGACGGCGGCGACGACCTCGTAGCCGCGTCGGAGAACGAGGTCACGTTCTACGTCGGGGTCGATGCATCTCTGGCGCGCGGAAGCTCGACCACGGTGCGCGCGCCGTCGGCGCTGGCCACCGGTGACCTCGACAGCGACGGCAACCTCGACCTCGTCGCGGCCAACGTGAACGTCGCGAGTGTCTCGGTGCTGCTCGGTCTGCGCGACGGCACGTTTCAGCCGCCTCGGGAGTACGCGATCCGGTCCCCCGCGGCGTCGCTCATCGTGGCCGACCTCAACGCGGATGAGGCCCCGGACGTCGCGGCGAGCGGTGACGGCGTCTCGGTCCTCTACGGCGACGGAGACGGGATCCTGAGGCCGTTCGAGTCGGGAGCCGGTTTCCCTGGCGCGCGGGGGCTCGCCGCCGAGGACTTCGATGGGGACGGGCTCGTCGATCTCGCGATCACGCACGGCACGAACCTCGTGACGGTGGTTCACAACGAAGGGGACGAGCGCTTCGCGAACGTTGCGTCCTACCCGGTCGGAGGCACGCCTGTGCAGGTTGCAGTGGGAGACGTCGACGGCGACGGTGCAAACGATCTCGTCGCGGCGAACCGAGGAACGAACGACGTCTCGGTCCTGCTGGGCGAGCTCGACGGTGGGTTCCGGCCGCAGTTCCGTGTCCGGGTCGGCCGAACGCCGATCGGGCTCGCGCTCGAAGACCTCGACGGCCTGGGCACGCTCGACCTGGTGACGGCCAACCGTCGCTCGAAGACGGTCACAGTCATGCTGAACGGCGCCGATGCGCCGCAGCCGGCCGTGTGTCTCGTCCCGGGGGTCGCTCGCCGGAAGGTCGCCGTCGCGCAGCGGCTCGTCGCGGCCGCCAACTGCAAGGCGATGGTTCGGCGCAAGTACTCGAGCCGGGTCAAGCGCGGCCGGGTGATCGCGATCAGCCCCCTTCCGGGGACTCGCCTGCCGCCCGACAGCCCGGTGACCTTGCTCGTCAGCCGAGGGCGACGGAAGCGATAGCCTCCGCGGCCTCGATGGCCTTCATCGTCAACGAACCGGTCGAGGAGTACGCGGCCGAGCACACGACTCCCGTGGCTGACCTCTTCGAGCGTCTCGCAGAGGAGACGCGCGCCAAGACGACGGCGCCCCAGATGATGGTCGGCCGCATCGAAGGCCAGTTCCTCGCCCGGCTCGTGCGCTTGAGCGGCGCGAGGCGAATCCTGGAGCTCGGCACCTTCACCGGGTACTCCTCGATCTCGATGGCATCGGAGCTCCCGGCAGACGGGCAGATCATCACCTGCGATGTCGATCCGGACGCGACCGCGATCGCCCGGCGCTACATGGACGAGAGCAGCTTCGGCGACAGGATCGAGATCCGTCTCGGGCCGGCCCTCGAGACGATCGAGACGCTCGAGGGGCCGTTCGACCTCGTCTTCATCGACGCCGACAAGCCGAACTACAAGGCGTACTACGAGGCGGCGCTACCGCTTCTCGCCGAGAACGGGCTCCTGGTCGCGGACAACGTGCTCTGGTCGGGCCGCGTCGTCGAGGAGGACGGGGACGAGTCGACGCTCGCGATCATGGACTTCAACGAGCACGTTGCGAACGACGACAGGGTCGTCTCGGTGATGCTCACAGTCCGCGACGGGATGACGCTCGTGCAGAAGCGCGTCTAACGCTCTACGTGCACCCGGTACCGAGCGGCTGGTAGTTCCCGTTGAACGAGTTCGCGCAGATCATCGTCCCGATGTCGAAGGTCCCCGCCGGGCCGGTCAGCTGCGAGGCGCCGACCTTCAGAGGCCCGCCGATCGAGTAGATGCTGTGCGTCCCACCGGAGATGCGCGACTGGAGGATGTTCATCGTCGGCGTGGACGACTTCTGGCCGATGTAGACACCCGTCGTCTCTCCGGTGCCGCTTGCCGAGACGGCCGTGTTGGCCAGCGTGTGGGTTCCGTTGTACGCCCGCATTCCGATCGCGATCGCGCCGCCGGACGCTGTGATCGTCGAGCTCGTGATCCTGTTCGTGCCGCCGAACGTCGTCACGTAGCCGGCGTTGAAGCCCGCCGCGTCCGCCGCGCTGAACGTCGAGTTGAGCACGGTCATCACGCTGTTGTAGTTCGCGATGCCAAACGACTGTCCGCCCCCGGTCGCAGACGAGGTCACGTAGCTCAGGATCGGGCTCCCGTTCGAGGTGTGGATGCCGTAGTTCTCCGAGCCGCCGCTCGCGCTCGCAGTCACGTGGCTCAGTCGCGGCGAGGCCGTCTCGCTGAAGATCGCCACGACCTGCTGGTTCGGCTCGCCGGTGTTCTTGACCGTCACGTATCGGAGCTCTGAGTTGCTGGCCGCGACAACCGTGCCCGATCCCGTGCCGAGCGCGGAGGTGATCGTGGTGACGCCCTCGCCGGAGCCCTCGATGTCGACGTACTGGCGCATGAAGAGCGAGTTCGCCTCGAGGTCGTAGATCCCCGGCTCGATCTTGACGAGGTACGGGTTCGAGGCGGAGGCGTCGGTGATTGCGGAGACGGTCTGGCGCAGTACGCGTCCTGCCGCCACGGGATCGATGTCAGGGCTGACGATGAACGTGTGGGTATACCCGCCGGGTGCGCTGCGACCGATCGGGAGCACCGAGGAGGGGAGCTTGCCCTTCGCATTCAGCGCGAGGAGCCGACCGGGCATCGGCCTACGTGAAGCCTGGATGCCGTTGACCTTGGCGGCATTCTCCGCGAAGAGCGCGACCCGCGCGGCTCCGACGGCAGCGTTACCGATTGACGTCTGGCCGAGAATTGCGACGACCAGAGCCGTCATCGACAGCGCGATTGCTGCGCGGTACTTCCTCATCTGGGCTCTCCCCCTCGTCGATCGTAGAACGAACGTTGTCGGAAGCTAGCACCCTCGCCGCGAAGGCTCAATAGCCCCGCGGAACGCCGCAAGTTGGGTCACCTTCCGGCGGCCAGCGCATTGAAAACAGCCGACCAACGTTGTAGAAACCAGGTGAGGCTTCCTGAAGTGGGGGGCGAAATCATCGAGGGTAGGGGAGGTTTTGCTGTGCACAAGCGACACCACGCGCGCTGGCCGTGGCTTGCCGCGTTCGTGTCTCTTGCGATCGTGCTGACAGGCGTGATCGCGACGGGTGCGAGCGCGGGCAAGAGTGAGTCCAGCCTGTGCGCGACTATCGACCTGAACAAGGTCGAGATGCAGATGAATGCTCGGGCGGGCGAGATTTTGGCCGCGTGTGGGCGGGCGCCGTCGCGTCCGCCGACTGGCGCGATTTTCTCGTCGCTGGCTCAGTTGTCGTCGGCTCCCGGTGATTATGGGGGCGTC